>JAWOGU010000051.1:0-22186 GCA_046496595.1 Chloroflexota bacterium
CTGAACGTGGATAAGATTAGGGCGCTTGGCTGGGAACCCCGGCATAGTTCTGAAGAAGCGGTGCGCAAAACGGCCGTTTGGTACCAAAACAACGAGTGGTGGTGGCGTAAGATCAAGAGCGGCGAGTTTAAGGCGTACTACGAAAAGCAGTACGGCGAACGCATGCGCGCTACAGAGTCTTAAACAGCAGCCGCTTTCTTTAGATTGGACCAATCTGCGAGATTGGTCCAATCTATAGAAAGTGGCTGCTGTTTAAGATTCCGTGGCGCGCAAACGCTCCCCGTACTGCTTTTCGTAATAGGCCTTAAACTCGCCGCTCTTGATTTTACGCCACCACCACTCATTGTTCTGGTACCAAACGGCCGTTTTGCGCACCGCTTCTTCAGAACTATGCCGGGGTTCCCAGCCAAGCGCCCTAATCTTATCCACGTTCAGGCTGTAACGGCGGTCGTGCCCCGGGCGGTCCGCCACGTGGCGGATCAAGTCACGCGGTTTGCCCAGCGCATCCAGCAAAATCTCCACCATACGCATGTTTGCCATCTCCACGCCGGTGCCCACGTTATACGTCTCGCCAATCACCCCTTTGTGCAGCACCAAATCAATCGCCTCACAGTGGTCCACCACGTACTGATACTCCCGCATCTGCTGCCCGTCGCCGTACACCGGCAGCGGCAGCCCATCCATGGCATTGGTGGCAAACAACGGCACCACCTTCTCAGGATACTGGAACGACCCAATGTTGTTGGAACCGCGTGTAATCGTCACGGGCAGGCCATACGTCACAAAATAAGCGTTCACCAACAGGTCGCCGCTGGCTTTGCTGGCGGCATACGGGCTGCGGGGATCCAGCTTATCCGTTTCCACACTGGAGTAGCCCGCCGGGATGTGGCCGTACACTTCATCAGTGGAAATTTGATGGTAACGCTCCAATCCATGATTTTTAGCCGCTTCCAACAGCACATAAGTGCCATACACGCCCGTCTGAATAAAGGCGTCCGGCTGCATGATGGAGCGGTCCACATGCGTTTCAGCGGCAAAATTGACGATGGTATCAATCTTGTACTGCTCGATGGTTTCATCCACTTTGGCGGCGTCACAAATATCCCCCAGCACAAAATGGTAACGCGGCTCATCAGACACCTCCAGCAGGTTATCCAGATTACCCGCATACGTCAGCTTGTCGTAAACGACGATCTCATACTCAGGGTACTTCTCCAGCATATAAATCACAAAATTAGAGCCAATAAACCCGGCCCCACCGGTAACCATAATATTTTTCATATCAAAACTCCTTTCTCATGTAATTTGCTTTAAAGCATTTTAACCCACAACAGAGGCGTTATATCGTCTTGTAGTCGAATAGTCAGGCAGTCGTTTAGTCAAATAGCAGCAGGGTGGCAGAGGGGCAAAGTGGCAGGGCGGCAGGGTTTTGCCTTCATCCTTCATCCTTCATCCTTCCGCTCTCCCCCTTCCGAAACGCCTCAATCAGCCGATTGGCAATACTCATGGGCGGCGGGTAGGGCGGCAGATTGTCGGGCCGGAACCACTGCGCGTCTACGATTTCCGTTTCTTGCAACACAAGCTCGCCGCTGGCGTAGTCGGCGGTAAAGGCGATCATCAACGAATTTGGAAAAGGCCAGGGCTGGCTGCCAAAGTAACGGATATTGGCGACTTCGAGTCCCACCTCTTCCCGGATTTCACGCCGCACGCAAGTTTCCAATGTTTCGCCCGGCTCCACGAAGCCTGCCAGGACGCTGTACATGGGGGTTTTGTAACGCTTGCTTCTGGCGAGCAAGATTTCACGGCCGTTCTCCCCCTTTCTCGTCACCTGCACAATCATCGCCGGGGACAGCCGGGGATAGCTGGTATGACCGCAGTGGGCGCATTTTTTAACACGCTCATTCGGCGACAAATGCATCTGCGCGCCGCAGCGCCCGCAAAACTGATTCGTGCGGTCCCAGTCCACCAACTGCACCGCCCGCCCCGCCAGCCACAGATGATCTTCCGGTAAACGGCCGTACAAGCGGCGTAAATCCAGCAGCGCCATGCCGGCCGGCAGGTCAGACTCCGGCCTGTCCGGCGCCAGTTCCGCAACAAAACAATGCGGTCCCTGCTGCAAATAACCCAAATACTGCTGCCGCGCCACGCGCCAGCCGGGCAGCTTCAGCGCCGCCGGATTGACGATAAACGGCAGTGCCGCCTGTCCATTGTCAGCCAGGCTCACCAACATCTCGGCATCACGAAAAAGAAACCAAAAAGCGGGCGCAGCGCGATTGTCGGGCGGGGCATATGCCGGTACAAAGTTCTCGTTCATAGAGGATCCCTGGTATTCGTAAGCCAAAATCCGTATTCCGATTCCCGATTGGCGACTACCAGAGAGTTCGCCTGGCGGATTACCGATTACGGATAACCGATTACCGATTACGGAATGCGGATTACCAAACACGGGTACTAACCGTAAGGATCAGAGGTAGGTACCGGCGTATTGGGATTGGGATAACCGGGACTGGTAGCCGCCGGTGTTTGCGTCGTCAGGCCGGGCACAGTCGCCGAAGGCGTGAATGTGGGCGTGGCAGTGCCGCCAGGGGCGGGCGTTCCCGTCTGTCCGGGCAGGAGCGTGGGCGGCACGGTTTGGCCGGGTATAGGGGTGGTTGTCATTAAGCCGCTGACTGTGCCGGTGGGCGTAGGGGTGAGCGTAAGCGGCCCAGGCGGAGTGCCAGGGAAGGGGGGCGTGTTGGTAGCCAGAGGTGTAATGCCAATACCGGGTTGATCAGGAACGGCCGTTTCCAGCGTTCTTGTTTCCAATGGTGTCACCACAATCCCCGGCTGAGTCGCCACAATGGTGCCCGAAGCGCCCGGCAGCGTAGGCATCACCGTGCGGCTGATCAGCGGCAGCGGATTGGGCGCAATGATGCGCTCCACCTGCAAATACCAGGCCACCCCATCAGCCGGTCCCTTGCCACAACCCAGCGGCCCGTCATACAGCCGCCAAACCCCCTCCACCGTCATCTCCAGCCCTTCCGGCAAATATCTGACCAGTTCCTCAAAACCCAGCGCATTAAGCTGCAACTCCTCCGCAATCAGCCCCCAGGCGAACAACGGCCCGGTGTACAAACGGCAGTCAGGCGGCGCTAAAATCATATAATTGCCGGTCACGCGAATCCGCTGATTCTGATAAGCAGCCGGTTCCGCGTTCAACTCCGTAAAACTCAATGCCAGCAACTGCCCGTCTACCGTGGCCTCGCCACGAGTACGCGTAGGCCGGAAAGGTTTCAGACCGTCGTCGCTACCGCCGCCGCCGCACGACGCCGCCACAATCAGGATCAACAGCAGCAAGCCCAACAAAATCACAACCGGCGCCAGATAACGCAGGCGCGGGTCACGCTGCCAGGAGGTTGTGATTTGTTCGTCTTCGCTCATCTATAATCGTTATCCGGTAGTATATTCCTCTCCCTGTGGGGGAGAATTAGGGTGGTGGTTTCTGCGCGCCGCCGCGCAGTGTAAACCCATTCAGCTTCGGCAAGCGCACACCACGGTAATGAACCCACCATTCGACGATCAAAATCAAGATCGCCGCCAGCAGCAGCCAGGGCCACCACTCTCTCTGGCCCACGTTGCCCTCATCCTCCGTCGTTACCGTCACCTGCCCAATGTCCAGCACTTCGGCCGGCAAGATGGCCGATTCGGCCGGGCTAAAAAGGTTGACGGCAAAGCTGCCGGCAGATTGCGCGCCCTCGTTATCCTGTAAACTGACCTGATACAGGCCAAGCTGGTCGGTTTCCGGGAAGATCAGAGCCGCTTCGCCAACCGGCGTTTGCCACACACTGCCATCTGGTTTTGTCACCAAAACGGCCGTTGTCGCCGCCGCCGGAGAAATGGAAACTGGGTCGCCCGGCTGCAAACCGGTAGGCGCGTCAAAAGCGCGTCCAGGACTAAGCCAGCTCGTAATATTAGCCATTAAAATGGGAAATGCAATTTGCAAGGGCAGGTCAGAGTCGCGCACGTCAAACGTCAAAACGGCCAGACGCTGCCCGTTTTGCTCCCCAATGAGCAGCAGCGGACCGCCCTCCGCCTGGACTAAAGTCTGCGCCCAAGGCGCTTCCACGTTCTTGGCCTGCCGCACGTGGACGTTGCGCCAATCCACAAATTGCAGCAGCGGCGAATCGGCTAAACGGATGGCAACCGTATTAGAAAAGACGCCGGTCACATTGAGCAAACCGGCGTCCCCGACGGGCGGATTGATAATGAGCATGTCAGCCTGAGGCAGCGGATCGGGCAGCGGTACGCCATCGAACACGACCAGGTCGAAGGCTTCCTGCGTAACATCGCTGCCAGGGCCGGCTTTAAACGCTTCAACGCCGGGCAGCACGCTAAACACCTGCTCCAGGAACAGGTTACCCTCCGTCACCAGCAGCGTCCGGTTGCTGACGCCGCCTTCATGCACCGCAAAAGCGGCGTCATCCAGCGCCAGGTAGTCGTTTTCATGGTCGGAGAGACGAGCTTCGATGGCAGCCGTGCCGTCCGGCAAATCCCAGGTGAGGTTGGTCGTGCTGCCGGCGGGCACAGAGATACGGCGGGAATCGTAAAGCACGCCGTCCAGCGTCAGGCTGAATAACGCGGTCTGATCCAGCACGCCCTGGTTGGCGATGCTGGCAAACAACTGCGGGCCGGCTGCGGTGCTGCGCGTCGCCAGCGCCGAAATCGCTAAATTTTCACCGCTCCCGCCTATCGGCCGGTAAACCGGGGCCGTGGGCAGCGGCGGCAAATCGCCAGACAACCCGCCATCGGAAACGATAACGATGCGCCCATCCCGAAAGCCTTGCGCCGCGCCGGCAGCCAGCGCCAGGGCTGCTTCCCAATTAGGCGCAGCGGTAGTGGGCTGGGCGTTCTCCAGCGCGCGGCGCAAAATAGTCTTGTCGCTGGTGGCCGCCGCCAGCACCGTAGGCGTATCGCCGACGTGGATGAGAGTCATCTGGTTGTCGCCGCCCAGGTCGTTGATAAGGTTGGCGACCTCCGCTTTGGCGGCCTCGAAGCGGCTGGGCGTCACGTCAGTGGCTTGCATCGAAGCGGAAGCGTCCAGCAAAACCACCGTACTGCCGCTGATAACCGAGGGAACGGGGAAAAACGGCCGTGCCAAAGCCAGCACCAGCGCCGCTAAAATAAGAAGCTGCAAAAGCAGGAGCAAGTTGCGCCGCAGCTTTTGCCAGGGGGCATTGGCCTCCCGGTCGCGCAGAAGCTTTTGCCAGAGCAGGGTGCTGCTCACCATCACCTCCCGCCGCCGCAGCCGCAGCATGTACATGAGGATGATGGGCACAGCCAACAAGCCCAACAGAAGGAAAGCAGGCGTCAGGAATGACAAGGCTCTAGGTGTAGGCGATAGTCACTTTGAAAGTGACCATCACTTGATATGGCAGGTGATAGTGTCATAACAGAGGGAAGGATACACGAGAACTCAGAGTTTGGGCAATCGCCTTCATAGAGCATTCACCGGCTTAGGATTGATTGCCCGCGATTATACCATCCTGTCAGCAGAGTTATGGTACAATTTCCTGGCGTATGACATCATTCGTCACACAATCGTTGTGGTGGCGGTAAGGGATACAACTAATTTAAGGAGAATTTTTATGCCAAGTGAAATCGGTAATCAAGCAGCACGTTCCGCCGGAGGAGCCTCCACCGGCTCTCAGTTAACAGAAAGACTGCCCAGCCAACTGGTTGTGGTCACGTTTGAGGACATGGAGCAGGCGCAAGGTTTATACGACGCGCTAAAAGATTTGGACGACAAAAAAGTGGTCAACCTGGAAGACGCCGTGTTTGTTACCAAAAACGAGGCTGGCGAACTGTCAGTTAATGAAAAAGTACACAGCGAAAAGCGCAGCGGCGCAGTCAAAGGCGCAGTTTTAGGCACACTGATTGGCTGGATGCTCGGCGGTCCGATATTGGGCTTGGCAGGCGGCGCCATTGTGGGACGCATGATCGGCAAGAAAATTGACCTGGGTGTGGACAAAGGCACCATTCAATCCATTGCCAACGACCTGGACAACGGCCATACCGCCTTGTTTATCCTGGGTTCAACCACGCATCGGCCAACCGTCATCGACACCTTCAAACAGTTCAGCGGCAAAATTGTAGCCACGACCATCGATACTGAGGCGCAAGAACGGCTGCAAAAGGCATTGGATGAGGAAAGTGGGGAATCGTAAACAGTAAACAGTGTACAGTTTTCAGTATGTTGGGAAACTGTCTAAAACCAGACAAGTTGACAGCGTGTTCGTGTAAGCGGGCACGCTGTTTTTGTTATCAGTTATCCGTTCACTGCTGATTTTTGACTGCCCTGAAAAAACCACAGATTTCGCAGATGGCGCAGATTTTTTTCTCGAGTAACTTTACGTCTGCTTCGGCATTGCTCAGTACAAGTTTGCGCCTTTACGTGAGCTTTTTCGGTAGAGACATTTTTGGGTAACGCCATTATGCTTTACAATAAAAGAACTAAAAGAAGAAAGTGAACTTGGCGAGATTGGGCCAATCTTGAAGATTGGCCCAATCTGGAAATTCAAACACACCGTACCTTTTACCAACTGCATGACTTCATCACTACGGAGAGGGGTTGACCATGTTTAAGACAATTTTGGTACCGCTGGATGGATCACTGCTATCAGAATGTGCGTTGGCGCCGGCGCTGGCTCTGGCGCAAACATATAAAGCAAAAATAGTGCTTGTCACCGTGTTGGTGGAACGCGCGATAATTCCAACAGATGAATATTATGATGCGCCAGCTTCCCTAATACCTGAGCTGGAAATTTCTCCCATGAAGGAACGATTGACGAATTATTTGGACAGCATCGTCGAAACCCGCGCCGGGGCCAATGTGCCCATGCGCGCCATCATGTTGGAAGGGAGTGCGGCTGATTGTGTGGTGGAAACGGCCGTTTCCAACCAGACGGATCTCGTTATCATGGGCACCCACGGCCGTTCCGGCATGTCGCGCTGGCTGCTGGGCAGCGTCACCCAAAAAGTAATCCGCAATCTTCCCTGTCCCATCATGGCAATCCGCGACGAACGCCCCATCAAAAACATCCTCATCACCCTGGACCAAACCATGCTTTCCGAACAGGCGCTGGATCCAGGTTTTGCCGTCGCTGGCGCCCTCAACGCCCGTGTCCACTTGTTAACCATCATCGAAGACGCCGCTATTCCCCTGGAAGGCGGCGAATGGTCTGCCGCCGAACTCAAAAGCCATGCCGCCCTGGGGGAAGAGTTATTCGCCCAAGAGGAAGCCTACCTGCATGACCTGGAAATACGCTACCAGACGACACAGCCCATCAAAACGGCCGTGCGCAACGGCAAACCCCAACACGCCATACTCGCCTACGCCGCTGAACAAAACATCGACCTCATCGTCATGGCAACCCACAACCGGGCCGGTGTCAAGCGCTGGCTCTACAAAAGCGTCACGAAACTAGTCATGAACGGCAGCCAATGCTCCATGCTCATCCTCAAGCCCAATACCCAAACAGACACATACTAAACCCGGCGAAATTGGACTAATCTTGAAGATTGGTCCAATCAACCACCTATATTGAAAAATATGTCCGAATATATCGAAATCGAAACAGAAATAGATGACAACGATCTCACCATAAAGATCACCACAAACCTGGTCCTGACAGAAGGCGGCAGCGAAACATACCACTCATTAGCCGACATGGAAGAAGGCTCACCCGTCGCCCAGGCATTATCCATGATAGACGGCATCACCCAACTGACCATTCATGGCAAAACCATGACCATCACGCGCACGCCAGACGCCCCCTGGCACAGCCTTGTCGGCGACATTTCCGCCGCCCTTAAAGACTTCTTTTTATAAGTGAATTCCGGCGAAAATCGGAATCCTCCCAGTCATAGAAACGTCCCGCTGAGGGCGTCTGAAAATCCAAAAGCCATAACCCAAGCCACAAAGCGCCAGAAAACGAGGCTGCGCCCCCCACCGCTCACGACGCCAGATTTACAATTTAGCCGACTACCCCTATAATTCCCGGTCAGGAACTCATTCATGACAGACTCGCCGCAGTTGAACCAAAACCTTATGCCAGAAGACGAAGATCCGATTCCGGAAGGAGATCAGATCAGCCAGACAAAACTGCGCCAGGTCATCATGGACATGTTCAATCTGGACGATTTTAGGCTGCTCTGCGCCGATCTCAATGTCAACTTCGACGAACTCGGTGGCCCCACCGATCCCTTAAGCATAAGGGCCAGTAAACTCATTGAACATTTTCAGCGCCGACAGCGCTTGCGCGTCTTGCTCATCACCTTGCAAAAACAACGGCCCGCCCTCACCTGGAGCCAGATCCACCTTGATCCAGGTGAAACAGCAAGCATTTTATCCGGCTTGCCAGTAATGATTACCCAGCCTCCCTCTGCCGATTCCGACACCCTGATTGCCAACCGTAGTTTCATGGCCTTGCTCCAACTGGTGCGCCGTCCGGAAACCCGCGAAGCTGTGGTGAGTTTCCAAACAGATTTTGAAGCAGCCTCCGACCAGATCGATCTGATGAACAACTATAAACTTGTTCATGATCTATTCCAGGAGTTGGAAAATCGCTACTTCCTCATAGAAAATGACCGCAAACGCCTGCCCGATGATGATCTGGCCTGGGACAACCTGGCCATCAACGAGCCTGAACTCAGCAGCAAAATAGACGACCTCCTGAAGACGCCTTACCGGGCTGTCTTCGCGCAAGAAGCGTCGACCTGGCTGTCGCAGTTGGAAAAGGTGAAAGTGGAAACACAAACGGCCGTTGAGAACACAGACCTCATTACCCTCAACAAAGCGATACGGCTGCTCTACCGCATCATCAACCGACAACCATCACGCATCAACGCCCAACTCGTGCTCGCTGCCAACACCTTACGCCTGGATAACCTGGAAAAAGCAATCACCCTCATCTGCGCCAACATAGACGCCTCTGATTTCAGCGGAGAACTCCAACTGATCACCCAAATTAAGCAAGGCGCCGGCGCCCTCAGCGGCATTGACGTCAACCTGCAAAAACTCACCAAAGAACACAACGCCTGGCAAGCCATCGACGACGAACTGCGCCGGGTAGAAGCCACCCTCAACACCAATATCGCAGAACTTGAAGACGCCTGGTACGATCTGGAAACCATGACCCAAGACTTGCTCCAGGGTCACGAAGAAGAATGGGCTGCGAACATCCAAGAAGTCTCCATTTCCCTGGGCGAAGCCATTACCGAAGGCATCATCGTCAAAGCCCGCCGCTTGTTCCGCCGCTTTCGCAGCCAGACAGGCCGTCGTTTCCGGCAGGTAGACCTGGAATTATTAAGCCTCTGCCACAACCTGCAAAAAGTGGGTGAATCGTTAGACTTATTGTTGAGGACAGTAAAATGAGCAGTACCAATACTCCCTTACCAGAGACGCCCGCCGTCGAGCCATTCCTTTCTCTCACCTCTATTCGTGATACCCACCGCGACCTGTTACAGAGCCGGCGCCGGGACGAAGATCCCGCCGAATTTTACGCCGGCGTGGCGCTATTTATGCAGCGCGCCCAGTTAAGCGGCATGTACCTGGACAGCGACAACGACCGCTGGGCCGTGCAAAATCTGCTCGATTACTGGGACAACCAGCTCTTTCACGCCGGTCTGGAACCACCAGGAGACCCCCTGCTGGCAGAATTCCAACCAGACAAACAGCCAGAAATCTCGGATGAACTATGCCCATATGTTGGCCTGAATGCCTTTCACGTAAACGATGGCTCTCGTTTTTTTGGCCGCGACGAGTTAATTGAGGGTTTGATCAAGCAGGTCTCAGTCAACCGGCTGATTGCCGTTGTGGGGCCTTCTGGCAGCGGCAAATCATCTGTGGTGTTGGCCGGGTTAGTACCGCGCCTGGAAGCTGGCGCCCTGCCCGGCAGTGAAACCTGGCGTTACTACCGCCCTATCGTGCCCGGTTCCGCTCCGTTGGCCCATTTGGTGGAGCTGCTCAAACCCGCCGACAACGCCGATGACGCCCTGTGGACCATCGAGAATATTGAAAAACTGCGAGAAGACCCGCATCATCTCACGCAGATGATCAATGCCGCCAATCAGGAAACGGCCGTTCTCGTCATCGACCAGTTCGAAGAAACTTTCACACTCTGCCAGGACATCGAAGAACGCGAAGCCTTTCTCAACAACCTGCTCAATCTGGTGCAGGCCCCAAACGCGCGTCATGTCGTCATCCTCACCATGCGCACCGACTACGAAAGCTTCCTCAACAAGACGCCTCTCTTCCAAAACCTGTTCAAACAAGGACAAACGCGCGTCGCCAGCATGAACGCCGCCGAATTGAGAGACGCCATCGAAAAACCGGCTCAACCCATCGGCCTTAAATTCGACGACGACCTGATCGACGCCATCATTCGTGAAATCTTAGGCGAACCGGCAGCCCTGCCCTTGCTGCAATTTGCCCTGCTCAAACTATGGGACAATCGCGAAAGAAACCGCATCACCTGGGAAGCCTACCGGCGCATTGGCGGCGTTATGGCTGCCCTGGAACACACCGCTGAAGAAATCTACAGCAGCATGATACCGGAAGAACAGGTAACTACCCGCCGCATCATGATGCGTCTGGTACAGCCCAGCCAGGGACTGGAAGTCACCCGTGCGCGTGTGCGCCGCCGCTCCCTCTACATGGCTGGCGAAGCCCACGACCGCATCGACCGCGTCCTGAAAAAGTGGATCGACGCCCGCCTGATTCACCTGACGCCGGGTGATAACCCGGAAGACGATCAACTCGAAGTGGCGCATGAAGCCCTGGTGCGCAATTGGCCCCGCCTGGTCGGCTGGCTGGACGACCAACGTGTGCAGCTGCGCCAGCGCCAGCGCCTGACAACCCAGGCCGAACATTGGCGTGAAAACGAGGAAGATCCAGCTCTGCTGCTGCGCGGGTCAGCGCTGTTGGAAGTGCAAGAATATCAAGACCTCAATTCCTTAGAATCGGCGTTTATCACAAAAAGTTTAGCCGAACGGGACCGCGAAGAAATTGAAAAGGAAAGAATCCGGCAGCGAGAACGCCGCTTCAGCCTCGCCCTGGCAATTTTAGCGGTCATTTCCATTATCGGCGTTTTAGCCATCTTTTGGAGCAGCAGCCGCGCCAATGCCGCCGAAGCCATGGCAAGCCAGGCAGCCGCCACAGCAAACGCAGCAGATTTTGCCGCAACGAGAGCCGCCTCGGACGCCCTTGCCGCGCAGCTAGAAAATCAACAACTGGCAGCGCAAGGCACTCAGGAAGCGCTTAACGCCCAGATAACTCTGGTTGCCGCCCAGGCGACCAAAAATCAGTTAGCCGCCGCCAGCACTCAGGATTCAGCCGCCGCCCAGGCAACAGTAGGCGCGCAGGAAGCCACCGCTACCGACCAGGCAGGCGCCATTGAAACCAGTCAGGCCCAAAATGCAACCCGTACTCAGGTGGAAGCCACCGGCACCAACGAAGCGGGCAGAGCCACGTCTACGGCTCAGGCTGATCTGGCTGTCACGGCAACGGCCGTTTCCCGCGCCACCGAAGCCGCCGAACCTCCTGCACCTCCTTCAACGCTACCGACCACCACCCCCAGCCTCGACGACCTGGTCAACCAGTTCAACGAAGCCGCTTATTGGGGCACCATTCTACGCGAAAAAGACAGTATGCCCATGCTCTACATTACTGGCGGCGTTTTTGGTATGGGCGCGTCCCGCGCTGATCCGGACGCCCAGGATAACGAATTACCCTGGCACGAAGTCGCAGTCACCGATTTTTACCTCGACAGATACGAAGTAAACGTGCAGCAATATGCCAACTTCCTCAACAGCATTGGCGGCTACAAATCCAACTGCGGCGGCGGCCGCTACGACTGTGTCGCCACCGGTTTTGAAACCACATTCACCCTGCTGCTGAACAACGTCGGCATCTATGAACCGACAGCCGGCTATGGCAATTATCCCATCAACTGGGTCACCTGGTATGGCGCTTCCGACTACTGCACCTGGGTTGGCGGCCGGCTGCCCACAGAAGCCGAGTGGGAATATGCCGCCCGCAGCCTGGATGACCGCCTTTATCCTTGGGGGAACACACCGCCCCCCAACAATAACCTGGCCCTATTCAACCAAAGGATAGTGCGTGCAAACATTTATGACATTTTGCGTCCCGTGGATGCCTTTCCTGGGGGTATTAGTCCCTTTGGCGCCTTTAACATGGCCGGCAGCATGTGGGAATGGGTAGCAGACGATTACGCTGCCAACTATAATAATGCCCCAACCGATGGTTCAGCCTACATCGATGAAAACAATGGAGAAAAAGTAGTGCGCGGCGGCGGTTGGACCAGTCCGGCCCCGCAGTTAAGAACGTCAAATCGTCAGCCCTTGACTCCCACCTGGGAAAACCTTGATTCAGAACGTATCTTTAGCACCGTCGGCTTTCGCTGCGCCTATGATGACCAACCATGACAAACCCAAAGCAGTTTTTTTCCTTAATCGACCTGAAAGAACGTCATCGCCTTTTATTGATGTCCCGGCGCGATCTGGCCGAAAATGACGAAACGGCCGTTTCCGCCTATCTCAACGACATCAACCTCTTCATCAACCAGGGAACCGCCACCGGCGCTATCCTGCAAAACGACGATGACCGCCACGAAGCCCAAAACCTGCTGGATTATTGGGCCAACGAACTATTCCACAAAGGCTGCCCGCCCCAAGACAGCACCCTGGCCGAATTCGACATTAACCAGGCTCCCCTCCTCCCCGACGAACTTTGCCCTTATGTCGGGCTGGATTCCTTCTCCACCCAAAATGGGGGCATCTTCTACGGCCGTACCCGCCTCATCAACGACATGATCACCCGGTTGGATAACGGCCGTTTCCTGGCTGTCACCGGCCCCTCAGGTTGCGGCAAATCCTCCGTCGTCCTCGCTGGCCTCATCCCCCGCCTGCAAGAAAACGCCTTCCCCGGCAGCGGCTCCTGGCACTACCCGCAGCGCACCATGCCCGGCTCCCACCCCCTGCAAAACCTGGCCCGCCTTTTCCGCCCGCCCGGCGCCCTCACCACCGAATGGGTACAGGAAAACACACGCAAGTTCCGGGAAAACCCGCATCACCTGTACCACCTGGTCAGCAGCCAATATAACCAACCCGTCGTTCTCATCATCGACCAGTTTGAAGAACTCTTCACCCTCTGCCAAGACGAAGAAACACGACAAATCTTCATCGATAACCTGCTCAACCTCGCCCAAGACGGCAGCGTCCGCCACACCCTCATCATCACCATGCGCACAGACTACGAAAGCCAACTCATGCGCATCGCCACCTTCCAAAGAGCCTACGAACAGGCCCAGATTCGCGTGCGGCCCATGAACGCTGCCCAACTACACGAAGTCATCGAAAAGCCTGCCGCCCAAATCGGCCTGCACTTTGAAGAAGGTCTCATCACCGAACTCATCCGCGACATCCTCGGCGAACCAAATGCCCTGCCCCTGCTGCAATTCACCTTGCTCAAACTATGGGAAATGCGTGATCACAACCGCGTGACCTGGACCGCCTACGAGCAGCTTGGCGGCGGACGGCAGGCTCTAGCCAACAGCGCCAACGCCTGCTACACCCAGCTCGCCCCGCCAGACCGCGAGATCGCCCGCCAAATCATGCTCGCCACCATCTACCCCGGTCCCAGCCTGGAAATCGCCCGCCAGCGCGTCCGCCGTGTGGCCCTTTACCACATCAACGAATCCAGCGAACGGCTTAACAGCGTGCTGGATCGCCTGATCAACGCCCGCCTCATCCGCCTGACCCGCGGCGACACCCCCGATGACGACCAGATCGAACTCACTCACGAAGCGCTCGTCGCCAGTTGGCCGCGCTTCATCGGCTGGCTGGAAGAAGAGCGCGTCACCCGCCGCCACCGCGCCCGTCTGGCTGAATCCGCCGAAGAGTGGGCACAGCGCAGCCACGATCCCAGCGTACTCTGGCGCGGCATGATGCTGGAAGAAGCCAACGAATATTCAGACAAATCCCAGCTGGAAGAGGCGTTTATTCAGGCCAGCCAGCAAGCCGAACAAAAAGCACAAGAAGAAAAAGCCCAGGCCTACATCATCCAGCTTGAACAAGCCCGCGCCCTGGCTAAAGCAGAACGCCTGCGCGCCGAAGAACAACAATTACGCGCCGAAGAACAAAGCCGCTTCGCCGCCGAAAATGCAGCCATTGCCCAGCGCTTGCAGCGCATCACCTGGGCCTTGGCCGGCGTTGCCATCGTCGCTATTTTGGCCGGGGCCTGGGCGGCGATAAACGGCCAGCGGGCCAGCCAAAACGCGCTCATTGCCGCCGAAAACGCAGTCATTGCGGCCACCAGCGAAGCCGCAGCCTTGCAAAACGCAGCCCTGGCTGCCACCCACGAAGCCGAAGCCGTCGCCAATGCCAGCCTCGCCGCCACCCGCGAAGCGGAAGCGATTGGCAGCGCCGGCCTCGCCGCTACCAGTGAAGCCATCGCCATTACCGCCGCCGACATTGCCGCTACCAGCGAAGCGCAGGCTGTGGCCAACGCCGATCTGGCAGCCGCCCGTGAGGCAGAGGCTCGCATTTCCGCCATCGAAGCAGACCGTCAGTTCCGCCTGGCAACCTCGCGGGAACTGGCCCGCGCCGCCACCGATAACCTGGAAAATGCTCCCCAACTGGCGCTGCTGCTGGCGGTGGAAGCCGTCAATACCACCTTTGCCATTGACCAGACGGCTTCGGCGGAAGCAGAAGACGCCCTCTATCGTACGCTGCGCGCCGCCCAGCTTCAGTTTACGCTTTCCGGACATGACGGCCCGGTAACGGCCGTTGCCTTCAACTCAACCGGCGCGCGCTTAGCTACCGGCAGCGCAGATACCACCATTAAACTATGGGACGCTACCACCGGGCAGAATTACCTGACGCTGGAGGGACACCAGGAGTCTGTCACCGACGTCATTTTTTCTCATGACGATAGCCAGGTTATTTCTGCCGACGAAGACGGCCTGATTAAAGTTTGGGATGCTCAAACCGGCCGCCTTCTCTTCACGCGGACTGGAGATAACGGGCCAGTCAACGCCCTGGCCCTCAGCCCGGATGGCGCCCGCTTGGCCACCGCCAACGAAGACGCCACCATACGCGTGTGGGATACCACCATTTGGACCTCTCCCTTCCTTTCTTTTGGACACATTGACGCCGTCACCGATGTCGCCTACAACAGCACAGGCGCCCAGTTAGCCAGCGCCGGGGTAGACGGCCGCATCATCTTGTGGAATGCCCTTACCGGCGCTTCGCTGAACGCCATTGAGCCAACTCTCAACCAACAAGGGGAAGTGCAGCGCATCAACGCCATTGATTACAGCCCGGACGATATGCTCATCGCTGCTGCCAGCAACAATATCGTGCGTCTGTTAGCCGTTGAAACGGGCCGTGTGCAGGACATGTTGGCCGGACATACCGAAACGGTAAACGATCTCACCTTCAACCCGGATGGCGACGTTTTAGCGACCGCCAGCGCGGATGGTACCGTTAAATTGTGGCGCGTAGACAGCGGACAGGCCATCGACACCCTGCCAGGACATCTCAGCGGCGTGCTCTCAGTGGCCTTTAGCCCCGATGGTTTGCAGCTTGCTACCAGCGGCCAAAGCGGGTTGGCCCGTGTGTGGAATGCGGAGCCGGAATTCGAACAAATTATCCTCACCGAACACCTTGGCGCCGTACGCCGGATTCGGTTCAACGGTGATGGCAGCCTGACGGCGACGGCCGGCAGCGACCGTACTGCCAGAGTGTGGGACGCCCAAACCGGCAGCAGCCTGCATGTGTTCACCGATCACAATCAGGTTGTAAATGACGTGGCTTTCAGCCCGGACAATGTCTGGCTGGCTACTGCCAGTGAAGATTATAATGTGCGCCTGTGGAACCTGGAGACGGGTGAGGTGCGTGTGCCGCTCTTGATCCATCAGGCGGCTGTGAACAGTGTGGTTTTCAGCCGGGATGGGGCTTATTTGCTCACCAGCAGCGATGACGGCATCGTGCGCCTGTGGGACGTGGCCGAGAGCAGTATCGTGCAGCAGTTTGACCATGACGGCGTGGTGGTGAACCGGGCGATTTTGAGTCCTGATGGGCAGTTGGCGGCAACGGCCGTTGCCGATGGCACAGTCCGCCTCTGGAATCTGGAAACGGGACTGCTCTTGCAGACGATGTCTGAACACGAACTGCCTGTCAACGACGTGGCCTTTGACGCCACGGGCAGCTACCTGGCTTCCGCCAGTGACGATGGCACAGCCCGTCTGTGGAATCTGGAAACCGGCGACGCGATCCGCACTTTTTCCGGCCATGTCGGCCCGGTTTTGGGCGTGAGTTTTAACCTGAATGGCTCGCGCCTGGCTACTGCCAGCAGTGACCGCACCACCCGTTTGTGGAACGTGACGACCGGCCAGACGGTACGCACTCTGCTAGACCACACCTCGTCAGTGCTGGACGTTTCTTACAGTCCAAACGGCCGTTATCTGGCTACTGCCAGCGCCGACTCAACGGCCGTTATTCAGGAAGTCAACGATTTGGCGGAACTATTCCAACGGGGGCTGTCTCGCCAGAGACGCGCGTTAACGGCGGAAGAGTGCCGGCAGTATTTGCACGGGCGTCCCTGTTTCACGGCCGAAAACTGATGGGTGATGAATGATGGGTGATTTACGCATCACGGGCACGCATCTATAAAAATGTGGCGATTTCTTCGAGTGGTTTTTTGCTGATGCCCGGCACAGTCGCGTTTTCTGCCGGATAACCGACGACAAGAATGAGAAACGGCCGTTCGTGGTCCGGTCTGCCGCACAGGTCGTTGAGAAAGGCCATGGGGCTGGGTGTATGAGTCAGCGAGACCAGACCGGCATGATGAACGGCCGTTACCAGCAGCCCCGTCGCAATCCCCACCGATTCTTGCACATAATAATGTTTCACCTTGCGGCCGGCCTCATCAAAACCATAACTCTGCGCAAAAATCACAATCAGATGCGGCGCCGTCTCTAGAAACGGCTTCTCCGCATTGGTGCCAAATGGCGCCAACGCCGCCAGCCATTCCTCAGAAGCCCGGCTTTCATAAAACGCCCGCTCTTCCGCCTCCGCCGCCTCCCGAATCCGCTTCTTCAACGCCGGATCGCTCACCACCACAAAATGCCACGGCTGTATATTAGCCCCGTTTGGAGCCGTGCCCGCCGCCTTAAGGCAGTTCTCAATCACCGCACGCGGCACAGGCTTGTCGGAGAAATCACGCACCGTGCGCCGCCGCCGCACCTCGTCATAGAACAACTGCGACCGCTCCACCATCTCGCCCGGCGGCCACTCCCGGTACTGTAACAATGGTACAAATTTCTCCACGTGACTCATAGAGGTCTCCACGTTCGACTAATAATTGACATTAACGGGCAGCACTTAATGATTCCTTGCCCCTACACCGCCATCTTAGCCCGCTTAGACAACTTACCCCGCTGATCATGGCGTAGTTCCCGCTTACGGATACGCAGCGAAGCAGGCGTCACTTCCAGCAAATCATCATCACTCAGATATTCAATCGCATCATCCAGAGACATCACTCGCGGCGGGGTCAAGCCTTCGGTAATAGCTGTCGGCGCGGCGCGATGATTGGTCAACTGCTTGGCCCGGCACACATTCACAACCAGCTCTTCCTCGCGGTTATTCTCACCCACCACCTGACCGGCATACACTTCTTCACCCGGCTTCACAAAAAACCAACCACGCTGCTGCAACCCTACCAGCGCGTAACCAGTCACCATGCCCGACTCCAAGGCCACCAGCGAGCCATGTTCCTGCGTGGCAATATCACCTTTCACCGGTTCATAGCCATGAAACAAAGTGTGAAAAATACCGGTTCCCCGAGTCGCTGTTAAAAACGGCTGACGGAACCCTAAAATGCCACGGGTGGGTATCAGATATTCGGCGTAGACCGTGCCGTCATCGCCATAGCGGATACTGGTAACCTGACCGCGCCGCCGCCCCAACATTTCGCTGACGCTGCCATAATAGTCACTATGCACTTCCAGAAATACATGTTCCACCGGTTCCTTGACGCCTTCTTCGGTTGATTTGTAGATGACCTCAGGCCGGCTAACAGAAAATTCATACCCTTCCCGGCGCATCGTCTCAATCAAAATCGCCAAATGCAGTTCGCCCCGCCCCGACACGATGAACGTGCTGGCGCTGCTCGTCTCTTCTACCCGCATGGCGACGTTGCTCTCCAACTCGCGCGTCAACCGATCCCGAATTTGACGACTGGTCAGATATTGGCCTTCTTTCCCGGCAAAAGGACTGTCGTTGATGGTGAAGGTCATACGCACGGTGGGTTCTTCCACAGTGATTGGCGGCAGCGGGCGCGGATCGTCGGGATCCGCCAGGGTGTCGCCAATGCCTACATCGGGAATACCGGCGACAGCCACAATGTTGCCTGGGAAAACTTCTGGCTGCGGCACACGCTGCAAATTACGGAAAAGGTAGGTTTTGGTGACTTTACCCTCTTTCATAGTGCCATCAGCCATGATGTGGGTAATTGCCTGACCTTCTTTAATGGTGCCGCTGGAGAGGCGGCCAATGGCAATTTTGCCCACATAGCTGCTGTATTCCAACGTGGTCACCAGAAGCTGTGTAGGACCGTTTTCATCTACCATTGGTCCGGGCAGGTAACCGATGATGGTATCAAAGAGCGGCGTCAGATCATCGGCCATATCGTTGGGTTCATAACCGGCCTGTCCTTCCAGCGCCCTGGTATAGATGACCGGGAAATCAGACTGTTCTTCTGAGGCTTCCAGATCGATAAACAGGTCAAAGGTAGCATTGACGGCGTATTCCGGCCGGGACATAGGCCGGTCAATTTTGTTGACGACGAGGATGACCTTGATGCCGCGCTGCAATGCCTGGCGCAGCACAAAGCGGGTCTGGGGCATGGGTCCTTCCACCGCATCCACCAGCAGCAAGACGCCATCGACCATATTGACGACGCGCTCCACTTCCCCGCCAAAATCGGCGTGGCCTGGGGTATCCACAATGTTGATGGTGACGCCGTTATAGACAATGCCGGTGTTTTTGGCGAGGATGGTGATGCCGCGCTCACGCTCCAGGTCGTTGGAATCCAGGATGCGTTCGGTGACCTGCTGGTTTTGGCGAAAGACGTTGGTCTGGCGGAGCATCCCGTCTACCAGGGTCGTTTTGCCATGATCGACGTGGGCGATGATGGCGATGTTGCGAATATCATTTTTGGGTTGAGACATGTATTTGTACCTGTAAAAAGGTTTAAACGGCAGGGTGGCAGAGTTACAGGACGACGAGGATCCAAATTACTCCTGTCTGCCTATGGTTCTGCCACTATGCCACTTTGCAACCTTGAATTTGTTAATTGACGCAAAAAACGCCCGACCATTGACATGATCGGGCAATGAGAAAGGTATTGTAGATGAGGGTGTGGTTTACGGCAATGAATTGGGGTAGGAAGTTAGCAAATATTAACAAAATCTGCTTGACCGCCGCCTTATTTTGGGCTAATATTTTGTCACCGACCGACGGTCGGTCGGTGACAAAATATAAGGAGTTTGAGCATGGGGCAACCCGTTAAAAGCGCGGACGATAGGCGCAGCGAAATCCTGGATACGGCGCAGATGTTGTTTTATACGAAGGGGTATGAGAAAACGGCCGTTCGTGACATCATCGACGAAGTGGGCATTGCCAAAGGCACCTTTTATCATCACTTTAACTCCAAAGCGGAGCTGCTGGATGCCCTTATCACCCGCCTGCTGGACCAATCCATGCTCCTGCTGGATCCCATATTGGCCGATGAAAACCTGACCGCCCTGGAAAAGCTGCATTCTTTTTTTGGTCAGGTCAGCAATTTGAAAATAGAAAACGAGAGCCTCATGCGCACCCTGCTGCCCATCTGGTACCAGGAGGATAACACCCTGATGCGCGAAAAGATGACTCTTGTTTCCCAGGAGAAGATGACGCCGCTGTTCTCTCAAATTGTGCAGCAGGGCATTCGAGAGGGTGTGTTTCAGGCGGTGTATCCGGCTGAAATTGGTGGCATTGTTTTACAGTCTCTATTCGCTATGGGAGACACGCTGGCCAGACTGCTGCTCAGCACAAAAGAGAGGCCCGCATGGGAAACCATACAAGTAAAAATCGACGCCTATAATGATGCTCTCGCCCGGCTGTTAGGCGCAGAATCCGGCGCGATTCATTTGTTTAATCTGGATCCTTTTCAACATTGGTTTGATAATAATTAGGCTCTTTGGGATTTCGCGGGGTAGGGGCAGACCTATGTGTCTGCCCGCTCTGGGCGCACACGCAGGTCATTTGTTCCAACTATTGCAGTTATACAACAATGATCTTCATCTCGAAGCTTTACATAAATCAATACAGAAGAGCTTTTTTCTCATCAATATTGATTTTTTGACAATGGATGCGATCAATTTATTGCTAAAAACTATGATTTTGCCATTTTCGCAATTTCCAATAACAACAAAATTGGTGCGGGGCATTACATTAGTTGGATCGAATGGTACAAGACCCGCCCCTACATTAACCAATATCCTGTGAAATACTAAAGAGCCATAAAATCAAAATCATTCGTGTTCTTCTGTATCAGTGTCCTAAAAAAGCACAAGAATTCTCATGGCTAAACCATTTCTCCTCGGCATAGATCAAGGTACCAGCGGCAGCAAAGCCGTTATTCTCGACCGTGAGGGGCGTGTTCACGGCTATGGTTATCACGGGTTGGAACGGCTCTATCCACAGCCCGGTTACGTGGAACAAGACCCGCAAGCGGTGGCAGACGGCGTGGCGGCGGCTATCACGGAAGCGCTGGGCAGCGCGGGCTGCCGTCCCGACGACATCGCGGCGTGCGGCCTGACGAGCCAACGCAACACGGAATTTGCCTGGGATAAACGTAACGGCCGTTCCCTGACCAACGCCATCACCTGGCAAGACCTGCGCACGGCCCCCATTCTCGACGAGCTAGAAGCGTGGCCCCATTATGGCGAAATGCGCCGCCGGCTTGGTTACGCCCCCGGCACCTACATGACGGCCGTTCATCTGGCGTGGCGCATGAGATATGAAACGGCCGTTATCGAAGCGGCCAAATCCGGCAACCTGCGCCTCGGGCTTTCCACCGCCTGGCTCATCAACGCCCTGGGCAAACCCTCAGGCCACCTCATGGACACCTCGATGGTGCAGGCCATGGGCCTCTTCGATTTCCGCGCCGCAACATACTGGCAAGATTGGCTCGACTGGATCGGCCTGACTACGGATCCGCTGCCGCAGGCAGTGCCTACCCTGCATGAATACGGCCAGCTCACCATCACCGCTCCCGATGGCAAAACAGCCGACGTGCCCGTCCTGGCGATGATCGGCGACCAGCAAGCAGCGCTGTTTGGGCAGGGCTGCCGCCAGCCGGGAGCCGCCGAATGCACCCACGGCACGGCGTCATACGTCAAGGTATTTTTAGGCGAACAGGCTCCCGTACAGGAAAAAATCAACGTCTATAACGCCTGGCATCTGGGTCAGCGGCAAACCTACTGCCTGGAAGCAGCCACCAGCGTCACCGGCGCGGGCATCCGCTGGCTGCGCGACAACGCCCGCCTTTTTGATGAATACGAGGAAATGAGCCAACTGGCGGGCAGCGCGCCGGACAGCCGCGGCGTGGTGTTTGTGCCCGCCTTCCACGGCCTGGAAGTGCCATATAACGACGCCCAGGCCCGCGCCACCATCTTCGGCCTGACGTTAGGCCACGACCGCAGCCACATCTGCCGCGCCTTCTTTGAAGCCATCGGCTTCCAAATTCGCACCATTCTGGAAACGATCACTGCCGAAACGGATATTGGCATCGATAAGCTGTTGGTAGGCGGCGGCGTCTCCGCCAGCGATCTCGCCTGTCAGATTCAAGCGGATCTGGTGGGCATCCCCGTGCTGCGCCCCACTTTCACCGAGACAACGGCCTGGGCGGCCGGTCTGCTGGCCGGTTTAGGCGCCGGTTTCTGGCCGGACGAAAGCGCCATGCCCCTGCCTCCCGGCGACCACATTCGCTTTGAGCCAACCCTCGCCCCAGCCACCCGCGACGAAGGCTATGCCGCCTGGCAGCGCGCCGTCGATTTTGTGCGGGACTGGGGGAATAAAG
>JAWOGU010000302.1:0-3114 GCA_046496595.1 Chloroflexota bacterium
CGGCGCCCAGCACCAGCGCGGCTTCCGGCCCATCCAGTTCGCGCACATAACCTAACTGCCTGCCGGAATCAGACCAGATGACCGGCGAAAAAATGATGTTACCTTCCAGTGCTGTCAGGAATTGGGCTTCACCGGCTGCCGGGATGCGCCACAAGTCTGCTTCGGCTGAGGTGTAGGGGTCTGGGGAGGAAATGGCCGCAGTGGCAAAAGCGCCGTCAGCCAGCCATTGCAGCCAGGGGTAAAAGGCAAATTCGCTGGCGGTGTTGACGGCGGGGAAGCTGATGACGGTTTCCTGATTGCTGCCGTCTAAATTGGCGCGGATAACGGCCGTTTTCTGACCCATTACCACCACATCCTGCGGCGAGATGGCAAAAGAGCCGCCGCCCTGCCCTGCCGCAAACCGTTCAGTGAGTGTGCCCGCCAGATTCACCGTCCACAAATCTTCCAGGCTGCCCATGCCTGGCCCACCTTCACGGTCAACGGCGTAGGTGTTGAAGGCGAGGGCTTCACTGTCTGCCAGCCATTGCATTTGTCCAATCAACGCCGCCAAATCCGGGGACGGGGCTATATCCGCCAGGTCGGCGGCGTCGAGGAGCGTCTGGTGGCTGCCGGTTTCGAGGTCAACGAGGTGCAGACTGGCATTTACATCTTGCAGGGAGAGGAAAACCAGATAACGGCCGTTTGGCGAAATCAATATCTCCCCCACATTTTCGGCGTCAACCAGGCGGGTTGGTTTGGCCGTCAGGCTCTCGTCCAGGGACAGCCGCCACAAGGCATCGGCGTCGGCGTAGACCATGAAGGCAGGAGCCGCCGCCAGACCAAAGGCAAGCGTCTCTGTCGTCGTTTCCGCTTCGGGAGTTTCAGTGATGGCTGCCGTGGAGGACTCAGAAACGGCCGTGGCCGCCGTTGTGGGTACTGCGGTAGACGTTGGCGGCGCAGCCACCGACTCCACCTCGCTGCTGTTTGTCACACGGGTATACTCGCTGCCACCCGACACCCAGCAGGTATTTCCTTCTACCCGTTCCGGACAAACAATCTGCCACCAACCGCTGGCGGGATGATAACCGAGGACAACGGCCGTTTCCCCCTTGAGCAAAAAGCTGTCCCGCGCATAAGCCACTCCCGGTCCCAGGCGGATGTTAACATCCACCAGCGCCCTGAGCAGCGGTTCCCCGGTCACCGGCTCGGCAAAGGGCGTGGGAACCGTCGTGGGCTGTCCAGCCCTCAGGGTGGCGGTAGGAGCAATATTTTGGATAACGGCCGTGGGCAAAACGGCCGTGTCATCACCAGTTCCTGGTACGCCCGGCCGGCTTAACGATGGTTCCACCGGCTGCCCGGCAAACGCATTACACGCCAACGAAACCAGGACCAACAAGCCAACCAAAAACCATAAAGAGCCATGTCGTTTCATAATTTCAATCCAGATGCCAGGAGCCTGTCGGAGAATCGGTTTTCGTAGCCGCGGTATCCTTACCGCGCTCGTGTAAACGCGACAAGCATGTCGCAGCTACTACTTTTCCGACAGCCTGCCAGAGATGTTCATCAGCCGGGTAAATCTTTTGTAAAATGCACAATCCTCAAGAACAGTTTAAAATAGATTACGCAATTTGACGACTGCAAACAAGACCGTTGCTCTTTGGCTGCCCTACGCCCTGGCAACGGGCAGCCTCAATTGACTTCATAAAATAGAAAACGGACAGTAACTATACAGCCTGTCGAGGGCTGAGCCTGTCGAGGGCTGAGCCTGTCGAAGCCCGGTTTCGCCTTCGACAGGCTCAGGCTACACCTGTATAGATACAACGGACAAAACCATCATGCAATTTCGTGAATTTCTAGACCAAACCACCCAAACAAGCGACCTCGTCACCATCCGCAAGCCGGTAGACACCACGTATGAAGTCGCCAATGTCGCCCACGCCCTGGAAGGCCGCCCCGTCCTTTTCACCCACGTCAAAGACCATTCCGGCTGGCGTATTTGCGCCGGTCCCTGCTCAGACCGCCGTTACTTCGCCATGAGCCTGAACGTGTCTCTGGACAAACTCATCCACCACCTGGCCTACGCCTTGGAAAACCCGCAAACGCCGCCGGTCGTGGCGGCCGCCCCCTGCCAGGAAGTGATCATGGCAGACGTGAATCTCTACGACCTGCCCATTTTGCTCCACCTTCCCGCCGATGGCGGCCACTACATCGCCAGCAACGTCGTCATCACCGAAGACCCTGATTTGGGGCGCAACATGTGTTACCACCGCCTGCTGCGCCTGGATAAAAATCGTTTCGCCGCCCGCATTGTGGAAAATCGCGGCACCCACACCGCCCTGCGCAAAACGGACGGCGATCTACCGGTGGCTATCTGCATCGGCGTGTCCCTGGCAACCCATCTGGCTGCCTCCATGTCGCCGCCGCCGGGGGTAGACGAGCTGTCCGTGGCCCATGCCCTGTCGCCCACGCCCCTGGTCAAATGCCTCACCAACAACCTGCACGTGCCCGCCGACGCCGAAATCGTGCTGGAAGGGCGCATCACGCAGCAGCTGCACAGCGAAGGCCCCTTCATGGACCTCACGGAAACGATGGACATCGTGCGCGAGCAGCATATCATCGAAATTGACCTGATCACCCATCGCCAAAATCCTATTTTCCACGCCCTGCTGCCCGGCGGACTGGAACACAAGCTGCTCATGGGTATGCCGCGCGAACCCACCATTTTTAACGAAGTTAACAAGGTCACACGCTGTACCGGCGTGGCGATTACCCCGGGCGGCGCTTCCTGGCTGCACGCTGTGGTGCAAATTGACAAACAAGGACCCAATGATGGCAAGTTCGCCATCGAAGCCGCTTTTAAAGGGCACGGCTCTCTCAAACATGTCTGGGTGGTGGATACAGACGTGGACATCTACGATCCGGCGCAGGTAGAATGGGCCATGGCCACCCGCTTCCAGGCCAACCAGGACTTGCTGCTGTTTTCAGCCATGCCCGGCAGCTCCCTGGATCCATCCGGGCTGCACGCGCCCGGCAAAAAAAGCCTCACCGCCAAACTTGGACTGGATTGCACCATTCCCTGGGACGGTGATCCCGACAAATTTAAACGCGGTCAATATGGATCGGTCGACTTAAGTC
>JAWOGU010000647.1:0-3512 GCA_046496595.1 Chloroflexota bacterium
CGCCGCCACTTAAAATAATGGCCGCTGCGCCCCTCATCGAACCCCTTTTGTTCGTATTTACTGACCAAACGGTCCGGGTCCTGGTTGACATAAGTAGTCGCCAGCCAGCTGTTGAAATAAGGCGTGCGCTCCAACCGCTTCACAATCCAGGCGGCATACTCAACGTGGTCCGTGGCAATATCCAGCTTCGCCCCGGCGGGCATCCGGGTCGCCAGCAAATGCAGAAAGGCATCACTGATGATACGGCGGTCATTGTGGCGCTCTTTAGGCCAGGGATCGGGAAAGTTGACATAAACTTCCGACAAGCTCTGGGGTTGACATAACAACCAGACAACCACCTCGGCGTCACTGTCGATCACCCGCCCGTTGGGCAGACCGGCCGTTTGCAGCTTCTTCTCCCCCTTGCGCACGGAAGGCAAGGACAATTCCACGCCCAACACGTTGGCCTCTGGTCGCCGCCGCGCCAGATCCACCAGAAAATCCGCGCCGCCAAAGCCGATTTCCAACAGCAGCGGCGCTTCTCGTCCAAAAACGGCCGTCCAATCTGTCGGCCAATCCATCTGTGTGCTGTACAAAATCAATGAAGACATAGGAGAGAATTATAGGAACTCATGAGCAAGCGGCAACCTATTTGCCCAACCCGCCCCAATCCAATAAGCTAGAGATAAGAGATAGAGATAGAGGAAACTCAACCATCAATCTTCATTCTTCAATCTTTATTCGTTAATCGTCAATCATAAGGCATCCCATGAACCCACGCACCATCCGCATCATCGGCGTCCCCATGGACCTGGGCCAGAACCGGCGCGGCGTCGATATGGGACCCAGCGCCGCCCGCTACGCCGGTCTGCAAGCCCGCCTGGAACGGCTGGGCCACACCGTGCACGACGAAGGCAACGTGCATGTGCCCAATCCGGAAGAAGAAGTCGCCGAGGGACAAACAAACAGGCTGAAAGCAGTAACGGCCGTTTGCCAAAATATCTACCAAATCGCCAATCGCTGCGCCGACCGGGGCGACTTCACCCTCTTCCTGGGCGGCGACCACAGCATCAGCCTGGGTACCATCGCCGCCGCCGCCCAACACGAACCTGTCGGCGTCATCTGGATCGACGCCCATGCCGACTTCAACACCTTCGAGACCAGCCCCAGCGGCAACATCCACGGCATGCCCGTCGCCGCCCTCATCGGCGACGGCCACGAGTCCCTGGTCAACATCGGCTATCCCGGGGCCAAGATCAAACCGTCCCACATCGTGCAAATCGGCATTCGCGACCTGGACCCCGCCGAACGCCAGCGCCTGCTGCCCAGCGGCGTCAACGTCTTCACCATGCGCCACCTCGATGAACTGGGCATGGCCGCCATCGCCCGGCAAGCCCTCGACCGCCTGCGCCACCTCAAGCGCCTCCACGTCAGCCTGGACATGGACAGCCTCGACCCCGATGAAGCGGCCGGCGTCGGCACCCCTGTCCCCGGCGGCCTCAGCTACCGTGAAGCCCACCTGCTCATGGAAATCCTCGGCGACAGCGGGCGCGTCCACTCCCTCGACATCGTCGAAATCAACCCAATCCTCGACGACCGTAACAAAACCGCCGAATTAGCGGTAGAATTAGCAGCGTCCCTTTTAGGACAACGCATCCTGTAACCACAAAATCGAACGCTAAATGATGAGGGATGAACGCTGAATGTCTGCATTCATCCCTCATCCCTCATCATTCATCACTTATCACTCTTATGGCCACACTCATGAGCGGCCTCAACGCCGAGGCTTACGACCGACAATACAGCGATAAACAACTCGTCCGGCGCATCCTGGACTACTTCCGCCCGCACCGGCGGAAAATCATCGTCATTATCATCGCCGTCCTGCTGCTGGCTGTCGTCAGCGCCGCCTTCCCCATCCTGGTGGCTCGCGGCGTCAGCATCATGGCCTCCCAGGAAACCGACTTCTTTATCTGGCTGCTGGCAGGCGCCGCCTTCGTCTTAGGCTTTGCCGTCTGGATTTTCAACTGGATTCGCCGCCAGCTTACCGTCGAAGTCGTCAGCGACGTGGTCATGGCCATGCGCGGCGACGCCTTCACCGCCGCCGCCCGGCAAGACCTCTCCTTCTACGATGAATTCAGCTCCGGCCGCGTTGTCAGCCGCATCACCAGCAATACCCAGGAATTCGGCGAAGTCATCGTCATGAGCACCGACGTCATCAATCAGCTCTTTTCCTCCTTCATCCTCATCTTTGTCCTCTTTGCCATCGACTGGAAACTAACCCTGCTCGTCCTGGTCATGACTCCCCTCATCGTGGCTGTGGCGCTCGGCTTCCGGCGGCTGGCGCGGCGCGTCACTCGTCAGAGTTCGCGGGCTATGGGCGAAGTCAACAAATCCATCCAAGAAGCCGTCACCGGCATCCGCGTCGCCAAAAATTTCCGCCAGGAACAGGCCATCTACGACGAATTTCTGAACGTCAATCGCCAGGCATACCACATCAACGTGCGCCGCAGCCTGGTCATGGCCAACGTCTTTCCCACGCTGGCTGTGCTGGGCGGCGCAGCCACCGCCGCCCTGGTTTTCTTTGGCGGTCTGAGTACTGCCGCCGGCGTTATCAGCGTAGCGGCCTGGTACCTGTTCGTTTCCACACTGGATCGCTTCTGGTTTCCCATCATCAACCTGTCCGCCTTTTGGAGCCAGTTCCAGCAGGGATTGGCGGCGGCCGAGCGCGTCTTTGGCCTGATTGACTCAGAATCGGCGGTCCAGCAGATTGGCGATCAACCCGTGGCCCATCTGCGCGGTGAAATCTGCTTCGACCATGTCTGTTTCCGCTACTCCGAGCAGGAACAGGTTTTACGAGAATTTACCCTCACCATGCAGCCGGGAGAAAGCGTGGCGCTGGTCGGCCATACCGGGGCAGGCAAATCCAGCATTATCAAGCTCATCGCCCGTTTTTACGAGTTTCAAGAAGGGGAATTGGAGATCGACGGGCAGGATATCCGCACCTTCAATCTGGAATCTTACCGGCAGCAGTTGGGCATCGTCTCGCAGGTTCCGTTCCTCTTTGCCGGCACTGTTGCCGATAACATCCGCTACGGCCGGCCCGAAGCCAGCGACGCCGAAATCGAAGCCATGGCGCGGCGCATTGGCGCAGGAGAATGGCTGGAGACTTTGCCGAATGGACTGAAGAGTGATGTGGGTGAGCGAGGTGGACGGCTGTCGATGGGGCAGCGGCAGTTGGTGGCGCTGACGCGGGTGCTGGTGCAGAATCCGCGCATCTTCATCCTGGACGAGGCCACGGCCAGCGTAGACCCCTTCACCGAATCGCAAATTCAGCAGGCGCTGGACATGATCATGGCGGATCGCACCTCAATCATCATTGCCCACCGCCTCTCCACCGTGCGCTCGGCCGACCGTATTATCGTCTTGCAGCAAGGGCGCATCATCGAGGAAGGCAGCCACGAACAGCTCATGGCGCAGTCCGGCCATTACGCCGAACTCTACGACACCTATTTCCGCCACCAGTCGCTGGA
>JAWOGU010000426.1:0-3846 GCA_046496595.1 Chloroflexota bacterium
ACCTGCCCGGCGGTGACGACCCGATACCCCGCTGGCAAGGATTTTTCGCCGCCTCCTCAACAAGGCTGGAGCGGAGCGGAAGCCGGGTCAGGTGCGAGCGGGGTTAGCCTGCCGTTTATTCGAAAGACACCACGGTGATTGTGGGAACCATAATTTTGGCAGTTGATATTTTGTGTAGATTCAAATTGCGCTTGTCTCATCATTGTACCGGCTTTGATCTTTTATAAGAAGGTAAGCAAAAAAGATCCCAAAAAGTACATTGACAGCAGCGTAGATCCAGTACGCACTCTCAGGTTTTCCTTCTACTCCATGTAGAAAAGGTAGCAATGGTGCAGCCGTATTGTTCATGGCATGAAAAAAGATCACAATGATAAGCTTCTTGCCGCTTGAATTATATAACCAAGTGTACATGATCGATATACTCGTGGTCATTACCACAAAAGCGAAAAATGAATAAGCACTATGCAAATCACCCGTCATAAACCATAAGGGTAAATGCCAAATACCCCAGATTACACCAATCACTAAACTAGCCGGAATGACCCCGATTTTTTCTTGTAAAGGTTCTTGAGCATAGCCCCGCCAGCCAAATTCTTCTTGTCCGCCGCCAATTATCAACATGAGAATAAGATATGGAATCGCCAAAACTATCGGCGCAACTGATATTTCGGTTGGAAATAGCGTTTTGGCAACATCCAAGCCAACTGCGGGGGCCAGATAATGAGCGATCGCATGAATGACCAGCGGTAACGCCAATGCAATCACCAAATATATGGGCTTGAAGTGAAAATCAAGCGCCTGTCCTAAAAATGCTTTTGTTCCCTGCCAACCCGTATCCCGGGCTACAAGTGTGATTGCGGCCAGCATGGGGGCGAATGCTCCAATGATTACAACCACCATTGAATACTGGGTTACGTCAAAAGGCAAATCTATTCCTATTCCATCCAACACAGACGGTATCCAAATCACCCACGAATAGGCAAATGTCAGCAAGAAATATTTCCAAGGATATCTGTTTTGGTGCTGCTTTGTCATCATTTTTCCTTTGTCTACTTGTTTATGCAGGCTAACGGCCAGCATCAGCCGCGTTCACCCGCGTCATTGAACGCAAGGCGCGTCTGTCTGCTCAAAACGCTACAATAACCAAAACGACTGTTAAACGCGGCGCGGGTGAACGTCGGCTGCATGCCGTGTTGGGCGGCGTACAAATGGCTTTCATGCACTCACTGCTTTACGCGATAGATACTTTGGCCCGAATACTACAATAACAAGCACAGCCGCACCCCAACTTAGAGCCACGTCTATCAGCGGATGAGTTTCTGCTGAAGAAAGAAACAACCCTGTGATGGCAATGGCCGTGTGAAACAGAAGGGCGAGCAAGAGACTTCCTTTGGTATTGTTGTAGACCCACGTGAATAAAATCGTGGTAGCCATTAGACCAAGTAAAGTCCATCCAAAGAATGTCCCCTGCATAGGATGTCCTTTGGTCAGCCATAGAGGCAAATGCCACACGCCCCAAGAGAGTCCCAGAATAAGACTGGAGCGTAAGGCGTTTTGATTGGCCTGCAATCGGGGTAAGGCATACCCTCGCCAACCTATCTCTTCCCCCATCGAACTACCAATCAGTGTTTGCTGAAGAAAAACGAAAGGCAAGAACATCAGCGGATTGGCAGTCGAGAGTTCAGGGGGTAGAGGATAAAGCTGCACAAAGGGTGGTTGCGAAAAGTCGGGCACCGAACTACCCAACAAAACTGCGATGGCAGTTTTCGCCAATGAAAGGGCAATGGGCCAGAATAGTACGAACAAATACCACCGGATACCCACGCGCCATGTCAACAGACGTTTGAATAACAAACCGAAACCTGTCTTGCCGTCATACATAGCCGTTGTGATGAGTGCTGCAAAGAACGGCCCAAAAACCCCAAGCAAACCACTTAAGTCCTTATTCATCTCAAAGGTAATAATGTTGTGTGATGCTAACGCCGCAGGAATCCAGACTGCCCAAGAGATACCAAAAGCCAAAAGAAAAAAGACAACAACAGACCGAGGTTTTGCAGGAATGAAAATGGTTGAGGTCATATGAATTGTCTCCTTTACGGGATACTTTGTTGAATTACCAATGTGCATGTTGGCAGCCGCCCAACGTTGTGCATGACCGGCGCCCAAACAGCGGCCTTCGCCCGCTGTTTGGGCGTCCGTGTCGATGCGCTTGTTGGGTGTCATGTTCATGGTGGCAGAACGCTACCGTTTAGCTCAATCAGCCGTCCATTCCGCAGCCGTGCGCCCAGAGTATGTTCTTCGTCCCACGCCACCCGGTACCCGATCTCGACACTAAGCTCCCCATCCAGTCGGATGACTGCAACGAACTCAACCGAAGTGTGAGGCCAGACTTCCTCTGGTTGGGTGACGCGCGGTAGACCTTCTGCAGGCGGTTCCGATTCGCCCGCCGCAAAGGCTTCTGCGTACGGGCCGTAGTGTTCGAACATTGCCGCGGCAATAAGCTCCCGCCACTCCGGATAGCTAGACGAAACAGCCCGGGCGATCTCGAGAGCTTGCGGATCGGGCGACGAGCGGGGTCCATGAACCGCCAAGGGAACTCTCACCTCCCCAAGGCCGACCGTTCCACGCCAGATGCCTCCTGTCCGGCGGAGCTCCCCCAACAGGGCATCAGAAAACGGCGGAGACTTGAATAGTCCGAACATTGTCGGCGACCTCTTCTATGACGCCCAACGGTTAAGGTTTGATGTGGCGGTCAAAGCCAGTGCCGAAGCCCGGTTCAACTTACCGCCACATCAAACCGAGTTGAACTAAGCCGTTTTAGCCACAGCACCTGGCTATTTGGAGTTTAAGGCACATATCCAGTCAAAATCGCCATCAAATCGGCGGCTATGAATATATTGTACATCCGAAAAGCCTGCCAGCACAAGCTGGAGATCCGGTGAAAGAGGCAATCGGATAGATATTTCTTGGCATGAGACGAGTGGAAACAAGGGTGCAAGTGCGAAATCCAGCATCCAGTGAAAAAGTGAGAGCGGGGGATCGTAGCTGCTCACGGCGGACAACGCCCAGTGGGTTGAATCAACCGCTGAAAAAGCAACGGTTGACCACAGCTTGGACAGCATAATTGGGGTTCGGGCGTTGCATCTACTGGCGCAGTCTGGGACTGGCCTGTGTCCTCGGGATAATCGTGCTCGATCTGTAGGCGCAGCCCAACCAGGCGCTCGCGGCAGCCGGTTGCAAAGAAGCCAAAGTAACGTACCTTGACGAAACCTTTGGGCAGCACATGCTGCAAGAAGCGGTGGATGAAGGCTTCGGCGGAGAGCGTGCACAGCTTGGGCTCACCTGTGTCCGTCGCCCAGTAGCGAAATGTAACCTGATCGTTCTCCAGCATGACCAGGCGGCGGTTGCTGATCGCCACTCGAAAGACATAAGGAGCCAGGTATTTCAAGGCAGTACGCCCATTGCCCACCGCTTTGCAGTGCACCACCCAATCTTTCTGCCAGACCTGCGATGGTATACGAGCAAACAAGGCCGTTTTGACCAGGGCCTTCCGGAACTTGCCGCGGAAGATTTTTGAGAGCGCCTTGACCGGCAGCAGAAAATCGTGCCGGGCAGGTAGCCAGGCCAGCCCTGAGCTTCGAAGGGTCAGAGTACCAGCTGCCAGGCCGCCTGCCGGGATCAGGTAATGAATATGCGGGTGATAGGACAAGTTGCGTCCCCAGGTATGCAGGATACCCACCATGCCAATCTGACCGCCAACAAAACGAGGGTCTTTCGCCAGATGCTGTGTGGCAGCCGCGGAAACCCGAAAGAGCAGGTTATATAACCAGCTTTGGTTGCTGCGCA
>JAWOGU010000476.1:0-5486 GCA_046496595.1 Chloroflexota bacterium
CGGCGCCAGCCAACCAACGAGCAGGAGCGCCGTTTGACCGCTGACGATGAGGGTGAGCAGAACGGCCGTTCCCAACACCAGTCCCGCCGCCACAGTGACCGACAACAGCCAGCGGGGATTCAGGGAGACGGAGCGTCCTGACCGTGATCTTTCGATTTCTTCGGCGCGGGAGAGGGAAACGGCCGTTAGCGCCGCCAGGAAGAAAAGCCCAATAAACGGAACCAAACTCCACGGCAAACGGCCCAGGCTCCACCAGATGAGGAGCGGTATCAGCACCAGGCCGCCCAGGCGCAGGCACAGACCGGCGCTGGACACCGTGAATTCGCGGCCTGCCAGACGCAGCCCGCGCCACCAGGCCAGCGCCATCACCAGAAACCAGCCGCTGTCGCGCAGCCACAGCACGTTGCTGAAATCGGCCAGATTGCGCACAAACTGTCCCATCCAGGACAGGTCAAACAGCGCAGATGGCTGGTAGAACAGGGTACGCACTGTCAGCAAGTAGGTGAGGAAGAAGGTGAGCGCCAGCGTTAGCTGCTGCCGGGATTGGGAAATGGTGAGTACGCCCATGAGGCGGGCCAGATTCAAGGGCAGATACATGAGCAGCAGCAGCCACACCAGCAGCGCCCCGGCAGGCCACAGCCGTATCCAGCGCAGCAGGATGACCAGCAGCGGCGTGAATAGAACGGCTTCCATGCAAAGCCAGGTGAGGTAGAGCAGTTCGTGTTGGAGGTAGCCCCAGGTTATTTGCCAGCGTTTGGCCTGGGGGCCGGTTTGGATGAGCATATTGAGGTCCTGAAGAGAGTGTACAGTAGACAGTGTACAGTGAGGTCTACTGTCTACTGTCTACTGTTCACTGTTCACCGATTCCGGCGTGGGGATGGTGCTGAGGGCGGCGGCGGTGGCGGCGTGGCTGGTGTGACTGCTTTTGAAGGCGGGGGCGTTGGCCGGGATGTGATAGGTGAGAATGTGTTCTACTCCTTTGGGTGGGGGCGCGGGGGCCAATGAGATGAGCACCACTTTGCGCCCGGCTTCTTGCAGGCGGGTGAGGACGACCAGGATTTCGTCGGTGACAACGGCCGTTACCAATATCACCGTGGCCGCCCAGGGCAGACGGGGACTTTCGCGCAGCATCATCAGTTCGATGGAGCCGGTGGCGAACTCGGTGACGACGGCCAGCCCTTCCAGGATGTGGCTTAGCTGATCGGGGTGGCGGCCGGGCGGTACGCGGATGGGCTGGTCGGAGTTGGGCACGGAGCCGTTGGCGTAGACGCCTACTTCCCACTTTTGCTGCAAACCGTAGTTGGCGATGGAGGCGGCGACGCTAACGGCGCGTTCCAGCAGCAGCGGATCAAAGCCCATCCAATGTTTGGGGAAGGTGGCGACGTTGAGGAAAACGGCCGTTGCCAGACCCACCGCCGGATCATACACCTTTGTTTGCAGGTGGCCGCGCCGCGCCGTGGCTTTCCAATGCACGTCGCGGAAGCGGTCTTGCGGCTGGTAATCGCGGATGCCCTGCGTTTTGATGGGGTCGGTGAACAGGCTGCGCTGCACTTTGACGTCGCCAAACGGCTTTTTGGCGGGCAGTCCCAGGTCGGTGAGGGGCCAGATTTGCGGGTAGACCACGAGCGTGTCGATGTACTGCCGGTCCTGCTCTTTGGTGAACAGGGTGAAGATGTCGCCGGACTGGTAGGTGACGGGACCGAGTTTGTAGTAACCGCGCCGGGGGAAAACGAGGCCGGTGGTACGCTGCACTGTCTGGCGGCCGTGGAGGGAAAAGGTGTGTTGCAGCTGGTAACTGCCGGACAGTTCGCCCGCCAACTGGGTGATTTCGTCGCTCAGGTGGGGGGCGATGGGTAGGGTGTCCTTGAACTGCACCCAGGTGAGGGGCAGGGGCTTGTGATTGCTGACGGTGACGGTCATGGTGATTTTTTCGCCGGGGAAGACGCGGGTGCGGTCGAAGTGGCGCTCGTAGGTGACGCCCAGCAGGGAGAGGTTTTTCCAAAGCGTGCTCAGGCCGACGATGAGCAGCAGAATCAGGCCCAGTCCAATCCAGGCCGGATGGCGGTCTGAGACGACGCCGATGAGCAGGTAGAGCAGGGTGAGCGGCAGCCAGGCGTCGCTGAAGATGCTGTTTTCCCGTTCGCGCACGACGAGGCCGCGGGCGCGGGCGTAGTCGGCGGTGTCGAGGGTTTTGCCGGTGGCGGCGGCCAGCATGAGGTTGCGCCGCGCTTTTTTTTGCACGTCGCTGCGGCTTTCGCGGACGGTTAGTTCTAGCTGCTCAATGTTCAGGCTCATGGCGTTTTCAACTTTTCCCCCACCCTAACCCTCCCCCGAAGGTGGAGGGAATTGGCTCCCTCTCCCGCTGGGAGAGGGCTGGGGAGAGGGGAAGTGTTCATGACCCTTCCACGGGCACGGGCACGGCGCCGACGACTTCGCTGATGACTTCTTCGGGGCGGCGGCCGCGCAGGCGGGTTTGGGGGTTGACGATGAGGCGGTGGGTGAGCACGTAGGGAGCCATGGTTTTGACGTCGTCGGGGATGACGAAGGCGCGGTTTTGGATGGCGGCGAATGCCTGGCAGGTGCGGTAGAGGGCCAGGGTGGCGCGCGGGCTGGCGCCCAGTTCGATGTCTTCGTGGGCGCGGGTGGCGCGGCAAACGTCTACGATGTATTGGCGCACGGAGGCTTCGACGCGAATCTGGCGCACTTCTTGCTGCATGGCGATGATTTCGGCGGGTTCGACGACTTGTTGCAAGGTGTCCAGGGGGTCTTCGCGCTCGAAGCGGAGCAGGATGTCGTTTTCTTCGCTGCTGGAGGGATAGCCGAGGGCGACTTTGATGAGGAAGCGGTCGAGTTGGGCTTCCGGCAGGGGGAAGGTGCCTTCCAGTTCAACGGGATTTTGGGTGGCGAGGACGAGAAACGGCCGTTCCAGGCGGTGTGTCTCTATGTCTACCGTGACCTGCCGTTCTTGCATGGCTTCGAGCAGGGCGGACTGGGTGCGGGGCGTGGCGCGGTTGATCTCATCGGCCAGCAGGATTTGGGAGAAGATGGGGCCGGGGCGAAACTCGAAGGCCTGTTGGCGCTGGTTGAAGTAGTAGATGCCGGTGACGTCGGAGGGCAGCAGGTCGGGGGTGAACTGGACGCGGCGGAAGGTGCAGCCCAGGGAGGCGGCGATAGTTTTGGCCAGGGTGGTTTTACCGGTGCCGGGCACGTCTTCCAGGAGGATGTGGCCTTCGCAGAGCATGGCGATGAGGGCCATGTCGATGATTTCGTCTTTGCCGACGATGACTTTCTGGATGTTTTGGCGCAGGGTGGCGGCCGTTTGGGCGATCATGGCGTTTCCTTGTTGGTGTGGTTTTTAAGCGCGAGTGGCGGGTGGCGGGTGGCGGGTTAGGTGGTGTACTTGCCACTCGCCACTCGCATACTTTTCTATGCAATGAATTTTATGATGTTTCAGTGGCAAATGAGTATTACTTGTTGGCGGGGCGGTGTCAAGTTTTGGCGGGAAAGATTGGACCAATCTCCAAGATTGGTCCAATCTGGCGCTGTCGGCGCGGCGCTTTAGCCGTCCAGGCCCAGCAGTTCGCGCAGGTTTTGCTGGTTGCCGGGGTCTTTGTCTTTAATTGCCAGGGCGCATAACTGCCGCGCCCGGCTGTACCAGGCGCGCAGGGTTTCTATGTCTGTTTTGTATTGGGCGCTGGTTTGTTGGTAGGTCTGGATGGCGCTTTGTTGGGCGGTGTCTGCGGAGGCATAGGCTTCTACGAGGTCGGTAACGGCCGTTACTCGCGCCTCTCCCCAACCCGCCGCCGTCAACGCCGCTATTTGGTCTGGTTGCAACTGGGTTGCATTTTTTACCAACTGCCGCCAACGGCTGATTGTTTCAGCCGTCGAGCGGCGCACCTCGGCTGCTTGCTGGTCTATCTTGCCCGTAACGGGGTCTGTCACCGTCACGTACTGTGTCTGCAAGCCCAACGCCGTCAGCGCCGCGCCATCGTCTGCAAAAAGCAGCCGCGACGTTTCCGCCAGACTGGTTGTCTCTTTTTGGGCGGCCAGACGCGCTTTTTTCTCTGCCTGGGTGGCGCTCTTTTGCGCGGCCAACTGTTCTTTTGTAAGCGCCTGACCTGTTTTCACGGCGCTCACCAAGTCTTGCCCATCGTTCAGAACCGCCGGCTCATAACCGACGCCGGCAATGACTGCCTGCGCTGCCGGTTTAGCGCCATTGGTCACGAAAATTTCTGCCTGTCTGACCAGTTGCGATTGTGTTAATTTTGCCATTTGTTGTCTCCCTTGCTATGAATAAATGTGGTTTGCCTGCATTGGCACGGTCTGTAAACGGACCGCGACGAAAGTATAACAAAAATGAAAAACTCTCGACAAATTTACGAACCCATGCAGGGTCGGGTCTTGTACCCGCCCAGCTCAGGGCGACCACAAGGGTCGCCCCACCAATAGGTCAGCCCCACCCGCGCGATGGTCGTCCCCACGGGGATGAGGGCATTGCGGGTAGGGACGAGGGCATTGCGGGTGGGGATGAGGGCATTGCGGGTGGGGATGAGGGCATTGCAGATGGGGACGAGGGCATTGCGGGTGGGGATGAGGGCATTGCAGGCGGGGACTGGGGTTTAGCGTGTGAAATTGCTCCAATTGGCACGGATAATCCGGGGATATGGGTTAAACTTTTGGTGGTGTGGGGAAACGGCCGTTTAGCTGGCGGGGCTGGGGAGTGGCAAGCGGGGTGTGGCTCGGTGAAGCACGACACCAGCGGCCAGAGAAAGACTACACTGGAGCAAAGTTTCAATAGAGCCGCCTCAGTAAAAGTGAATAATAAATAAGAGAGCCAAGTTGGTTCAAATGTCAAAGTTTAAAAAGAGAGTTGACTATGCCTAAAATTTCATCTCGTAACGGTTGCTTACTTTTACTAATGCTGATAGTGCTTACTGTCGTGATTGTAATTGGTGCATCAATATTATTCACTGATTGGTTTGCGCACAGCGCAGCCCCTCGTCAATGGAAATATGCTTCACGGAGTCATGAGGTTCCTGTTAATGCTCAGTTTGAAGAACTGTGGAATATAAAAGCTTATATTGGTTGCAAGACATGCTTAAAGAGTACAGAAGATGATGTCTATCTATCTGGCAGCTTAGAAAACAACAGCCCTGAGTTTTTAGTTAACTTAAACTTGCTTACAGGCAACGTCAAATGGCAACACATGTTGCAAAACAATCAAAGGCTTGAAGGGATTGACTCGAAAAATATCTATATCAGTCAACCCAAAACTCAAAAAATTGGTAGTTCCACACAACTATGGGGAGCGGCAGGAATTATCACCTTATTTTTGTACAAACTGACCAAGTTTCAACTTTTTCATTCAAACAGGGCATGTTTCAACTCATGAAAATCGGCCAAATCTAGCGAATCAGAACCAAATTGGACTATCATCAAAAAACTTCATTTGACTTAGACTATAGTAAGGAGTTTTCTGATGAACA
>JAWOGU010000495.1:0-23068 GCA_046496595.1 Chloroflexota bacterium
CCATTCCTGTATAATCCTGAATGATCTCTCGAAAACCGCCATAGCTGTCCAGACCAGGGGCGGAGGCAACTGTGGCCACTAACTCAATAATCTCCTCCTCACCCTCCAATAAATCTACCATGACCCGGCCTGCATTTTTCCCTTCCTCAATGAAATCAGATCCCAGATAAACGGCATAAAGATCATCAGAAACGACCGCTCGCCTGTCTACTAAAATAATAGGAATGCCGGCGTCTTTTGCCTCCTGGAAGACCGATTCCCAGCCGGTTTCTACCACGGGTGAGACGCCAATCACATCGACGCGCTGCGCGATAAACGTACGAATAGCCCGGATCTGGTTTTCCTGCCGCTGTTGACCATCGGAGAAAAGCAATTCTACGCCTAAATCGGCGGCAGCCTCCTTGATAGAGGCTGTATTACCAATGCGCCATTCACTTTCAGCGCCGATTTGAGAATAGCCTACGACAAGCTGCGCGTAAGTTTTTTGGCTATCGATCTGTTCCGGTTGCAGGGTGGGCGCGAGTTGATCAAAACCCGATGGCGCCACACAAGCAGTGCTGAAAACGCCGAGGAGGAATACAGCAAGCAGTTTGACAAATGTCCTGACACATATAATCATAACCCTGGCTCCCATTTATTCTTTTCCATATGCTCATAACGGCTAGGGATGGCAATCGTTACCTGTGTGCCATCCCGGTACTGACTGTTGATAGACAGCCCATACTGCATACCATAGTACAGTTTTATCCGTTTATTCACGTTGCCCAGACCAAAACCACTTTCTTTCATCATAATATCCCCGGAGTCTTCGGTGAGCATCGCCTGGATTTTGGCAAGCCGGTAAGGAGTAAAGCCCACCCCATTGTCTTCCACATGAAGCAACAGCATATTTTCATTTTCAGAGTGACTGACGCGCACTGTGATCTTTCCGCCATTTCTTTTGGTTTTTATGCCATGATAGAGGGCGTTTTCAACCAGCGGTTGGAGCGTCAGTTTGAGGATGGTGTGATCCAGTAACGTTTCGTCTACTTCGATCTGGTAATCTAAAATGTCTTCATAGCGCATTTTCTGGATAGCCAGGTAGCTCCTGACATGTTCAATCTCTTGCTGGAGAGTGATCCAATCTTTGCCTTTGCTCAGCGCAATTCTAAAGAAGCTGGAAAGGGCACAGGCCATCTCAATGACTTGGGCGCTTTTGTTTGCTTCGGCCATCCAGACAATTGTGTCCAGGGTGTTGTAAAGAAAATGGGGATTGATTTGCGCTTGCAGCGCTTTGAGTTCTGCTTTTTGCAAATTATCATGTTCATTGATTTTTGCATTCAGCAGTTCACGAATTTTGCCGATCATGATGTTGAAGCTGATGCCCAGCTCAGTAATCTCATCCACGTTGTTGTTGGTGACCAGGCCTTGCAGGTCTGCTCCGGTGATGGTGGTTGTGACGTCGTGCAGCTTTTTGATGGGGATGTAGATGCTGGCGGAGATGATCCAGGCCGCCAACACCGAAAAGGCAATGACGCCGGGCAATAAAATCATATAAAGGACAGAAAGCCGGGTAAATCGGGCCTGGTTCTCCTGATACTGCTTTTCGGCCTCGTTGACTTCAAACAACATGTAATCTTGAATGCTGTCTTCAATAACGGTTGAAACGCCGCGAATATTATCGAGAACTTCTTCATTTTTTTGGACGCGGCTTCCCTGCTTAATCTGTTCTCCCATGAGATCGACATAGTAAGTCAAAGTTCCCATTGTGCGGCGAATGACTTCTAATTTGATTTCGGATTTGTCGGAATTGGCGTTTGCCATGAGAAAATCAATCTGGGAATTGACCTGATCGATAATCTGGTACTGCTGCCCCTTGTCAAATTCTGTTCTGCCGGAGACGATGCCCCACATTTCGGTGTCAATGGTCGGTTTGATATAGCCATTGATGCTGTTGGCTGTGGTGATATTGCTAATAATAGCGTCGTATTGGCGGTTAAAGCGCAGCAGTTCCAGCATCAGCATGAAGTTAACGACGGATAACAACAAAATGACAGTGAAGAAGGAAAGCAATATTTTTGCGCGTAGCGATAGATGTACGCTGGCAAATAAGACAACAAATTTGCCCATATATCCTGGAGTAATAATGGCGTCGCTTGAAATCAATTCGGCATTCATAGGATTGCCTCTATATTTACGGAAGATAACATGAGTGTTTTATTTGCCCACTACCAGATATTGGAAGCGGGGATTAGGAGATTTTGGGATTAAGCTCAAGAAAAATCCCTCCCTCAATCCCCTCATTCCCGCTCATGATCATTTTGCATGGGGCTGCTGCCGAAACTGTTGAGGGGGGAGCCCTATGTTTTTGCGGAAAACATGGCTGAAATAATGCGGATCGTTGTAGCCGCTCTGATAGGCTATTTCCGAACATTTCAGATTTGTGGTCAGCAGCAGTTCTTTTGCTCGTTCCATTCTGAGCCTGGTGATGTAATCTTTATATGATTCGCCGAATTCGTCGCTGAAGATAGCGCTGAAATAGCTGGGGCTGAGGTTTGCTTTGGCAGCGACATCGTTTAGCATTAAATCTGGGTTGGCAAAGTGTTCGTCAATGAAGGCTTTCACTTCGTGGATATTTCGGTTTTTTTCGTGTGAGATGTGGTTATTACGAAACGCAAAAGCCTGGGTAAAGAGTTTGCTGATCGCTTCTCTTATCTGTTCGGCCGTTTTAATGTCGGCCAGTAGTTTCTCTATATTTTGAATTTCGGGAATCACCTGAGTGGGGTCTCCGCCTAATTCACTGATAAAGTCAGCGGTGGTTAAGATGAGGTCTACAAACAGATAATGTTTTACCAAATAGGAGTGGGCGGCGGCTTTGGCAAGAGGCTGGAGTTGGGCGTCGTAAAAGGCAGTGAATTCTTCGTTGGCGCCGCCTTTTAGATAGTGTTCAACGGCCGTTTGCTCCAGCTTTAGTTTCTCCACCGGGTCACGGCCGTTATTCAAGTCACTCAGGGCAGCGCCCACCCCGGCACCTTTCACCTGTGCGAGCGCCTCAGCAAAGGATTGGGAAATCTCTGTCAGCCGCTGGTAGGCGGAACCCACGCCAATTTTCACGATACAGGGCACGGCCATTTCCAGCTCTTGTTGGATCAAGCCGGTCAGAAAGGCGCCGTCATGTGTCAGCTCTTCCAGGCTGTCCCCGGTGATTATCAATAGGAGTTCTTCCGTGCTTTTTTGGGTGAGAAACGTGCTGGGATGCGGATAAATGAGGTCTGCGACCACTGCCTGAATTTTTTGGTAGTCGGCGTAGGTGAGATGTTGGGCCGCTGCCGGCGACGTGATTTTAATGAGCGCCACCAGATAGTAGGGGGCAATAATATTTAAACCGAGCTGCTGGCATTGTTCAATGGCTTCCGCAGATGAAACGCCGCCCACGACTAACTGAAACAGCAATCTTTCTCTCTGTAGGACCAGATTATCATGGAGCAGATTTTGCAGTTGTTTGAGTTTTTTGCGTTCTTCCCGTTCCTGGTCCAATAAGGCGGCGATTTTTATGAGAACGTGGTGCAGCCTAACGGCCGTTATCGGTTTGAGCAGGTATTCGGATACGCCCAGTTCGATGGCCGATTGGGCATAGTTAAATTCATCATGCCCGCTGAGGATCACCACTTTGATCCAGGGCATGCGCTGCCGCACCAGTTTGCTCAACTGCAAACCGTCCATAAAAGGCATTTTGATGTCTGTAATCAGGAGATCAGGTTGGGTGGTTTCGATGAGCGGCAGGGCTATATCGCCGTCAGGCGCTTCGCCGCAAAATTCAAAACCGGCAGCTTTCCAGTCTACATTGTCGCGTATCCCCACCCGGGCCGCGGCCTCGTCCTCGACTAAGAAAACTTTGTAATACATGCAGTACCTCTTCCTTCAAATTGCGGCAGGAGTTGGTAGATATGGAGGGGAAAGGGCAGAACGGCCGTTTCCCTTGCCGGTCGTCAGGCCCATAAAGGTTACCAGGAAATCAGTGTAGCACAGCCAAAATTGAGCGTCAACGACCGTCAATTTGTAAGGGCGGTTCGAGAACCGCCCTTACGCCAGGTATCGCCTCAACCAGCAGCTATGAGCGCAAGGTGTAATAGACCTGGTTCCAGTGCAGCTCTTTCTTGATGCTGGCAATGGTTGCGTTTTTATCAATTAGCACATACTCGATGCCCGCTATCTCGGCAAAATCTTCCATGTGTTCGGCCGTCACAGACAAACTGAAGCCGGTGTGGTGCGCCCCACCCGCTAAAATCCAGGCGGCCGCGCCCACCTTCAGGTTGGGCTGCGGCGTCCACAGGGCGCGCGCCACCGGCAGGTTGGGCAGCGGCTGCTCCGTGGGTACTACTTCCACCGTGTTCACGATTAAACGGAAACGGCTGCCCAGGTCGATGATGGAGGCGTTGAGCGCCGGTCCGGTCTGAGAGTCGAAAACCAGCCGTACCGGGTCTTCTTTACCGCCGATGCCGAGAGGATGAATTTCCAGAGAGGGTTTGTCCGCGGCAATGCTGGGGCAGATTTCCAGCATGTGGGCGCCCAATACCCTGTCGCCATGTTTGCTGAAATGATAGGTATAGTCTTCCATGAAGGAAGTACCGCCGTTCAAGCCTGCGCCCATCACCTTCATGGCGCGCAGCAGGGCAGACGTTTTCCAGTCCCCTTCCGCGCCAAAACCATAGCCATCCGCCATGAGCCGCTGCGATGCGATGCCCGGCAGTTGTTTGAGGCCGTGCAAATCTTCAAAAGTGGTGGTGAACCCTTTGAAGCCGCCGTTCTCTAAAAAGGCGCGCATACCCAGCTCGATGCGGGCCGCGTCGTGTAGTGATTGGCGCTGTGCGCCGCCGGTTTGTAAAGCGGCGGCCACCTTGTACTCTTCTTCGTAGACGGCGACCAGGTCGGCAACGGCCGTTTCCGACACCGCCGCCACGTATGCCGCCAGATCACCCACGCCATACCCGTTCACCGAGTAGCCAAACTTCATCTGCGCCGACACCTTGTTCCCTTCCGTCACCGCCACTTCGCGCATGTTGTCGCCGAAACGGGCAAATTTGGCCCCTTGCGCGTCGTGCCAGGCGGCGGCGGCGCGCAGCCACACGTCCAGCCGCGCCAGAACTTCTTCATCCTGCCAGTGGCCCACCACAATCTTCCGCGCCAGACCCATACGTGCGCCGATGAAACCAAACTCCCGCCCGCCATGCGCCGTCTGGTTCAGGTTCATGAAATCCATGTCGATGGTTGACCAGGGGATTTCCGCGTTGAACTGGGTATGGAACTGCACAAAGGGCTTTTGCAGCGCCTGCAAACCCGCAATCCACATCTTGGCCGGGGAAAAGGTGTGCATCCAGCAAATCAGGCCGATGCAGTTTGGGGCTGAATTTGCTTCTTGACACACGCCATATACCTCTTCGGGACGGGTGACGATGGGTTTAAACACAACCTTGACGGGTAATTTGTGGGAATCGTTGAGGGCGTTGGCGATGAAACGGCCGTTATCCGCCACCTGCGCCAACGCTTCCGGACCATATAAATGCTGGCTGCCCACCACAAACCACACTTCCAATGGAGCAAAAATATCTGTATTCATTTTCCTCATTCCTTTGATTTATACTGATCGAATTGTTGCCCGCATCCCGGACTGGCTCCTGCAAAGAAGCCAGTCCGGTCAAGGAGGAGAACAATGCGAAAACACTTTGATGTCAGGTGACAGTCACTTTAGAAGAGAGTGTCACCTCCTGAGATACCTATTGCCCGTATACGTTCTGATACCGGTCGTACAACTTGTCGATATCGGCGTCGGCAAGGGATAACGGCGCGCCCAGCAGCAGTGATGCCCAGGCTATGGCCGCATTATCTTCTGTCATGACGGCCGCTTTCACCGCTTTTTCGGCCGTCGCCCCCACCGTAAACACGCCATGACTTTGCAGCAGGCAGGCCGGACTGCGGCTCCCTTTGAGCGTTTCCACTACTACCTGTCCAATCTCTTCCCCGCCGATGAGCGCAAAGCCGCCACAGGGAATATCACCGCCAAACTCGTCACTCATAGCGGTGGTAATGCAGGGGATGCTGCGCCCATGCGTGGCAAACGCCGTGGCATAACGCGAATGGGTGTGGACGATGCCGTTCACATGCGGCATGTGGCGGTAAATGTAGCAGTGCGAGGCTGTGTCGGAGGAGGCTTTGTACTTACCTTCGACGATATTGCCAGCCAAATCCACCACCACCATGCTGTCCGCTGTCAGGTCGGGAAATTTAACGCCGCTCGGTTTAATAACAACAAGATTGCTTTCCGGATCGCGGGCGCTGATGTTGCCGCTGGTCCAGGCGACAAGATTATTTGCAGGCAGTTCAAGGTGCACTTGCACGAGTTCTTCTTTTAGTTTTTCAAGCATCGTATTCTTCGCTCCCATAGCGTCAAATTTTCTACTCGGCTCTTTGGGAATCCATGGGATGACCAACACGAGGCGTAGGGGCGGTTCGCGAACCGCCCCTACATATGGCGTCAATCCCTTGAAATCTTAGAGAACCTTCTACTTCAGGGCAGTAACGGCCGTTCTCTCAATAATCAGCCCCTCTTTATACCGCGCCATAAAAGCCGCAAAGCCAGCAACATCCGCTGGATCGGGCGCTATCGTTGTGCCAGCTTCGCCTGCAAAAACCTTGTTGGAGAGATAGGCTTCCAGGGTTTCATCCTCTGCCTTTTGGCGCAAATAAGCAGCCAGCAAGGCAATCCCCCAGGCGCCGCCCTCGCCGGCGCTCTCCATCACGGAAACAGGCACATTCATGGCCGCCGCCATCATCTTTTGCCCCACTTCCTTTGTTTTGAAGAAGCCGCCGTGCCCCAGGATTTGGTCAATCTGCACCTGCTCCTGCTCAAAAAGAATATCCAGACCAATCTTCAAGGCTCCCAGCGCCGAAAACAAATGCACACGCATAAAGTTTGCCAGGGTGAAACGGCTTTCAGGGGTACGGATGAATAACGGCCGTCCCTCTTCAAGGTGCGTGATATGCTCGCCCGATAAATAATTGTAGGCCAGCAGCCCACCGCCATCTGCATCCCCTCCAAGTGCCTTTTGATACAGCATTTCAAACAGCCTGGATTGACTGATCTCCACCCCCAGGGCATCGCTAAATTCGCGGAACAGGCCAATCCAGGCATTAAGATCCGATGTGCAGTTGTTGCTATGGACCATAGCCACCGGCTTGCCTGTGGGCGTCGTTACCATGTCAATCTCGGGATACAGTTTTGACAGCGCCTTTTCTAAAACTATCATCGCAAAGACAGAAGTGCCTGCGGAAACGTTGCCCGTTCGTTCAGCAACGCTGTTGGTGGCGACCATGCCCGTGCCGGCGTCGCCCTCCGGTGGACAGAGAGGGATACCCGCTTGTAGTTGTCCCGTGGGATCGAGCAGTTTTGCGCCATCCTCGGTCAAAACGCCTGCCGCATCTCCCGCTACCAGAACTTTGGGCAGGATGTCTTGGAGTTTCCACGAGATACCCTCTGCTTCGAGCCGTTTGTTGAACAACTCGATCTTGTTTTCATCGTAATCATTGGACTTGCTGTCAATAGGGAACACGCCCGATGCTTCGCCAACGCCCAACACCTTTTGCCCCGTCAGTTTCCAATGGACATACCCTGCCAGCGTGGTTAGAAAACTGATGTCTTCAACGTGGGTTTCCTTGTTCAATATTGCCTGATAAAGGTGCGCAATGCTCCAACGTTGGGGAATGTTAAACTGGAACAGTTCCGTGAGTTCCTGCGCTGCCTGCCCGGTAATGGTGTTGCGCCAGGTGCGGAACGGGGCGAGCAGTTTTCCGTCCTTGTCGAATGCCATATAACCGTGCATCATGCCGCTGAAGCCGATGGCGCTAATGGATTTGAGCGGCGTTTTGTAATTCTCGAAAACCTCACTGCTGAGTTTCTGATAACTTTCCTGCAGACCTGTCCAGACCTCTTCGAGACCGTATGTCCAGATGCCGTTTTCGTATCGGTTTTCCCAGTCGTAGCTTCCTGATGCGATCGGCATATGATCAGCACCGATCAACACTGCCTTGATACGAGTCGAGCCAAACTCAATGCCCAAAACGGTCTCTCCGCTCTCAATTGCTTTTTGAATATCGTTTCGATTCATGTTTATCCTCCATAAACTGAAAACATCATGATCACGCCTTATTTTTATTCCGCACATCAAACCACACCGCCAGCGCCAGTACCAGACCCTTAATCGCCTGCTGCCAGTCGATGCCAATGCCCACAATCGACATGCCATTGTTCATGACGCCCATCACCAGCGCCCCAATGACCGCCCCGATTACCGTGCCAATACCGCCAGACGCCGACGCGCCGCCAATGAAAACGGCCGCGATCACATCCAATTCGATTCCCGTCCCCGCCTTGGGCGACGCCACATTCAACCGCGCCGCAATAATCAGGCCGCCCAAAGCCGCCAGCATCCCCATATTCACAAAAGTGAGGAATTTAAGGCGATTGGTATTCACGCCAGAAAGCTGCGCCGCTTTCTCGTTGCCACCCAGGGCATAAATACGGCGACCAATCACAGTTTGTTTGGTGATAAACGAGTAAACGACAATCAAGGTAAATAGGATAACCAGCACATTCGGCAGCCCTTTGTAAGAAGCCATCAAGTAACTGAGGTAGAGAATCACGGTCACAAGGATTGTATTTTTCACCACAAAAATGCTGATGGACGACACATCAAAACCGTACTTCACTTTGTTTTTGCGTGAGCGATAATCCAAATAGACCACCAGGGCAGAGATAATAACGCCAATAACAATCGACGTGATGTGTAATGAGTCGCCGCCAAAAACGTCTGGTAGAAAACCAGAACTTAATCTTTGAAAACTGGTAGGGAAGGGGCCAATCGAGCGCCCCTGGAGAATAACCAGCGTCAGTCCTCTGAAGATAAGCATACCGGCTAAGGTGGCAATAAAAGCGGGCACCTTCTGATACGCCACCCAATACCCTTGGGCCGCGCCAATCAAGGCGCCAATCATCAGGCTGATCATGATCACCAGAATGAAGTTCATCTCGTACTCAACCATCATTACTGCCGCCACAGCGCCCGTAAAAGCCGCCACAGACCCCACAGACAGGTCAATCTGACCCGCGACGATGACCAGCAGCATCCCAATTGCCATAATCACGATATAGCTGTTCTGCAAAATCAAATTAGTCAGGTTCACCGGTTTCATCAGTGTGCCATCTGTCATGATTTGGAAAAACAGCATAATGGCAATCAGCGCAATCAACATGCTGTATTGGCGAATATTATTCCTGAAAAGTGTCATCGCGGTTTTCATAATTGTTCAACCTCTTGTTGCATGATGCATCCCATAATTTTTTCTTGAGAGGCGTTTTCTGCAGGCATTTCACCAACAATTCTGCCTTCATTCATGACATAAATACGGTCACACACACCCAAAATCTCCGGCAGTTCCGAAGAAATGAGAATGATCCCTTTACCCTCAGCTACCAGTTGATTGATGATGGTGTAAATTTCAAATTTGGCTCCCACATCAATCCCGCGCGTTGGCTCATCCAAAATCAAAACATCAGGATTGGCAAACAGCCATTTACTTAACACCACTTTTTGCTGGTTGCCGCCAGAAAGATTGACGGTCTTTTGCAAGATGCTGGAGCATTTAATGTTGAGCTTGTCACGGTATTCGTTGGTAACAACCATTTCTTTGGGTTCATTAATGACAGCGCTCTTCGAAATGGCCCTGAGATTCGTCAGCGTGATGTTGTTTTTGATGTCCTGAATCAGAATCAGGCCATACTGTTTGCGATCTTCTGTCACGTAAGCAATCCCGGAATCGATGGCTTTATCAATAGAACTTACGTCGAGTTCTTTGCCATGTTTGTAGACCTGCCCGCTGATATGTCTACCATAGGCCCGCCCAAACACACTCATGGCTAATTCAGTTCTGCCAGACCCCATCAAGCCGGCAATGCCCACCACTTCGCCTTTGCGCACATACAAATTAACATTGTCTATCGACTTGCGATCCGGATGGATGGGGTGGTATACATTCCAGTCCTTGATTTCAAAAATCGTTTCGCCGATATTTGGTTCCCGCTCCGGGAAACGATGGGTTAAATCACGCCCCACCATACCCCGGATAATGCGGTCTTCGGTGATGGTGTCTTGATGACAGTCGAGTGTCTCTATCGTGGCTCCGTCTCGCAGAATGGTAATGGAGTCGGCCACTTTGGAAACTTCATTCAGTTTATGGGAAATCAAAATGGACGAGATGCCTCGCGCCTTAAATTGCAGCAGCAATTGCAATAAAGCCTCGCTGTCATCTTCATTTAAACTGGCGGTTGGCTCATCTAGAATGAGCAGCCGCACTTCCTTCGCCAGGGCTTTGGCAATTTCCACCAACTGCTGTTTACCCACCCCCAAATCAGTGATTAAAGTATGCGGAGATTCATCATCCAAACCAACCAGGTTTAGTAGTTCTTGCGTTTTGGAAATGGTCTCATTCCAACTGATGACGCCTCTTTTTTTCTGTTCATTGCCTAAAAAGATGTTTTCAGCAATCGAAAGAAAAGGGATCAATGCCAGTTCTTGATGAATAATGACGATGCCAATTTTTTCGCTGTGAGTGATGTCTTTAAATTGGCACAATTCGCCCTGGTAATAAATTTCACCCGTGTAAGTACCTAAAGGGTGAACACCGCTCAAAACCTTCATCAGTGTCGATTTGCCGGCCCCATTTTCCCCGACGAGGGCATGAATTTCACCCTGCTGCACACTGAAATTTACATCATCCAGCGCTTTAACACCAGGAAATGTCTTTGTGATGTTGCGCATTTCCAAAATTACATCTGACATACCCTGATTCTCCTTTTTTGCCGCTTCTTTCACGATTTGTAGTGTTACCTGTGCCTGTCTGCAGATAACTATACAACCAGTCGAGGGCTGAGCCTGTCGAAGCCCGGTTCCGCCTTCGACAGGCTCAGGCTACACCTGTATAGATACAAGAAAAAGAAGTGTGGGAATTTGATTATTCCTACACTTCTCAGAATCAGTTTCTATTATTTGAAATCATCAGCGGAGTAATAACCGCTGTCGATCAAGACGGATTCCCAATTGGTAATATCCACATCAATCGGCACCAGGAGATAGGAAGGCACCACTTTGAGGCCATTATCGTAGGTGGTGGTGTCGTTGATTGGTACTTCCCGACCCCTTAACATGGCGTCCACCATGTCAACAGCCACGCGCGCCAATTCACGGGTGTCTTTGAAGACAGTTTCTGTCTGTTCGCCGGCGATGATGGATTTGACGGAGGGCGTTTCGGCGTCCTGTCCGGTGATGATGGGCATGGGCAGTTCGGGGGTACCGTAACCCACACCTTTCAAGGAGGAGAGAATGCCGATGCTGAGGCCGTCATAGGGGGACAAAACGGCGTCTACGGTCTCATCGGTGTAGTAGGCGCTCAGCAGGTTGTCCATACGAGCCTGGGCGGTTGCGCCGTCCCAACGCAGGGTAGAAACCTTGTCCATGCCTTGCTGACCACTCTGAATGACCAGTTGGCCGTTGTCCAGATAGGGCTGCAAAATAGACATGGCGCCATCGTAGAAGAAATAGGCATTGTTGTCATCGGGGGAGCCGCCAAACAGTTCGATGTTGAAGGGGCCGCTGCCGTCTTTCAGACCGAGGGCTTTTTCAATGTAGCTGGCCTGGATGACGCCGACCTGGAAGTTATCGAAGGTGGCGTAGTAATCCACGTTTTCACTGCCGCGAATCAGGCGGTCATAGGCGATGACTTTGATGCCCTGGTCGGCTGCCTGCTGCAAAACGTCAGACAGTGTTTCGCCATCGATGGCGGCGATGACCAGCACGTTGACGCCCTTGGTGATCATGTTTTCGATTTGGGCGAGCTGGTTAGGGATATCATCTTCGGCATATTGCAGGTCTGTCTGATACCCTTTTTCTTCAAAGAACTTCACCATGTTGTTGCCGTCATCAATCCAGCGTTGGGATGATTTGGTGGGCATGGAGATGCCGATCAGGGCTGTTTCACTGCTTTCTGGAGCAGAGACTTCTGCGGCCGGAGCACTGGTGGGTTCGGTGCTGCTGGCTGGAGCGGTTTCACCGCCGCCACAAGCGCTCAACATCAAGGCAAATACCAGGATGCCGGCAAACAAAAACAGAATTGATTTTTTCATTGTTTCTCTTCCTTTTTTAAGATTTGCGAGCTGTTTTTCTGCTGATTTTTTGAGAATCGATAACAGGGAATAGTGTGGAGAACTGCATGATTTTATGTTGTTATCGTTCCCGTTAACGATAACATTCTAGCATTCACAACAGTTCCCGTCAACCCTGAAATCGGTTTTTATTGGGCAATTTGCTACAAACCTGACCGAATTCATTGGTCACTTTTAATTTTTTGCGGTGTTGACCGGGTAAAATATTGGCGAGCAGGGGCGAATTTGCTGTCAATAAGCTGGCATTGACACGAAAAAAACGTTGTGTTACACTGAAAATCGTTAACGTTAACATACTAAGTTGACAAATGAGTGTGAAACTATGAGTCGCAAGCGTGTCACGATTAGAGAGGTAGCCCAGGCGGCGGGGGTTTCGACGCAAACGGTATCGCGGGTGGTAAACGGCCGTCCTGACGTGTCGGCCGAAACGCGCCAGCATGTGCAACAGGTGATTGATAGTTTCGGTTATCAACCGAGCAAAATTGCGCGCAGCCTGATACAGGGACAAAGTTTTTCGCTGGGGGTTGTCAGTTCGAGCATTGGGCTGTATGGACCGTCTCTCGTTTTGCAAGGGGTGCAGGAGGCGGCGGAGCAGTTAGGGTACTCGCTGATTTTACATATTTTGCCGGACGCGGAGGTGTATGACGCTAAAAAGCTGCTGCGTGAAATTTTATCCTATCATGTGGATGGGATTTTATGGGCTGTACCGGAAATTGGACAAAACCGGGATTGGGTGCAGCAGGAGTTAGCCAACCTGACGGTGCCGATTGCGTTTTTGAATGTGCAGCCACGGCCGATGTTGACAACGGCCGTTATCGACAATCGTCATGGCGGCAAACTGGCTACTCGTCATTTAATCGAGCAGGGGCGGCGGCACATCGGCATTATCACCGGCCCCATGAACTGGTGGGAAGCGCGGCAGAGAGAGTTGGGCTGGCGTGAGGAATTGATAGCAAACGGCCGTTCCGTTGACGAAAGTTACATCACCCACGGCGATTGGACGCCCAGCAGCGGCGAGCGCAGCATTCGTATGCTGCTCGATTGGCATCCCGAAATGGACGCCGTCTTTGCCTGTAACGACCAGATGGCCCTTGGCGCCATGAAAAGCGCCCGCCAGTTAGGCCGCCGCATCCCCGAAGACCTGGCTATCGTCGGCTTCGACGACATCCCGGAAGCGCCCTACTTTGACCCTGCCCTCACCACCATCCACCAGGATTTATCCGAAATGGGGCGTGAGGGCGTGCGGCAGTTGATCAGCATCATCAATAACCCGGATCACCCCAGCACAGACCCCATCAAACTGCTGCCCACACTCATCGTGCGCCAAAGCGCGTTGGGTACTTGTTGAAAACCATCTCCAGATTAATCCCGTTACGAGAGTCGGGGAAATCAAAGCCTAAGGTCTACAAACAAAACAGCCAGGTGCGACCCACATTAATAGAAAAGTGGGCCACACCTGGCTGTCATTGAACCCTGCTAAAACCAAACTATTATGGGTCAATGCCTGTCAGTTTCCGATAAGCGGCTTGACCGTTTTTATTTTGAACTGTCTTAAGCTGGCGCTTGCATTTCTTCCCAACGGTTGTAGGACTCGATTTCATACGCCCGGTTGACCGCAATTTGCAGGCCAATGCCCGCCCCGGCCATCACCAGGAACAACAGCGACCAGATGAAGGAGCCGCTGGTCATCACTTTGACAGGATTTTCGGCCAGGCTCAGCAGCTGCACGTTTTCCACGCCGACGACTAAGGTGGCAATGGTGGCGGCCGCCCCGCCAACGGCCGTTGCGATAATAATCACATACTTCGCCAGGCTAAAGCGGAACGTTACCCCAATCACCACAATCGCCAGTACCATGGCTACGATCCAGGAAATCAGGGTCAGGTTGGCGCTGAAGAGTCCCATCATTGCCATGCCCAGTCCATACCCCAACGAACCGGCGATCAAGGCCACGGCGAACGCATAAAACAGGTAGGACAACACGGCAAACAGGACGGCTACAAAAAAGCCGACCACCCAGCCGGTGACTGTCGCCAGGAAGCCGCCGCCGAACAGAAGCTGCACACTCTGCGCTCCCAAGCCAAAGCCAAAGAAAAAGCCCCAAATGGGCAGCAGCATCAAAAACAGCCGGTAGCCGCCAAAGCAGAGCAGTGTGCCAAAAAATAAAGCAATTACGGTTGCGCAAAGTAATTCAAATGACATTTGTTCTCTCCTGTTTCCAACTCGATTGATAAAATTGTGTAACAACGAATATGCAAGGGATGTTATCTCGAATCATGCAGCATGACCTTGTTTCTCAATCCCTCCAATTCCTTTTGCTTATTCGGCGGGGGGTTGCCCGGTTTTGGCTGCGGCGGCAGCCAGGGCTGACTCTTCAAGCAGTCCGGCAAGCGCCAGGGTTTCCATGGCTTCCTGAACGGCCGTTTTTTCTATCAGGTCTGCCAGGATCAGGGTGCGCAGGGTTTCGGCCACAACGGCCGTTTTCACCGCTGCCGCCGCTTCCACGGTCATCAAGGCATCCAAAATGGCCGCTGTTTTCACCGCCTCCGCCATTTCGATCGTCTCTTCCGCATCGGAAATAGCAGCCAGTTCGGCGCCCACCATCACCAGCGTCTCAGGCGTCAGAAAACCCTGCGCCAACGGCCGTCCGCCCGCTCGCCGAATGGCGTCCCGCAGGGGTACTGCCCAGGTATGTTCGTACATCAGCACACCAACGGCCGTTCCTGGTTCCAAATTTGCGACAATCTCGCGGATTCCCGCCGCCTCCAGCCCTACAGAATCGGAAACCGCCGCCAATGTCAGGTCCACCGCTTCCGCCGGGAAATCACTGACGGCTTCTGGCCTCAGCCCCAAAAGAGCGCCAATCACCTGCCCAAACTCTGCCTTTTCAGTTTCCGTCAGGTCGCTCATTTCCACGGCTTCAATCTCGCCGGACTCTCGCTTGATGGCGATAAACGCATCAATCAACCGAATCACGCCTCGGCCGCGCAGCTTCAATAGTTCCGTTAAAATTTCCCCTTTGAACTGGTCAATGCGGTCAAAACCAAATAAAACGACCTGTATCGGTCCTACTGCCATCTTATACCTCCCATATCTTCCGCAGTAAGCAGTGAATGATTTACTCAAAATGAAACCCTGAAAGGTTTGTCCAGTTACGCTGTAAATGACACTGCTGGCAGCTTACGGCGTCCGCGGCGCCGTTCATCAACCACTTGGGGAAATGGCATTGAGGTGCCGAGCCGCCATCAATCTTGTATTTGTTGGGAGGCGGCTTGCGTGTGCTGTTCTTCCGCCTGCTCTTGAAGGGCGACTTGCTCTCGGCGCCAACGTAAAAAGTCTTCTGCGGTTTTAAGGGTGCGAGGGGAACGGACAGCGAGTGGTTTTGCGTTTTCTTCTGCTTTCATTTGGGTATGCTCTCATGGGTTCAACATTGAGGCCGTTTTCCCTGCCGATGTGGAACCCCTATTTGATCTCATCACGATCATTTTGCTGATAGAAAAACGGCCGTTACTGTGCGCCCTGGTTTGTGGTAATAGGGGGTTGATCGTCCTGTTTCGGTTCAAGCTCTACGCCGCGACTGACACAAATGCAGAACCATTTCTCGGACATTTCAAGCCATGATAATACTCGCATATTAAAGTTATGCCAGTTTCTTCAATGTTCTCATGTTAATTTACACTTGACAGCAGCGCCCAACACCCCCAGAATAAAAGGTTGGTTTGGCCGTGACCCGGGATCAAGATAATCCGCCGCGGCGCAGTTTTTTACACAATAGTGGAGTCCAACGATGTTCACCGAAACCGAATCCCCTGCTTTTCAAAACGTTCCCAAACGTGCCCACCGCCTGACAAAACAATATCAGGCCAGCGCGCCGCTCAAAACCTTCCTCAACTTGTACAAAGATGACTGGCTTAACCTGAGCCTTTCCTTTCTCTTTTTTGTCGTCAAACATAGCCCGGTCTGGATACTGCCCCTGGTGACAGCCAACATCATCGACGCCCTCAGCCGGCCTTCCGCCAACACCGCTTCTATCTTTTGGCTGAACGGCGTCCTGCTGCTGGGCGTGCTGCTCATCCACCTGCCTACCAGTCACTTTTATATGCTTTTCCAAAGCCGCGCCACCCGCGGCGTGGAGGCTACCTTGCGCTCCGCCATCGTGCGCCGCCTGCAAGTGCTTTCCATTGGATATTACAACAGAGTGAGCCGGGGCAAAATCCAGGCGAAGGCGCTGCGTGATGTGGAAGTCATTCAAACCATGACGGCGCAGGTGTTTACGGCGCTGCCCGCCGCCTTCCTCAGCATCGGCATCGCCGTCGCCATCACGGGGATGCGCGCGCCTGAATTTTTGCTCTTCTTTTTGTTGACGGTGCCCCTGGTTGTGCTGCTCATGAAGCTGCTGAAATCGCCATTGGCGGCGCGGAACAATGCCTTTCGCCGCGAAATGGAGACCATGTCCTCCAATATTTTAGAAATGCTCCAGCTAACGCCTGTGACCCGGGCGCATGGCGCGGAGGACACCGCCGTCAAAAATGTGGAACGCCGCCTGGGTCAGGTTTATGTGGCAGGGCAGGAACTGGACCTGATGAACAACATTTTTGGCGCTTCCGCCTGGATGGTTTTCCGCTTCTTTGATGCGCTCTGTTTGCTCACCGCCGCCTGGTTTGCCTATACCGGCATCATCGACATCAGCGTGGGGGAAGTGGTGCTGCTCACCGGCTATTTCACCGCCATCACCAACTCGGTGATGCACATCACCGGCATTGTGCCGGAGATTAGCAAGGGTTTTGAATCGATTCGCTCTATCGGCGAGGTGTTGGAATCGCCGGATTTAGAATGGAATCAGGGAAAACGGGAGGTAACGGCCGTTAACGGCCGTTACCAATTCCAGGATGTCAGCTTCAGCTACACCGGTAAACAACACTCCTTGTGCCACGCCGCTCTGGACGTGCAGCCCGGCGAAACCATCGCCTTTGTCGGGCCATCCGGCGCCGGAAAATCGACCCTGCTCAACCTGGTCATCGGTTTTATCCGCCCATCGTGTGGTCAGATTTTGCTCGATGGGCAAAACATGAACGATCTCGATTTACGCACCTACCGCCGTTTCATTTCCGTCGTGCCCCAGGAAACTGTTCTGCTGGCGGGAACCATTCGGGAAAATGTGTTCTACGGCCTGCCTGATAACGCTGCCGCGCTGCCCGACGCCGAGATCATCGAGGCGCTGCAAGCCGCCAACGCCTGGGATTTTGTGCAAAAACTACCCGACGGCCTGGATACCATGCTCGGTGAAAATGGCGCGCAGTTGTCCGGCGGACAGCGCCAGCGTTTAGCCATTGCCAGAGCGCTGATCCGCAAGCCCAAAGTGCTGATTTTGGACGAAGCTACCTCCGCCCTGGATACGGAATCCGAGCGTCTTATTCAGGAAGCGCTGGATCGGTTGATACAAAATCGCACTACCTTTGTCGTGGCTCACCGCCTCTCCACCATCCGTAATGCTGACCGCATTGTGGTGCTGGAAAACGGCCGTATCGCCGAAATCGGTTCCCACCAGACGCTGCTGGCGCAAGGCGGTTTGTATGCCCGTATGAACGAGATAAGATTGGCCCAATCTTAGAGATTGGACCAATCTCAAACTCAAACCCCAGGAGGTAACCCATGAAAGCAATTGTCGTTCACCCACACCAGAATGAACCGCTTCTGGTCTGGCAGGAAGTACCGGACGTAACGTATGCCCAGGATGAGGCGTTGGTGGCGGTGCAGGCAACGGCCGTTAACCGCGCCGATCTCATGCAGGCCAAAGGCCACTACCCGCCGCCGTCCGGAGCCAGCGAGATTTTAGGGCTGGAAATGGCGGGCGTCATCAGCGCTGTCGGCGCGGCTGTCACCGATTGGCAGGTGGGCGACCGGGTGTGCGCCCTGCTGCCCGGCGGCGGCTATGCCGAGCAGGCCGCCGTGCCCGCCGAGATGCTCATGCGCCTGCCGGATGATTGGACCTTTGCCAAGGGAACGGCCGTTCCCGAGGTGTGGTTTACCGCTTTTGTCAATCTCTTTCTGGAAGGGGATTTGCAAAGAGGTGAAACGGTACTCATCCATGCCGGGGCCAGCGGCGTAGGCACCGCCGCCATTCAGCTCGCCAAAGCCATCGGCGCCGTTGTGTTTATCACCGCCGGCTCGCCGGAAAAACTGCGCCGCTGCCGCCAGTTGGGCGCGGATCTGGCTGTCAATTACAAGGAAGAACTGTTTGAAACGGCCGTTCACGAAGCCACAGACGGCAAAGGGGTGGATCTCATCCTGGACCCCGTCGGCGGCAGTTACCTGGAGGCAAACATCAAAGCCTTAAACCGGCTGGGGCGGCTGGTCAACATCGGCCTGCTTGGCGGCGGGCAGGGGCAGTTAAATATGAGCCTGCTGCTGGGCAAACGCCTCAAAATCGTAGGTTCCACCTTACGCTCCCGTTCCCTGGCCGAAAAAATCGACATCACTCGCCAGTTCAGCCAGCGCTTTTGGCCCCTGCTTGCCTCCGGAGAATTGCAGCCCATCATCGACGCCTCCTTTCCCATCGCAGACGCCCAACGGGCCCATGCCTACGTCGCCGCCAACAAAAACATCGGCAAAGTTATATTGACTTTAGACTAGTCGTCTAGCCCACGGTTACGCAGGCGCTGCGAATTGCGCCTGGTCGTGAAACTTTTCACAAAAATTGGCGTAACAATACATGGCAAAACGGCCGTGAACAGGCATTTATTATCCGCCGCCAGCTATGCCAATTTCGGAGAGTTTTTGAGTCACCAACAAACGGCTCTTCAGTCTGTTCCTGGGCGGCTTTAGGAGGAACTCGTGAATACATCAGCAGTTTTACCCGTTTCCATAGCCCCTGTGCAGCAAAAAGAGCGCATCCAAATCGTGGACATTCTGCGCGGATTTGCCTTGTTGGGCATTCTGTTCGTCAACATGACGATCTTCAGCCGCCCGTTTCAAACCATCCTTTTCCCCAGCGACCCGGCAGCGCCCTGGTACGACAAACTCGCCACATGGTTGATCCATTTTCTGGGTGAAGGCAAGTTTTACTCCTTGTTTTCCTTGTTGTTTGGCCTGGGTCTGACATTGCTCATGGACCGTATCGAAGCGCGTGGAGGCCGATTTGTGCCCCTCTACATGCGCAGGCTGCTCGCCCTACTGGCGATTGGCCTCGTACACGCCTTTCTATTTTGGGTGGGCGACATTCTGATCATGTATGCCCTCATTGGTTTCCCCCTCATCCTCTTTCGCAAAGCAAAACCGCGCACATTACTCATTTGGGCAGTGGTTTTACTGGCGATCCCGCTGTTAATAAACCTCGGCGCCACCGCCCTGGTAGAGTGGGGGCGTTCCTTTCCCGAGGGAGCCGTGCAAATTGAGCAGAGCTTTGCCCAGGTAGAAGCCGACTATGCCGCCGAACTGGAACGCGCCTATCAATCTTACTCCAGCGGCAGCTTCGGCGAAATTACCAGGCAGCGCGTGGCCGATTATCTCAGCCTGGGGCTGATCTCATACTTCGCCCTCGGTTTCAATGTGCTGGGAATGTTCCTCATCGGCGTCTACTTTGGCCGCCGCCAGTTTTTCCAGGACATAGAAGCCAACCGGTCGTTTTTCCGCAAACTGCTGCTCTGGGGGATGATCATCGGTATTCCCTGCAACGCACTTTACGCCACATTGATTATGTCAATTTCGCGCATCGAATCATCTTGGACATTGATGCTGGCAACCGCGGCTCATACCATTGGCGCGCCCCTGTTATGCTTTGCCTATCTATCAGGTCTCACACTGCTGTCTACCATCCCGGTTTGGGGAAAACGACTTGGAGTGTTGGCGCCGGTGGGGCAAATGGCATTGACTAACTATCTTATGCAGTCCACCATCTGCACGCTGATTTTCTACAATTATGGTCTGGGATTTTTTGGCAAAACAGGCCCGGCTGTGGGAATCCTGCTCACCTTTGTCATTTACCTGCTGCAAATTCCGTTCAGCCATTGGTGGATGAAACGCTTCAAATATGGACCAATGGAATGGGTCTGGCGCTCGCTGACTTACCTGAAACCGCAGCCGATGAAACGACCTGCGTGACGGAGGGTATCTCCTCAAAATTTCGTGGGAAACGAAGCCTGAGCTTGGGAAACGAGGCCTGAGCTTGTCGAAGGCCGTTGGTTTCGACAGGCTCAACCAACTCCGCCGCGCTTTTTTGAGAAGATATACGGAGAGCTGAAAATATGTAGGGGCGGTTCGCGAACCGCCCCTACGACGTGTATGGTGCGATTATTTGTCGGTTTGTCGTTGTGCGCGCCACTGCAAAAAGCGGGTGCGCAGGGATGGTTTGGGCAGCGAAGGTGAGGCGGACTCTGGTTCTATAAACGGAGACAGATCAAACATTTTGCGCCAGACATAAAGGCCCAACAGCTTGATCGATGCCAGGATAGGCGCAGCCAGGATCGCGCCTAAAATCCCCGCCAGCGAAGCCCCCATCAGCACCCCCAATATCACCAGCAGAGGATGCAGGTTCAAGGCATCGCCCATAATACGCGGTACCAGCAAATTGTTCTCAAACTGCTGCACGATAAACATCCAGCCCAGGGTTAACAGGGCAAGCTGCACGTTCGTCAGCCCCAGGTAATTATCCGGCTGGAAGAAGGCGATGGTCACGGCAATGACGGCGCCAATGATGGGACCGATGTTGGGCACAAACTCCAAGAGACCCGAAATGATACCCAGCGCAATGGCGTTTTGCACCCCTAACGCCACCAGTCCCAGCCAACTGGCAAACCCTATGGTCAATCCTAAAACCATTTGGCCGCGCAGGTAAGAACTCCACACCTGGCTAAACAACTTCATGAGCTGTTGGGCGTCATGCTGGTAGCCTGGTTCTCGGGCCACCCGCACCACGTAGCCGCCCAATTTGGGAATTTCCGCCGCCAGGTAAATTGACAACACGAAGATAAAGAAAAAATCGCCTACAACGCCAACAGTTCGCGTAGCGATTGAGGTAAGTATCTGATAACTTTTGCCGGCGACGGGTTCTACCATGCCTAGAACCTGGTTGCCGATAGCCCGCCACTCAATGTCGGCGGGGGAGAAGGAGAAGGCGCCGAAGACGATGGGTTCCGTTTGGGTGGCTGTTTTCTCAATGAAAATCGTAATATCACTGACAAGCTTGGGCAGCTGCTGCACGAACGAGGTGGCCTGGATGTAGGTGGCGGCCCCTAAGATGGTAACGGCCGTTACCAGCACGACCACAAACACCACATAAACCAATGCTACCGCCACGCCGCGTTTAATTGGCGTCCGTTGGTGGATTAGCGCAATAATCGGATTCATCAGGTAGGCGATGATGGCGGCAATCGCCACCAAACGGATGATGCTGGTAAAACGTAGTGTCACCGCCACCACCAGGATTGCCACGCCAATCGTCACCATAATTTTCGTGTTGGCGCTCCACTTAGGGGACTCCAAATCATGTGAATCGGTTGAGGCGGGGTCCGGAATGGAGGGGATCATGATTGCGCCGGTTTCTTGTTCGGACGGTAATTCAGGTTCTTCTTCTGCCATAAAATTCCTCGTCAGTTACTTGTACTTGTTTGGTGGTAGACACTTCAAGGCAACAAATCCACTTCGTACACGTAAAAAAGCGGATTGGCGTGAAAACCGGGAATTGTTATTTGCACGCCATTCGTATAGCGATTTTGGAGATCTACCAACTCAGAAACACGCTCAGGCAGCACCACAAAGGTCAGCGTTTCAGTGGTAGGCGAGGGGGAAACGGCCGTTTCTTCCCCCATCATCACATTAAATAAATTCACATTCGCCTGATAGCTTGCTGCCAGAAAAGGAATCGTGGGGAAATCGATGTACATGCTCGGCGGCCCATAAAAATAGGCTGTGGTGGCGGCGCTGTCCAGGGTGTTGAGATAATCCGCCACCCCGTGCGCAATTTCCGTATTGCGATCGGCAAAGGTGTGCGACTGGCGATAAGGGCCAAAATAGAACAGCAGCTCATTCAACGCCAGCAGCAGCGCCGCCGCCAGCACCACCGGCAGCAGCCAATCGCTGACCGTGCCCGGTTCGTCGGTTTTGCGTCCAAAAGAGAGCGCCCACTGCGTCAGTTCCACCAGCGCCGCCGCCGCCAGTAAACAAATAATGGGCAGCGCCAGCACCAGCCGGTGGCTGCTGGGCGATTCGATCAACAAAACCGCGCCAAAAAACAGCGGCGTGAGCAGCCACAGCAGCGCCGCCAGGTATTTATGCTCGCGAATGCGGAAGATGGCGATCATCACGCCCAGCACAAACAGAATCGCCAAACCATTGCTCAACAACGGCCGTTCCGGGCGATAAGCCGGGCTGACATCCAGGCTGCCGTTAAAGGCTAGCAGGGCGCGGCCGATTTGCTGCTGCCAGATGTCCCAGGCGCTCTGACCAGTGCGGGCCGTTTCTTGCGCCAGCCAACCCGTTTGGCCGCTGAGAATGCCAAGTTCATTAAAGCGCACCATAAACAACCCCGGCTCACCCAGGTAGGTGAGGCCGATGGGCAGCGCCACCACCAGCGCCAGCGCCGCGGCGGCTGCCATATGCCCTGCCTGCCGCCGCCAGCGGGATCGGCTGCCCAGAAAGGCCGCCAGCAGCAGCCCTCCTAAAATCAAGGGCAGCAGCCGAGACGCCGTATAGGTATAGGCGCATAGGCCGGTGAACAGGCCGCCCCACAGCCAGACGGCGCGCCGCCCGGACCGCCACGCCAGCGCTAGTGTGCCCAATGCTAACGTCACCAGCAGCGCGTCCCACACATTCGTTAAACCG
>JAWOGU010000573.1:0-7652 GCA_046496595.1 Chloroflexota bacterium
ATAAGGTATTGTTATTTTATGTTAGATCCGGTTCTTTTAACAGTGATTATACCGACCTGCTTTTTTGGCGCATTGTCTGATGAGGAGCCAGTAATGACTGCGATTGCATCAGACATCGCGCTGTACCTCTTCTTCTTCAGGGGTTAATGCCCCAGCGACGACGCTATCTTCAGTAGAAGATTGGGAAACCATCGTCTGGGTAAATGCCTGCCAGCCATCACCTAAATTCAAATCGCGCTGCGGGAAGGGGATTTCAATACCATGTTTGGCCATGGCCTCCCACACCATAAAGTTGAGGTCAGACTGTACCCGACGGCGATTTGTAGGTTCTGCTATCCAGGCGACCAGGGTAAAGTTAATACTGGAATCGCCGAAAGCGTCGAAGAAAACATAGGGTTCCGGGTCGTTAAGGACAAGTCCGTGCTCAACGGCCGTTGCCAGCAAGACACGCCGCACCTCTTTCGGGTCACTTTTATAACTAACGCCAATCGGCACAAGAACACGCATCAATAAGTTTGATTTGGTGTAAGTTATGAGCTGCGTTGTCAGGAAAGTCTCGTTGGGTACAACAATGTCAGCGTCAACTGTGCGGATAGTTGTGGAGCGCATGTTGAGTTCTTGCACCGTACCCAGCTGATTGTTAATCTCAATAACATCTCCGGGGCGCAGAGATTGCTCGAACAACAGCATAAGGCCGCTGATGAAATTAGAAACCACTTGCTGCAAACCAAACCCTATACCCACCGTCAGCCCGGTACCGATGAGAGCCAGAGAGGTTAAATCGACGCCGAGTGTGCCAAACACCACCAGGACGCCGATTATTTTGATGGAATAGCGGCTGAGGGTGGTAATTGAATGAATCACACCGCTCTTGGCCTGTGTACGCGGCAAAACCACCTTTTGCAGCGCCTCCACCAGCACCCAACTCAAAATAGTAAAGCCATAAAACCAAAGCGCCGCCAAAACGAGGCTGCCCAGCGTGATTTCGGTGTTTAAGGCGATGAGAATCTGAATATCCAGAATGCTGCGTATGTCTATAAACTGGTTCAGGAAAGCAACGCCTGGCAAAATGATAAAAAGAGGAAGTAAGATGCGAGAGCGGAACATCTGGATACGCCGTTTTGAAAACCAGACATCCATTAATCCCAGGATGATCTCGTAAAGCAGCACAACCCAGAAAATGACAGCCGCATTCTCAATTAGCCCGGCGGGGTACTGCCTGCGCTCAAAAAGCAGCACGGTGACGGGGATCAGGATCAGACCAACCAGAGGGAAATAAAGGCGCTTGGCGACGAGGAACAGAGGCGCAAAACGGCTGGCCCGCATTGCGTCCAAACTGCCGCGGAAGCGCCGGGCAAATCGGGGATAAAACCAGGCGGTGACGATCCGATCAAGCAGCCAGGATACAAAAACAATGAGGGCGATGGCGGCAATTTGCCGCTGTACGACCGGTCTGGACAGTAAAATCCATAATACTTCAAGCTGTGTCGCAATAACGTCAAAGCGCGGATCATTCAGCATAAGATTGACCTTACCTTTGGCTCAGTCCCGACAGGTTTGCGGAAACCTGTCGGGGCTTGGTTCTAACGGCATGGGGGCGGCAAATCAGCCGGGGCCACGCTGAAGCCATTGGCCCTGTCCACGCCAATGGTGAAGTCGCAGGCGGCGGCCAACGGCCGTTTCTGGCCGGATAAGACATCCTGATATGGTTGATCGCCCATGTCGAAAACGGCCGTTACCTCCGGTACATTCGGCGATAAGAAAACATTCCTGGTGCTCAACACCAGGTCGCCGATGAGCGGGAACCCATCCATACCAACATTCGCATTCACTGGAATCAGCCGCGCCTCATTCATCAAAAAAGTTTGATTCGTGATATTGGTGGCAAAACGCGTAAAGGACAAAGCCAGTTCACGTTGTTCCTCTGACAACTCGGCCGTCAGGAAAAATCCCGATGTTCGCAGCCAGGGGCGCGCCTCACCGGCCGGCCCAGCCGGAAACTGCGTGATGCGCAGGTTTCCCGGTTCGATACCCTGTTCAATCTCGCCTAAAGCAGAGGCCGGCGCCACCAGCATTCCCACTTCCCCGGCGGAAAATGCTGCCTGCAACTGGGCCGGATCATCAGCCAGCAAGATTGTCGATTCTGCGTTGGCTGCTTCCAGCCACGTCAACCAATCCACAAAACCGCTCTCCACCAGGGCCAGCCGATTCTCATCGGTGAAGAGAACGCTGCCATAGGCAGTCGCTCCCCAATAGGCATCAAGAAAAGTAGTAGTGATGGCGGCTCCACTGCTCTCTGCGATCAGCGAAAAGTCGTCTAAAGTAGCTGGCGGATCGTTAACAAGGGCGCTGTTGAGATAAAGCGCGTCTAGCTCTATCCAGTAGGGTACCCCAAATAATTCCGAACCTTGTTCCAGACTGCCCAGGGTAGCAGGTAGGAACCGCTGGCGGAACTCCGGGGAGACAAACGCAGTCACTGGTTGGATTGATTCCGCTTCGATGAAGGTCATCAACCAGGTGCTGGGGCCAAGAACCAAATCCGGCAGCATCTCGTCGTCATCTCCTCCGTTAAGCGTCGTGTGTAATCTGACGATCTCGTCTGGCGCAATCTGCATAGCCAGTACTGTTGCCCCGGGGCAAACTGCTTCATAATCTTCTACCAGTCGATCAATGGTGGCGGTAAAACGGCCGCCCCAAGGATACCAGATGCGCAAGACCCCTTCCAACTCGCAATCATCAGACGCTGCAGAAGCAAGCGGCAGGCTAGAGGCGCCGTTCACTTCATAGGCAAGCGCTTCAATAGATTCCAGTACATCAACTGCGCCAGCCAGCGCCGCGCGATTCAGATCATCGCTCAGGGCAATGATCAATCCCATCTCTGGGGTGTTGCTGACAGCGACAGAGGTGCGCGCCTGAGCGGCAAAACCGGCCTCTGCCGGGTGCAGCCGGGAGTCTACGGGCACCGACCGGTTTGCCGGTATCCGGCTGATCTCGCGTAGAAGCGTGGTTGATTGGCTGTTATTCGTTAAAAAGGAGGCCAGCAGCAGCGCTTGCTCCGTCTGCTGCGGGCGAGAGAATGGATTGAAATAAAATGCCTCTACGTACAACAAGGGGCCAGCCGGTCCCACTGGACCAGCCGGTAGAGAGGCCACGGAGACATTTTCTTCACCCAGGGCCGCGCGCGCTGCCGTCAGGTCGTCGGGGCTGCCGGTGTAGTAGGCCACTTTGCCGGAGAAGAAAAGGTCTTGCAGGCTGACGTTATCGCGGCTCAGGATCATGCCGGGCGCGTTTTGAGCGTTTTGCATCCAGCGCAGCCAGTTGGCGTAGCCTCCCTCGGCTAACACGACTTGTCCTGTTTCATCAAACAGACGCCCGCCGAATGCCTGGATGCCCCAGAAAGAAGGCAGGAAATTAACGTCCATGGCCGAGGAACGGCCGTTAGCAGCCTGCGCCAACCACTCATCCAGATTAGCGGGGGGTGTTTCTACCAGCGCTGTATTGTAATAAAGCGCTATGGGGCGTAAGGCCAATGGCAGCCCATACAAACCATCGCCGTAACGCATCGTTGTGACAGCGAGTGATAAATAATGCTCTGTGGCCGGCTGAAACGGGAGTACATCCAGGATAAGCCCCTGATCAGCCAGGGGCATGAGCCATTCTCCTGGCCCAATGAATAGATCAGGACCCAAACCCAGATGCGCTGATTGTTGATATTGTTGTAACAGGTTCTCGGCCGGGACTGCCTGACTGATGACGGTGATGTTGGGGTGAATTTCATTAAACCCTTGCAAGACATTGGCCAGGGCTGCGGCCTCTGTCTCGGTCCAACCATGCCAGAGCAAGATAGTGCCATTGCCTCTGCCCCAAGCGTCTGGGTCTGATTGACAATTCGTAAGGATGGGAAGGAAAAGGAAAAATAAAAAAAGGCGTAGGAGATTTTGATCTAGCATAAGATAACAGCTTGCCAACTAATTGAGAACAGGAAATGTGGAACAGAGAACGGCCGTTTCCCCCCGGCCACTGATATTCCTTGTAACTTATTTGCTTAACACTCTGGTCAGGCGCTGCGGACGCCGTGTTGTCCCAGGAAGAGGTGTAGTTGGGCGGCGTGTTCCTGCACGTGGCGCATGGTGTACAGCATTAGTTCCGCAAAGGGTACCTCGCCCCAGGGGAACTGGCACACCCGGTAAGCCTGTTCGACGGACAGCGTAGTCACGGTTTCCTGGCATCTTTGGCGGCAAGTTTGCAGATAGCCGAGCAGTTCTTCACGAGTATAGGTTCGCGGCAGAACTTCATTGGCTTCCATTTCCACCAGGTCAAACGGTTCAGGCGGCATAAAGCCTTCTTCCGCTCCGGTTAAGTAGAGGTCCAGCCAGAAGAGCGTGTGGTAACACAGATACCAGTAGGCCGAGAAACCGGCCGCCACCCATTGGTCTGGCTCGTCGGCCCATAGGCGCTTTTCCCAGAGTTCATCCGGACAGTTGCGCAGGGCGTCGCCAAACGAGTCGATGGTCACTGCAAACTGCCGCCATAACATGTCATTGTCAATAATGGTCATCATGTTACTCCTTATCCTATTTGCCAACGGCCGTTTTACTCACCTTCTCGCCCTCCCCAAAACCTGAAATGGGCTATAGGTCAGGTGGGTCGATTCGTTAGCATCACTTCAACAGTTTTACGTGATTGCAATACTTCCCAATCTGCTTCAGCTACCGAATCGGTGGGGTTCAGGTAGGTAATCGGCTTTCCCCAAAAAGGGTATCGTTTTTAATCAGGCTGACGGCTTGAACGGGGGATAATGATCACTTCTATTTTCTCGCCGGCATTAATAGGTAAGTCCTTTATGATGACGGTTCCCTTTTTTCCAACCGTGAGTTCGTAAGCGTATACTTGCATTTTTCACATCTCCGTATGGGATCAAAACTACCCTATTGCCATGTTATCGTAACATATTATAGCATGGAGCGAATTTTAGAATGAACGGCCGTTTCTCCCCTCCTGCTTCCCTAAAACCCAATCCTGATCCTACACATCACTGAGATTGGAGATTGTCTCAATCTCCAATCTCAAAACGATCTAAACCCTACCGCTTGGCGGTGATGCCAAACGCGATCCAATTTTCCTGCGCAGTGGCGACTTTTATCCGCTTGGACAGGTTGGCGTTTTTGGCTCTGGCTTCTTTCATTTTGGCGTTCAATTCATCGGTTTTGGCCTTGAGCTGCGCTTTCAGTTCCTCCTGCTCTGAATTGAGCGATACCAGAAGGCTTGGGGCTGGATTTTTAGGATTAAAAGTGTTTTGGTTGATCACAAAGGCACGATTTGTTTTGCTGATTTGGATGGGATAACGGCCGTTTCCCCCACCGCTCACCTATTCCCAAGATTGGACCAATTTCTGAGATTGGTCCAATCTGCATGTGGCAAAACTTGTTAGGGCGCATGATAAGGGCCCAGAAAACGCTCACCATTGAAATGGATTAGATGAGACGGAGCATCGGCTGCCCACACTTCCGTTTCCCAGGCGATTTCGCTAAGATAACGCCCCATGGCGGCGCGGTTTGGAAAGGCCGTAATATAGACCAAACCTGCTTTTGACCCGGCGAAAAGATTGGCAAGTTCATCGTGACGTTTGCCATCGACTGGGCCATGGCTGGTGACAGACTCCACTAACAACAGCCAGTTTTTCTCAGTTGAATACAGCACTACATCAGGCATCTTACCATGTACATCCACGTCAACACCCACCTCAGACAACAGTGCGGCATCGAAGTAACCCCACTTATCACCAGTGTCCCCCACATAGACTAACAAGCTTCCTGGCGCAAAGCGTGGTGCAAAGTCTTCAATAATAGCTCGAATCAATTCGCTATGTTTACCAGGACTCAGGGAAATTTTCTTCCCCGGTGCAATTTCAACTGGTATGCGGTTTTGCTCCCGTTCCCTGGCGTAGTGAGCAACCAGTGTTTCACGCTCTGCCAGGTACGAAACAAGCGCGTTATGCCATGCCTTGGTACCAAAAGTACGCAGTAAGTCCAATGCTGCAGGTTCGATCTGATAGACGGCCTTGGGACTGTTCACCGGTCGGTCGGGTTTATCCGGGTTATAAAGCGCGATGCCCGCATCGCAAAACTGGTGCATCGTCTGACGCCGAATGGTCTCGCGCGTGTTTGGCGCATATTCCTTGTCATAGTATTTTTGTAACCAGTTCATGATGGGGGTAATGCCCACAAGTGGGTTTTCTGCATTGGCCCACGCCTTGTCTGGCGTGAGATTTAGCAGGGCAAGCAAACAAAGGGCGGAGCGCTCGTTCTGTTGTGCTCGTGGCAGTCCCAGCGAAATGATGATTTTGTGGGCGGCTTCGATGTGGTTTTCTTTGTCATTCATTGATTAGCATTCCTAATCTTTTATCAATCATGCTCTGTGTGATTTCTTGGTGCTGTACAGCCCATTCGCCAAGCTGCATGAGCGCTTCACGGCTCGGGTATTTCAACAGCCTCAGATCCGTAGCGTTAACCTGGGTATGACCGCTGAAGCGTCGGAATTGTTCATCAACGGCCGTTGAATTGAGGAATACTGCCAGTCCATGCGCCAACAGTGGCGGCAAGCCATGTTTTTTCTCGTGGAAAAGATTCAAATGATTCTCAAAGCCTAATGCTGGTGCGTTATCGAATATGCCAGGATCAACCACACTCGCCACAATTCGGCGCTTTTCTTCTTTGGACGAGAAACGGCGCACGACGCAATAAAAACCGCTTGGGTACAGCCATTTTTCGGTTTCACTGTTGTGTTGAATTGCATTTGGCTTTTTCGTGTCCACAATCGGCCATGTGGCCCCGCTGCTGCTGAAATGGACAGGGTAAAGCAAGGGAACAGTACCCGGTTCAGGCATAGCGCACAGGTATTCTTTCATTCGAAAATCGACCACCGGGCCGGTTGATACTTCGATACCAAGATCGATCAATAAATAACGGATGGTCGGGGAAATCTCGATGGCGTTTTCCTTGGGGGAAGTGGGCACCTGAATAAATCGTTCAGAGTCATCTTGAAACACAATCCGGTTGAAAGGATATTCATGGGTGATAAGGTCGGTGAAAGTGTCATCGGTCGATGTGGAAACTGTCACCATGCCCTGTTGAACGCCACGTTCAAGCAGGATGATGATGTTCTCTTGCAGGACTTCGTCATCTTTGAACGCCTTGTTGCGCGACTCAAAAAGATGAATATGCCGGATGGCAGTACGCTCCAGAATGAAGTCACGAAACGGACGATAATAGGGGCCATTGCAGAAACTACGCGGGATAATTGCCACGATTTGTCCGCCTGGCGCAGCCAGCTTAACAGCCAAAGATACAAAGGCCGAATACAGATTCACGGTCTCAATACCAGTACGGCGCAAGGCTAAGCGGTGGGCTGAATTGCTTTTGATCTTCTTGTAAGGCGGGTTAAGAATGGCATGGGAATATTCTGGCAGTGGCTCTGCAAACAGACCCCCGGCCAGCCAGTCTGAGGCAGCGTGTATAAAATCGGTCTCGCGGATGGTAAGGGAAAAATTGGGGTTACTTTTGTATTTTGCTAATGTCTGATTTAAGTAAGAATGCAGGGAATCGTCTATCTCGAAGGCATCTAAATCGACACGTTGAAAATGAAACCCGGCG
>JAWOGU010000028.1:0-4660 GCA_046496595.1 Chloroflexota bacterium
GCCGGGATTGAAGCTAAAGCCATGACCCTGGCTGAGATTGCGCGCAAACTGAAAGTGGATCCAGGCGTCGTCCAGCGGCGCGCCCAGTTCGCCGCCGGTGCGGCTGAGCTGCGCCTGGATGAAGAAGGCGCTCACTATGAAAGTGACTAGGGTCAAGAGGAGCAGAGGCAGGCCGTGTCGTTTCAGCAAGGACATGACGCACCCTGTATTCCAAGGAAAGATTCAAGGGAAAATTGAACGCAAAGACGCCAAGACGCAAAGGTTTTTCTTTGTTTCTTTGTCTCCTTGTCTCTTTGTAAAAAGTTTTTACTGTTCATTGGGTAGTTCTATTTCAGTGAGAACGGCCGTTCCCAACCGCCCCAGCGTCGTTAAATCATACAATCCGGTCTGCACAGGATAGGTTCCCGGCGGCAAATCGGGCGGCAAGTTTACCACAAAGGTATCGACGACAATTTCGCCAGGCTGCCAGTCGCCGGTAGGATAGCCGCCGGGCAGACGGTCGGCCTGGGCCAGCGGCAGACCGTCTGCCCCGAGCAGGTGGACAAAGACGGTGTAGTCCACGTCCACCGGCGCCAGCGCCTGCCACGCCAGGGTGAGGCGTAATTGTCCTTCGTTCGGCGTCAGCGACCAGGCCACGAGCCGTATTTGATCGCCCCAGGCCGCGTCGATTGGCGTCAGACCAGGGGTGCGCGGCGCAGCGGCAGGCACGGCGAAAGGGATAAAGCCATTTTGCGCTGCGCCTGTGCTGCCCTGTGGGAAATAAGTTTGCAAGTTATGTAAACTAAGGGCGTCATCGGGACGAATGAAATAAAGGGAAGGCTGCCCTGGTTTGCCTGCCGGAATCGCGCCATCCGCGCCGCTGTAGCTGCGCAGCCGATCCGGATCTGCCAGGGCAAAGTAAATGGTTGCCATTTCTTCTTGCGTGGGCGTGAGATAGAGCATCGTATCGGCCGGCTGCGCCGCCGCCAACTGCCCCAGTTCCCAGTCCGGCAGGTAGAAATCCGCTGCCAGTTGAGGATGATTGGCGTAGCGGATGAAGTAGTCGCGGAAGGTGAAGATGAGGGAGGCAGTGAACAGTGTACCGTAAACAGTGAACAGTAGAAGACGCCTATTGTTTACTGTAAACTGCAAACTGTTCACCATCTCCCCGACTTTCACCAGACCCATTGCCAGAAAAATGGCAACGACGGGCAGGGCGCCGGACATGCGGCCGAAGTGGGGGGCGTCGCCGCTGAGGATTGAGGGGAGGAGCATGACGATGAGCCAGAGCAGCAGGAAGAGGGCGCGGGGGTTGAATTTTTGCCGCAGGATATGGACCAACCCGGCGAGGAAGAGGATGGTCTGAATGGGGTCCAGAAACGGCCGTCCTGGTAGATTATGGCGCAAATGGGTTTCGCCCTGCCAGAACAGCCCGCCAATGACCCGCCCCACGTTCAAGAACCAGGTGAGAAACGGCTGTCCGGCCACCACGCCCAACCCCTTATTAGCCACGTAAGCCATGCGGAAGGAGAAGAAATAGGGGTAACGGGCAAAATAGAGCAGCAGTGGCAGCGCCGTCAGCAAAGAGACGCCTGCCATCAGCGCCACCTGCCGCCAAAGCCGCCGCGCCGCCTTGTCCTGCCAGAACCAGAGCGGCACAAAAACCACAAACAGCAGCGGCAGCACCCGGCCGGCAGCGTAAACATACACCCCCAACCCTAAAAACAATCCAGCCAACGCGAAGACAAAAAATTGACGATTGACGAACCTGTCCTGAGCCTGTCGAAGGATTGAGGATTGAGGATTCTCCTTTGCGCCATTCACGCCGCGCCAGAAGAAGTAAACGACCAGCGTTTCGACCACAACAAAGGGCATCATCCGCAGCCCGAAGCGGCTGAAATGGATGGCGGGCAGGAGGATTGCCATGAAGAAGGCGGCAAATAAAGGAGAAAGATGTAAGATTAAAGATTGACTGACGTACTCATTTTTAAGCTTCAATCTTTGATCTTCTATTTCCCCAGTCCCCAACACCGCTTTGGCCGCCAGATAGGTGGTGAAAACGGCCAACACGCCCGCCAGGGCAGGGACGAGGCGCACGGCGAAGGGGGTGGGTCCGAGCAGCCAGATGGAGAGGGCCATGAGGTAGATGTGCAGTAGTTCACGGCCGTAGTTGCCTTCAAAAAAGATGGGAAAACGGGTGGGCGCGGGTGGATTGTCGCCATGGGCGTCCTGGGCATACAGTTCCCAACCTTCGTAGAATTGGGGGAAGGTTTTACCCTGCACCAACGAAAGGGCGTCCAGGCCGTTGTAAGCTTCGTCATGGTAAAAGCCGGGCGGTAGTTGGTCCAACCGCCAAAGGCGCAAACCGGCAGCCAGCAGCAAAATGGCAAGCAGCAGGGCCATTTCCAACCGTCGCCACTGTTTGCTTTGAAAGAAGGGGGCGGGAGCGGCGGTCATTCGACGGTGATTTCTCCCAATACGACATAGTCTGCGCCGTCGGACGTAGTCCAGCGGTCGCCGGTTTGGGGATGGTACAGCCCCAACCGAATTTCATATCGGCCGGGTGACATATTGGCGAGCAAGGGAATGGTGTGCGCCTGCCACAAAAGGGTTTGCGGCCGCCAACCCTGCCACTTTGCACCCAGGCCATCCCACTGCGCCACGATGTCGCCCGTTTCGTTGGTGAGGTGGATGAAGATTTGCACTGGTTCAGGCGAAGAGGTTTTAAGCCAGTGAGTATAAAGGGTCCAGGGTTGGCCGGGCACGGCCGTTTCTGCCACAATCCAGTTCAGCAGGCCAATCGCGCCGCCTTCGGCCACAAATTCCACGCGAGGCTGCTTATAGCCATCGTCCATAGGAGGCAGGCGGTAAAGGCGGTAAACGGCCGTTTCCACCACCAATTCCCAATCGGCCGTATACATCCCGGCATCAGCCAGAGTAGGTGAGGCCGGTAATACCACCCAACGATTGTCGGATTCAGGAATGAGAACGGCCGTGGCCGGATCAAACCAGTGCAGCGTTACCTGATTGCTCTGGAAACGGGCAAAATCGACCGGAGCCAACTCATCAATTTGTACGCCGCCTAACGAAACATCTACCATCTCGCCCTGCTCCTTAACGTCGTAGATAAAAATAGAGTAGCCCACTTTGTCCACCGGTTCCTGGGCGCGAAACCAGGCAAAGCGGTCGTGGTCGGTGAAGTGCACGCCCTGCAGGGTGGTGGCGCTGATGGCGTAAAGGCCGGGCGCGGGATCATGGGGGTAAAACGGCCGTGCCTCCGGGTCCATCAAGCGCGGCGGCCAACTGTCCAGCCCGGTGTAGTTGATGCCGTAGTAGTCGGGCCGCCCCTCGCCAAAATAGCTCAACCAGATATGATCGACCTCGTTTTCGGCCGTCCAGGCTGCCAGCCCGCCCAAATCCTGCCCCCAGTCGAGATTACTGTCTACCAGATAGCGCCAACCGCCATCTGGCCCGCCAGCCAAGACGTTGAAGTAGGCCAGAAAGTGAGGGTGAATCCAAAGCGAGACGAGCAGGAGAGCCGATATAAGCGCAAAAACCAGGTAACGAGAGGCGTGATGCGTGATGCGTAAAAGAGGAGAGAGACTGTTGGCGGTGAACACAGCCAGGAAAGGCAGAATGGGCAAGATGTGGCGGTAGCCCAGGTTGATGTCGGTGGATAAAGCGAAGGCGAAGTAGCCGAGGGCGGGAATGAGCAGGGTGGCAACGTCTCAGAAGGCAGTTCGTAAGGCGTGGGGCGTGGGGCGTGAAGCGCGAGGCTCTCGTTTATGCGTAACGTATGCGCCGATGCGTACCCAGAAGGCGAGGACGAGCAAAATCAGGGTGGGCAGCGGCGTTTTGAGGGCAAACGCTGCCGGGAAATAATACCACCAGCCGTGGTCTGAATACTGCCCAAGCAGGAATGCGGGCGTCGATTTTTCCAGCCGGCCGCCGATGTCGAGAAGCTGCTCCAGGTGGTGGGACAGGGGCACAGTCATGCCGCCCAACTGGGAGAAGGTGGGCAGGTCTTGAGGCAGGACGCCAATCTGAAAGCCGTAGGCCGCCCACAAGGTCAGCGGCGCGATGACGGCGTAGGCAATGATGACGAAGATGATCTTTTTGAGGAGATTGGTTGTTGGAGATTGGAGATTGGAGATTGGAAATTGGGAGGAGAGACGTCGCTGCTGCCAGGCATCCCACAACCAGGAAATAAAATGGATCAGGATGACAAGGGCAAAGAGAGGCACAAAGAGACCGGCGGTGAATTTGGTGTTTTGCAGCAGGCCAAAGGCGATTCCGGCGAGGAGGGCATGGGGGAGTAACGGCCGTTTCAGCAGCAGCCACAACGTATATCCCGACAACCCCGCCGCCGCCGTCAGCCCCAAATCCGTCGTGGCGAGCGTGGCATGCGCCAGGATATTGGGGTCCAGAGCCATGAGCGCCAGCGCCGCCAACCCGGCCAGCCGCAGGCGCGACATCTGCCAGGCCCAGCGCCCGGTTACCGCCGCCAGCAGCAGGCCCAGCCACACCATTGGCAGCCGCGCCAGAAACAGCACATGCGCCACATTGTTGCCGATTTCCCACATGAACAGTTCAGATGGTCGGTGAAAATTGGTGAGGCAATATAAAAAAAGATAAGCTGACCATCCTGCAGCATATTATCCTGGGAATGAACACGCATATA
>JAWOGU010000666.1:0-13648 GCA_046496595.1 Chloroflexota bacterium
TCCCACTGCCGCTGGCCGGGGTCGCCGATGCCGACGGTGTCCAGGTGGCTGTCATAGAGCCGTGTAAAGGCGTTAAGTTTCTGTTGACTGGCTTAACCTAAACTATGTTCGCAGAAAACGGCCGTTTCTCACCAAACGGCCTCTTCACACTCCATGATCTTTTGCAGGTTTGGGTTGGATTCTGTGAGTTAAGGGGAATTGCCCGACTTTCGCCACACAGAAAAAAACGCCGAAAAACGGCGTGCAAAAAAATGTCGTTTTTAATTTTGCATCATAAAAGGGAGCCACCATGCGAAAATTTTCACCCTGTTTAGTATTGGTTTGTTTGCTGGGTTTAGTACTGGTAACGGCCGTTATCACCAGCATCACCGTACCGTCACGAAATATCAGCCATGCCGCCCCGGCAGCATCAGACGAATACATTGTCCTCAGTTGGAACGATTTGGGTATGCATTGGTACACAGCAGATTTCCAAGATTTTGCTATGTTTCCACCCTCTAATACCCTGTTTGCTCAAGTGATAAAAATTGGCGATCCGCCCGAAATTATCACCAGCGGCATCACCGTGACCTACGCCTTTCCAGACAATACCTACTCAGTGGGCAAAACCAACTTTTGGGATTACGAGCAGGCTATATTTGGCGTTGATTTAGAACCCGACGTGGGGTTACACGGGAAAGGTTTGGCGGGCGAGATGGATCCGCAGGCGGATCATTTCATTGCGGAAGGGATTCCGCTGACTGAATTCAGTGACAGCGATCTTAACAATCCGGATCCCTATCAACTGGCACTTGTAAAAGTCTACGATGCGGCCAGTGGCGAGGAATTAGCGCAAAGCAATGTCGTGGCGCCAACCTCAACGGAAGTAAGCTGCGCGGATTGCCATTATGATAACGGCGTCGATGGTATCAGTACCGGGCGGGTGGAAACCAATATTTTGGAACTGCACGATGTGAGAAACAAAAATAAATATCCGGCGGGTCATAAAACGCCGCTTATGGATCGCCGTCCGATTTTATGCGCCGAATGCCATGAATCGAGCGCACTGGGAGAACCCGGGCTGCCCAACATGGACAACCTCTCCTTCGTGATGCATAGTTCGCATGATAGGGGTGTATACATTCCAGACACCATGATGGGCTGCTATATGTGCCACCCTGGTCCGGAAACGCAAAGTTTGCGGGACACAATGTTTAGCGCTGGTGAAGACTGCATAGACTGTCATGGGACGCTGGCAGATGTGTCCCAGAATCCGACTCCCTGGCTGAGAGAACCGCGTTGTGATGACTGTCACGATGACGACAATCATGATCAAGATCAAGCGCTGTTTCACCTGTCCAAAAATCATGGCGGCTTGTATTGTGCCGCCTGTCATGACAGCGCCCATGCTACGGCTCCCAGTTCAGAGCCTCTAGACAATATCAAGTTTATCGATTTACAGGGGGATGCAGGCACGTTAACTGAGTGTACGGTTTGTCATGCCACCCCGCCGGAAGAAGCCGGGCCGCACGGACTTATGGCAACGATTTGGGAGTATGTATTTTTGCCAATGATAACGAGATAGGAAACGGCCGTTTCCTACAAACAAAGAGGCGCTCCTGCCAGCCATGACAGGGGCGCCTTTAACGCTTCAGTGGGAATTGAAGGCGAATTACAGCGTATCTAACAAGCCAGTGCGTGCATTAAAACTGTCAATCAACGCATCCAACTCATCCACATGGCCGTGAATGCCGGTCCAATAATCAGGATCGTGCCACTGCGCCAGAATTTCTTCGTAGGTTTTGCCCTGCTGTTCCACCCAGGTGAAATACTTCAGATTATGCACCCGTTTGCGGTCCACATAGGTCAATTCCTGCATGTTATCCGTCGTTTCGCCCAGCAGATAGCGCTGGAAAGCGCCGGCCGCGTCTAGTTGAGTGAAGGGGCCAGATTCGGCCGTCAATTCCACCAACCGGCTGGCATACATCTCCATGGAATCGGTGGCGACGGTGATCATAACGTCGTTGGCGTCCATTTCGTAATACTTGGCCGTTTTAATGGCCGCCAAAACATTCGCCACGCTGGAAATGCCCAACAGCGGCAGGTCAGCTACCAGACCGGCGTCTACGCCCTGGCTGATCAGGTATTCCTGGCCTGCTGGCTCGCAGAACAGGCGGATGAGATCCATGGTCGCTGCGTCGTCAATGGCGGTAACAATGTCGGTATTCTTGACATTATGAATCCAGGGCACATGCTTGTCGCCGATGCCTTCGATGCGGTGCGCGCCGAAACCATTGTTGAGCAGGGTGGGGCATTGCAGCGCCTCGCTGGCAACGATTTTGCTGTGCGGGAACTGCTCTTTCATGTAATCGCCGCAGGCAATGGTGCCGCCGGAGCCGGTGTTAGACACAGTGGCGCGGAAACGGTCGCCCTCGCCCATCACCTCGCCCAACGCTTCCATCATGGCGCGGCCGGTCACTTCGTAGTGCCACAGGTAATTGCCAAACTCCTCAAACTGGTTGAAAATGACCAAATCTTCACCGGAAGCGCGCAGTTCCCAACATTTGTCAAAAATTTCTTTGACGTTGCTTTCCGAACCAGGGGTCTTGATGGTCTCGCCAGCTACTTTTGACAGCCAATCAAAGCGCTCCTGGCTCATGCCTTCGGGCAGGATGGCGATGGATTCGCAAGCCAGCAGGTTGGAATCATAAGCGCCGCCGCGGCAGTAGTTGCCGGTGGAAGGCCAGACCGCTTTTTGGGTGGTGGGATCGAATTGGCCGGTAACAAGACGGGGAACCAGGCAGCCAAAAGCTGCACCCACTTTGTGCGCGCCGGTGGGGAACCATTTGCCCAGCAGCACCACAATTTTGGCGTCGATGCCGGTCAGTTCTTTGGGCAGCACCAGGTAATTGACGCCGCCGTATTTGCCGCCGCTTTCGGCTGGTTCGTTGTGCCAGTTGATGCGGAACAGGTTGACGGGATTCAAATCCCACAAGCCGACCGATTCCAATTTTGTTTTGATGGCGTCGGGGATCAGGTCGGGATTGATCATCTGTTTGAAGGTGGGAATGATAATATTTTGCTCGCGGGCGCGCTGTATGGCGCGTTCCAGCTTGGCTTCATCGTGAATGGTTAAATCAATTAAGTTGCTCATGGGTTTCCTCTAAAAGATTGAAGATTGAAGATTGATGCTCACACAGGTCAACTCCTCTTCAATCTTTAATCTTTAATCTTTAATTATTTAATTTCCGTCATTATTCGTTTCAAATCTTCCAAATTCGGTTCGACGCGGTTCGGCGTTGTGCCCACCATTTCCACGGAAGTCATGGCGCTTTTCACGTCTTTCAGGCCATTGCCGGTGTTGAGGATGACGATGCGGTCTTCAGGGCTGACCAGATCCATCTCCACCGCTTTGATCAAACCGGCATAGGCGGCAGCGCCAGCCGGCTCGGCAAAAACGCCACAGCCACGCGCTAGAGCCGGAATGGCTTTCAGAATTTCGTCGTCGGTGACGCAAACGTAAGCGCCTGCGGTTTCAGTGACGGCGGCGAGTGCTTTGATGCGGTCGCGGGGCAGACCGGCGCTGATGCTGTCAGCTATGGTGACACCGGAGACGGGCGCTTTGGTCAGCACGTCTTCGCCGTCAATCCAGGCTTCGTACATGAAGGCGCTGCCTTCGGCCTGCACGCCGATGATGCGCGGCATGTGGTCGATCCAGCCCAGGGCCAGCAAATCTTTCAGCCCTTTGTGCAGGCCGCCAATGATGCAGCCGTCGCCTACGCTGACGAAGATGGCATCGGGTGCGTTCCAGTCGAGTTGTTCACAGATTTCGTAAACGGCCGTTTTCTTCCCTTCAGTCATATACGGATTGTAGGCAGTGTTGCGATTGTACCAGCCATACTCGGCCGCCGCTTCCAGGCACAGTTCAAAAGCGTTGTCGTAGGTACCTTTCACCAGCATCACCGTGGAGCCAAAAACCAGCAGTTGGGCGATTTTGGCCTGCGGTGCGGATTCAGGCACAAAGATGACGTTGGGCTGCTCGACGCTGGCGCACATGCCGCTGAGGGCGGCGGCGGCGTTGCCGGTGCTGGCGGTGGTGATGATGGCGGCCCCTTTTTCTTGCGCTTTGACTACAGCCAGAACACTGGCGCGGTCTTTAAAGGAGGCGGTCGGTAAACGGCCGTCGTCCTTCACCCACACGTGCTGCAAACCCAAACCGGCCGCCAATCGATCCGTCTTGTACAGCGGCGTGCCGCCCACAGTCAAGGGCGGGACCGGCGCATCCGGCGCTACCGGCAGCAGCGGTTTGTAACGCCAAATCGTCTGGTCAGGGTTCGCCGCCAACGACTCCCGGCTGATGCGCTGTCCGATCAACTCATAATCGTACACCACATCCAGGATGCCTTCGTTGCCGTGGTGAGGACAAATATATTCAACCTCATCCGGGGCATATTCCTTGCCGCAGATGAGACATTTCAGGTGTTTTATGTGGTCCATAGATTTAGTCCGTTAGTGTATAAGTGCATAAGTGCATCGATAGCACTGCTGCACTTATGCACTCCTCCACTAAGGTGTAATAAACGTCCCTGTTTCGCCACGCAGGGCGCGGGCGATGTTGGCCGGGTCGGTGATCAGGGCTTCTTTGCCGCCATGTTCCAGGAAACTGACGACTGCTTCGATCTTGGGAGCCATGCTGCCTTGCGCAAAGTGCGTGCCTTCAGCCAGATATTGTTGGGCTTCAGCCAGGGTCATTCGATCCAGCCACTGTACGTTGGGTTTGCCAAAATTGAGGGCGACTTTTTCAACGGCCGTGCTGATCAACAGCAAATCCGCGCCAATCTCCTGCGCCAACAGGGCGCTGGCCCGGTCTTTGTCAATCACGGCAAACACGCCGCTCAATTCGCGCAGCTCCCCTTTCTGATTCTGCACCACCGGAATACCGCCGCCGCCGACTGCAATGACAATATTACCGGCATTCGTCAGAGTCTGAATGGCATCTTGCTCCACCACTTCCAGGGGAATGGGAGATGCCACCACCCGCCGCCAGCCTCGGCCGGCGTCTTCCACCACCTGCCAGCCATCCGCCTCAAACTTACGCGCATTTTCCTCTGTCAGGAAACCGCCAATGGGTTTGTTCGGATTCTTAAATCCGGGGTCTTCCCGGTCTACCAACACCTGTGTCACCACAGAGACCACCGGTATATTAATGCCGCGGCTGTTCAGTTCATTGCGCAGCGCCTGCTGCAACATATAACCAATGGAACCTTGCGTATCGGCCCCAATCACATCCAACGGCGTGGCATGAACCTCATGCGCCGCCAATTCATTGCGCCGCAAAATGTAGCCAACTTGCGGCCCATTGCCATGCGTCACAACCAGCGTCCAGCCATCTTCTACCATATCCGCCAGATGGCGGCACGTTTCGCGCACGGCATCCCATTGATGCGGCACATCCGGATGATGTTTGTCGGTGATTAACGAATTGCCGCCAACAGCAACGACTGCAACTTTTTTACTCATAGTGGGAATCCTCCAGAATCGTCAATGGTCAATTGCCAATTGTCAATGAGAACCGTTGACAATTGACCATTGGCTATTAGCAATTGACAATTTATGACATGGTCAGCGCCATCACGGCTTTTTGGGCGTGCAGCCGGTTTTCGGCTTCGTCGAAGACGACGGAGTGAGGACCGTCCAGCACAGCGCTGGTCACTTCAATGTCGCGGTCGGCCGGCAGGGGATGCATGTAAATGACGTCGTCCTTGCCGCGAGCCATCAACTCGTCGTTGGCAACCCAGTCCTGGTATTTGTCTTGAATGCGTTTGCCTTCATCCGCATCCTGTGTGGTCACCAACGGACCCCAGGATTTGGCATAGATGACGTCTGCATCTTCGCAGGCTTCTTGCATGTCATGGACCACTTCAAAACCGGTGTTGTATTTGCGCGCCATTTCACGCGCCTGATCCATGATGTCGGGCATCAATTCAAATTCCGGCGGATGGGCCAGCACTACATCCATGCCAAAACGCGGCATCTGCAAGATGAGCGACTGCGGCACGGACATCGGCTTCAGATAAGAAGAGGCATACGCCCAGGAGACAACCATCTTCTTCTTGCGCAGGTTACGCCCTTTCTTTTCCATGATGGTCATCAGGTCGGCTAGGCATTGGTGCGGGTGATAAATTTCGCACTGCATGTTCAGCACCGGCACGCGGGAAGCCTGGGCCACCAGATTCAGGTAGCGGTTGCCCGTACCATAGGTCACGTGGCGGATGGCAATGCCGTCAAAATAACGGCCGAAAATCTCGCCCATTTCCGTTTCGGTGTCGCCATGGGAAATCTGGGTGGTGCGGCTTTCGATGAAGGCGGCGTGGCCGCCCAACTGCGCCATGCCGGCTTCAAAGCTGCCGCGGGTGCGCGTGCTGGAGAAGAAGAAAAGCATCGCCAACACTTTGTCGCGCAGCAGCGCATGTGGCTGGCCCAAACCACGTTTCATCTTCAAATCCCAGGCCAGGTCCAATACAGTTTCGACTTCTTCTTTCGAGAAGTCGAGGTCACCAATTAAATCACGTCCTCGTAATCCTGTTTGCATTTTTAACTCCTTTGGTGTGTTAGTGTATGAGTATGTTAGTGTATGAGTATGTTAGTGTATGAGTGTATGAGTTGGTGCAGGGATGGGTTAACTCACGCTTTTGTGTCAGTCAAGCGTTTGTGCAGGCTGTTGATCATTGGCTTGACTTCGTCGGCAAGATTGTGGGCGACCTCACGCTGTTTGGATGTGATATAAGCCCGATCCATTGCCAGATAAAGCTGAGATTGCACTTCGCTCGCAGAGCGCCGCGCCATCCTAAGGAAACGGGCAAACTCATTTCTTGAGCCAGCATCAAAGCCTTCGGCGATGTTATGCATAGAAGATCCCGCAGCGCGTCGAATCTGGTTACGCAGGCCATAATCCTTACTGAATGCGTCAAGTTCGGTATAGTCATAAACCAGATTGGTCAGCTCGCGGGCCTTTTGCCAGCATATTAACTCCTCAAACCGCTTGACCAACGCCATTGCTATATTCCTTAATACCCTGCACCCATACACTTCTACACTTATATACTTACTCAGTTACACCCATTACCAGGGCCAACAATGCCATACGCATGACGACGCCGTTGAACGCTTCTTGCCAGTAGCGGGACCAGCGGGTGATGTCCACGTCGGCCGGTATTTCGTCCATGCGCGGCAGAGAGTGCAGCAGGATGGCGTCTGATTTGGCTTTGGTGGTCAGCAGTTCACGGGTGATCTTGTAGTTGGAGGGGGTCCAACCGACATCACCGGTACGTTCGTCGCGGGATTTGGTGTAATCGGGCTGTACAACCGGTTCAACCAGGATGACGTCGGCGTCGGCGATGGCCTCTTCGACGTGTTCCGCTATCTTGTAGTTCAGGCCATAGTTGGCGATGTCGGCCTTGAATTCGTCGGTCAGGGACATGTCGGGCGGGAGACGAAGGTGATGGGGCAGTCGAATTGGGTGAGGCCATAGGCCAGGGAATGCATGGTGCGCATACGCATGTCGCCGACAGCCAACCATTTCAAGCCATCCATACGCCCTTTTTCGCGCATGACGGTGTAGAAGTCGGTGAGGATTTGGGTGGGATGTTCACCCCAGCCGTCGCCGCCGTTGATGATCGGCACGCTGGCCCATTTGGCGGCTTCGTGCGGGGCGCCTTGCTGGAAGTGGCGCATGACGATGACGTCGCCATAGAACTCGAGCATCTTGACGGTGTCTTTGATGGTTTCCTGGTAGAAATCGCCGGCGCGGGTCATTTTGGCGTCGGAGAAACCGGTGACGCTGCCGCCCAGGCGGATCATGGCCGCTTCGTGGGCTAGGCGGGTGCGGGTGGAGGGCTGGTAGAAGGCTGTTACCAGGGTTTTGTCTTTCAGCAAATCGCTGTTGCGCCGATTGCGGGCGATGGGTTCCAACTGCTCGGCAATCTCGAAGACGCGGAAAAACTCGTTACGTTCAAAATCCTTGAGGGACAGAATGTCCCGACCTGCAAAACTTCTCATGATATTTCTCCTTATTGATGTTTGGGCTGGATCAGCCGCAATTCAGGGTTTGTTTTTATCCGCAGATTGCGCAGATTTAGGTCACGCTTTCTCCTGCGGTTTAAGACAATTAAATGGTTGGCCGCCGAATGAGGCGGAAACGGATCAGGTCATCCCGGAAGCAAGATGTTGATTTCAGGATGGGCTGGTTATCGTCGTTGTAGCCGATTTCGTGCAGGGAGAGCAGCGGGATCTGGGTTTGGATGTGGAGTGTTTGGGCCAGTTCCGCGTTGGTGATGATGGGCACGATTTCGGAGAGGTAGTAGCTGAAGTGGGAACGGCCGTTTTGCCACAAGTAGCTGTAGATCGGTTCCAAAAAATCTTCCGGCTGGTAGGGCTGCACCAACATGCTGGCCGGGATGTAGTTATAGGCCAGAATCACAGGCTGGTTATCGGCCAGGAAAAGCTTGCGCACCACGATCAGGTCGTCGCCTTCTGCTATGTTGAGGTCGGCGGCGAGGTCGGCGGTGGCGGGTTGGGTGCTGACTTCCAGGATGCGGGTGGAGGGGATGTAATCATGGGCGGCGAGCATCTGTTCATAGGACCAGATTTCGTCCAGGCGGGATTTGATTTGCAGGCCGGCTTCGTTGACAAAGGTGCCTGCGCCCTGCTTGCGATAGACGACGCCTTCATTTTCCAGGCGGCTCAGGGCGTCGCGGATGGTGGTGCGGCTGACGCCTAAGTCGGCGGCAAGTTCGGTTTCGGCGGGGATTTTGCCATCCGCAAAGGCATCATCCAGAATCAACTGCTTGATGTGGGACTTGGCCTGTTCAGTTAGGGATGGCGTTCGTTTGAGCATCTTTCCGTACTATGGTAGGGTCGTATGGTTGTATGACTAATAATACTCGTTGCTGCCAACCTTGTCAATTGCAAGTGCAGTCGAGAAGCGGCTGGATCATGACATTTGTCCTATGTTTTATATGACAGGCTGGGAAACGGCCGTTTCCCCTGCCCACCATCCCCAAACCACCTCACTGTGTTACAATCCGCCCACAAACTCAATCAGGAACAACATAACTATGCCAAATACGAACCTGGACATTACACCCGGCGTGCGCGCCCTCATCTTTGACTGCGACGGCACCCTGGCCGACACCATGCCCCTGCATTGGGCCGCCTGGCACGCCGCTTTTGCCGCCGCCGGCGTCACCTGCCCGCAATCCTTTCTTGAGGAAATGGCAGGCACGCCCGCGCCCGACATCATCGCCCATTTTAACCGGAGGTATGGATATGAGTTGGACGTAACGGCCGTTGCCGCCGACAAAGAACAACGCACCCATGAAGGACTTAAAACCGTGCAGCCACTCCAGCCCGTCGCCGCCCTCGTTCACCGCTACTATGGACATCTCCCCCTGGCTGTCGCCTCCGGCGGGCCGCGTGATGGCGTCGAAACCACCCTGCGCGCCATCGGCCTGTTTCCCTATTTTGACGTCATCCTCACAGCCGACGATCCCATTCCGCCCAAACCCGCTCCCGACATCTTTCTGACTGCCGCCGCCCAACTGGGCATCGCTCCGGATGCCTGCGAAGTCTTCGAAGACGGCAACCTGGGCTTAATCGGCGCCCAAAAAGCCGGCATGATCGCTACCGACGTCAGACCTTATTTATAAAAGTTGCAAAGTGGCAGTGTCGAAAGTTCACCCCATCACCCCATCATCTGGAGATCCCTATGCCCCGTTACGGTTTCAACTTCCAATGGCTCTTTAGCTACCAATCCGATTTCACGCGCCCGGAACCTGACGAACGCGCCCTCGATTTTCTGGCGGTTCGTGGCTTCGATTTCGTGCGCCTGCCAATGGATTACCGCTTTTGGACCACCAACTTCGACTACTTTCACCCCAACGAAACGGTTTGGCAGCTCATTGACCACACTCTCGACGCCTGCCGCCGGCGCGGCCTGCATCTTTGCCTCAACCTCCACCGCGCTCCCGGCTACTGCATCAACGCCAACCACCTGGAAAAACACAACCTCTGGCTCGACGCCGCTGCTCAAGACGCCTTCATCTTCCTCTGGGAAAGCTTCGCCCGGCGCTACCAGGGCATCTCCAACGATTTCTTGAGCTTCGATCTGGTCAACGAGCCGCCTGCCATCGGCCAATACGGTATGACACGCGACAACCACGCCGCTCTGGTGCGGCGCACCGTGGCGGCCATCCGCGCCATTGATCCGGCGCGGGAAATCGTCATTGACGGCTTAGATGGGGGCAACCTCGCCATGCCGGAACTGGCCGATCTGGGCGTTATCCACAGCGGGCGCGGCTACCAGCCGATGCCGGTCAGCCACTATCAGGCTGAGTGGTGGCCTGAGCATCATCTGGTGACGGCGCCGCCCATCTACCCCGGTGCGCAGTGGGACGGGCGCACCTGGAACCGCGAGACCCTGCGCGCTTTTTACCAGCCCTGGCGCGACGTGGAAGCGCAGGGCGCCGCCGTCCACATCGGCGAGTTCGGCTGTTACCAACGCACCGCCAACGACGTGGCGCTGCGCTGGTTTAGCGATTTGTTGAGCGTGTTCCGGGAGTTTGGCTGGGGGTACAGTTTGTGGCAGTTCGAGGGGGCGTTTGGCATTGTGGGCCACGGCCGTTCCGGCGCGGTTTACGAGGATATGGACGGCTACAAAGTGGACCGGGCATTGTTTGACTTATTGCTGGCAAATCGGGTGTGAACGGCCGTTTCTCCCCCTCATTCCCCACCGCTTCCAACGCTAAACGCTGATGCAAAACAGGCGGGATGCGCACTATGAATTTCCCGCCATATTTTTTGATGGCAATGGATTCTGGTACGGGCTCATTAGAAATGCGTAAATCAATCCAACAATGAGTTAAGCAATTCGTCTCTGCTCAAATCGAAATGTTGAGCGACATCACGTAAAACAGCGTTGAGGGTGCCAACTTTCAGCGGGCGGTGACGGGGAATGGTGATATGGTGTTCACCATTGAGAGTAATGGTCAGGCGCATGTGGCTCCCCGCCTGACGAGTGATTTCATAGTCGTAAAGGCGTAATAATTTTGCGAGATCATCCCCATTCAAATCCCGCGGCGTTTTCATGCAGGAATGACCTCATCCCGCACCATGTGCAAGCGAATCAGTTTCGGACGATCTTCAGGTTCAAAGTGGCAGCTAACAGCCTCTTGAATCATGGTTTTTAGTTCATCCCAGGTGTCTGCATCTGTGAAAATTGAATGATCCAAAGCCCGAGCCGTATAGCCGCCTTCAATATCTTCTTCTATTAGAAAAATAATTTCAGTCATAAGATTTCCTTGACAAGAATTTGAGCAGCAAAAAACATTATAGCAGAAAAGATGGTTGTTTCGCGCTACGAGGCAGATGGCAACGGCCGTTTCCCCCATCATTCCCTACCACAACCATCCTGAAAGCAAGTTAATTCTTATGTGATTGAACTATCTTCGAGAAGTGTCTGGACGTTAGATTTTAAATCTGGTAAATCATCTTTGACTGCTCGCCAGGCAATAGCTGCATCAATGCCAAAATAATTGTGAACCAAAATATGGCGCATTCCGATAATATTCCGCCAAGGGATTTCTGGGTGTTGTGTAATTGTTGTCTCAGACAAGCCCCGAGCCGCTTCTCCAATAATTTGAAGATGATGGATAACCCATGTTTGCACAAGTTCATCTTCATCAAAAGATGCTCGTCCAAATTCCGTATATTTCTCGATTCGTTCGATGCCCTCAAGAATATCTAAAAGGCGTTCTCGATCACTTCTCATAAGGCGACTGCTTCTTGTAAAACACGTTCCCGGATTCGCATTTTCAAGCCGTCTTCCGTAACGACATCAACAGGACGGCCTAACAACTCCTGGAGCGACATCATGAAGCCGCCCAGGTCGAATAAACTGCGGGTTGGTTCCATCTCAACCAGGAAATCAATATCACTTTGCTCGTCATCTTCACCACGAGCAACAGAGCCAAATACGCGCACATTTTTAGCGCCATATTGTTGCGCCAGTGCAAGAATTTCTTGTCGGTTTTCGGATAAGAGTTGCGAGTTTGTCATTTGGTTTTCCTATCGGCTTTTGAAGCATTATAGCAGAAATAGGTTTGGTTTCGATTGACGAGGTAGATGGTAACGGCCGTTTCCTCCCCCACATTCCCCGCCGCATCCACCGCCACCACCCGGAAGGTATGGCAGCCAAATCCTGAAATTATTCCTGAGATGTCCAGAACTCAGACTTTGTTAAAGCTTCATTTGCTTGTTGTAATTCAGCAAACATGGCATCTCGTTTAGAATTATTCGTATCGCAGGGATAGCATGTATCTGTTTCTAAATCGCACATGATGAGCAGATGTGAATCAAGTGCTAAGTCTTGCACACCAACAATAGATTTATCGGCAGAATAAATCTTCTTAAATTGGTGTTTGTCCCCAGGTTGATCAAAGATGAGTCCGCAACCTTCATGAATCAGTTTTGTCCCTTCGCGAACCTCAAATTTCAGATGCGAATATGGCTCCAAAAGTACATGTAAGTCGGATGAATGGAATATTCGGATGATTTTTCCTTCCCCCACAGATATTAGAGAACCAATTGGATTTGAACTGGCAAAAATTATCCGGATAGAAAATAGCAAGCATCCAAGAATTGAGAAACAGACAAAAATGATTGGATACCAAAGACATGATCGTTTTGGTTTAGAAATACTTTCCTCTTTCATAAGCCACCACTAAATTTACCGCTCAACCAAACAAACCCTAACGGCCGTTTCCTCCCCCTCATTCCCCGCCGCATCAACCGCCACCACCCGGAAGGTATGGCAGCCAGGCCCTGGAATCGTCCATTTTTCGGTGAAGGGCGGCACCGTGCTGATGGCAAACGGCACCTCCGCGTTGTCCACGAAGAACTCGACGCGATCCAGCGACAGGTCGTCGCTGACCTGGGCTTGCACCAGCACCCACTCTTCATCCGTGAAGATTTGCTGGTCAGGTAACGGGAACAGGATTTCCGCCTCGGGCGGCTGGTTGTCGATGGTGACATGCACGCTGGTTTCTTCAAAACGGCCGTCTTCGCGCAGCACCGTCAGCAGCAGCGTGTAAAGCCCGTTCAACTCGCTCGTATCCCACACCCCCAACACGTCATTGCTCACCGGCGTTTCCACATTATCGACGATGGACTGCAAGTTAGCGGGCGTCAATCCCTCGAAGTAAGCCAGCCGGTAGAAGGCAAAATCATCGCCATTCGCCGTGCCCACTATCTCCACCTCGCCGCCGACAAAGGCAAAATTCTCAGGCAGGAAAATGCGCGCGTTCCGCGCCTCAACGCTCGGATCGGTGATGGTGTCGTATTCCGCCGGCGGCGCTTCGATTTCGTTTTCGCGCACCCAGTCCGCCGCCGCTTCCGGGTAGATGCGGTAAACGCGGCTCTCGACCAGTTCCGGCGGCGTGTAGAGGGTTGCCAGCCGCCCTGTTTCCCGGTTCACGGCAAATTCCTGGTAAATATTGTCGTAAATCGTGGGCTGCGTGCCGGCAATGAAGATTTCCGACACAGTGGGGCAGTGCGGCGTGGGCAGCAGACCGGAAATATTGCACACCGCCATCTCCACCAGGCCAGACGGCCG
>JAWOGU010000063.1:0-2778 GCA_046496595.1 Chloroflexota bacterium
CGATGGTTGGGCGAACGGCCGTTTACCACCGTTTGATGGTTGATGCCCGTGATAAAATGCGCCCCAAGACCGCGCGAGTAAACCTGCTCTAGCTGCAATTCTTCAGCGGGAGTGATGGATAACGGCCGTTTGGCCCACGCCTCATCCACCGCCTGCCGGTACGCCTTCGTGGTCAGAGCCACGTAATCCGCGTCTTTGTAGCGCCCTTCAATCTTCAGCGCCGACACACCCAACGCCACAATCTCCGGCATCTGGTGCAGCGCATACAAATCGCCGGGCGACAGCAAATAACGGGCGTCGCCCAACGGCTTGAGCTGATCATCGACGATCAGCTCATACGGCAAACGGCACGCCTGGGCGCACTGACCGCGATTGGCGCTGCGCCCGCCCCACGCCTCCGATGAAAAGCACTGCCCGGAGTAGGAAACGCACAGCGCGCCGTGGGCAAACATCTCCAGTTCGCAGTCCGTGTAGGCGCGAATCTCCCGAATCTCGTCCAGCGACAGTTCCCGCGCCAGCACCACCCGGCTGACGCCAAACTGCTGCGCCAGGGTGATGCCTTCGGCGCTGGTGATGCTCATCTGGGTGCTGCCGTGGATTGCCAGCTCCGGCGCAATCTGGCGGGCCAACTGCGCCACCGCCACATCCTGCACAATGATGGAATCCGCGCCCGCCGCGGCAATGTCGGCCAGGGCGCGGGCCGCTTCCGCCAATTCGTGGTCAAACACCAGCGTATTGAAGGTGATGTAGCCTTTGACGCCGCGCCGGTGCAGCGTGCGCATCACCTCCGGCAGTTCGCTGAGGGTGAAGCCTACTTTGGCGCGGGCGGTAAAATGGGTCAGGCCAAAGTAGACGGCGTCGGCGCCGGCCTCGATGGCGGCGTGTAACTGCGGCCAATACCCGGCCGGACTCATGATTTCGGGTTTGTTATGTGTCATGGAGGCTATTTTACATCAGAAAGCTGGAGATAGAGGGGGGAACGGCCGTTTCCCTACAGCACGCGCTAACTATTCCCAAAATAACAAAACAGGGTATTGATCAAACAGGCCATCGTTACTCACCAGCAGTAACTTCTCAGCCCGCGCCTGGGCAATTATCAATCGATCAAAAGGATCACGGTGAAAAAGAGGCAAATTATCCAGCGCCAGCACCAATGGAAGCGTTATGGGCAAAACCTGCAATTGGTTTTGTTCTTGTTGGTGGTGAATAATGTCAGGCAAAGGTTTGGCGAGACGCAATTTGCCCAATTGTATCTTAATCTGCATTTCCCATACGCTGGCGACGCTCAACATCAAGGTGTTTGTTGTATCCTGACAGGCCGACAGCACTTTGACTGGCAGCTGCTCTGGTTCGTTATACCACCAAATAAAAGCATGGGTATCAAGCAGAAGTTTCATGATTTGCATCACCCCCAATCCAGAACGAATCTGACAGAGGTTCGTCGAAGTCGTCACTGACCCAGGTTGTGCCTGCATCGAGACCGGGAATGCGCTGCATCATTTTAGAGTCCTGTGGTTTTTGTTGCTGCTTAAACTGCAAAAATTGCACAAAATCCAACACGGTCTCTAACTGAGCTTTTGGCAGGGACTCTATTTCACGCCACAAGGTTTCTTTAAGCATGGACTGTACCTCTCACGTAACGTTCTCTCCGTGTCGTCAGTATAGCATAAATTCTACAGACGAACGGCTTGAAATGAACGCAGGGGAGCATTTCAGTTTGACGCTTACAGAATCCCGGCTCCTCGCCCATAAACGGCCGTTTCCCCCTCTATCAGTAAAAGTTCACAAAGAAATCCATAAGCAACTTGTATTTTTCTAACACGTTTGCCCACTATAAAGGTGAAGACGGAAAGAACCAGGCAGATCGCTGACATGGTTCAGATCATGGAAAAAGAAGAGGAGGCAGGCTTTATGACATAACACCCCCAGGCGCGCATCACACCTTATATTTTTTGCCCTTGATGAGAGCGCTCCCGAAATAAAACCAAACACCGACAAATGGGACACTAAAACGAAAAACGGGGTCCACAACCCGGCGATTGAACCGGATTAAAAAAGGGCCAGGAGAAAATGGAATCAGGCTGCCACCTTATCCAACTCTCCCAACCCCTGATCAAAAACCAACCCCAGTATCCAAAAAAGTCGAGCAAAAGGCAAGCGCCCCATCTTGCGCCGACGTTCGTCATGTCCCCCCAACCTGTTCAGGCGTCAGCCCCATAATAACCCAAAGAAACGCCAGTCTGGCGTGTTCTTGGTCTGCGCCTGCTATCCGTTCGCCGGTTCATCATCTTTTTCAACTGGCGCTTCTCAAAGCACAAATTATTAACGTCATCAGTGGTTCTTCTCAAAAAAAGCGCGGCGGAGTTGGTTGAGCGTTCGACTGAGCTCACGCCGAAGTCCTGTCGAAACCAACGGTCTTCGACAGGCTCAGACCTCGTTCCCCCAGAATATTGAGAAGAAACCCATCCGTGTTGGCAAGACAGCAAGGAACATTTTTGGAGGATACAGTGAAACAGCGAAAACGAAGATTTGGTCTCCCCTTTATACTTTTGGCCGCAGCCTTTGTGGTGATGGTCACCTTTTTCTCATTTGGCTCGACAGCGACCATGCCCGTCTCTGCGCAGGAATGGTGCAGCGTCGACTATAGAATCGTCAACCAATGGAACACCGGCTTCCAGGCCGATGTCACCATCACCAACAATACCGGCACTGCCATTAACGGCTGGGACCTCACCTGGACATTTAATTCAGGCGAACAGTTTGGCAGTGGTTGGAATG
>JAWOGU010000186.1:0-13693 GCA_046496595.1 Chloroflexota bacterium
TTAACGGCCGTTTGCACACCAAGTCGCCGCTCGTTGACGGGGATCTGCTCATCGTTGGCAGCCAAAACTTTCATTACAGTTCCTTCCGCGAAGGTGGACTGCTGGAATTTAACGCCGCTACCACTGCACCAGAGGCCATAGACACCTACCAGGCGTTGTTCGACTATTACTGGGAACGGGCGATACCGGCGGCGGAAGCGCACTGGGGAGAAGCCGCAAGCGACTAAAAAACGAAAAAGGAAAAGCATATGTCTCGTTTATTATCTGGAACACGTTACCTGATTATTGTGCCCATCATTGGACTGGCTATGGCGGCCACCGTCTTTTTTGTCTTTGGCGGATTTGGCCTGATCAGTCTGTTGGTGACCACCCTGCTGCACGGCGCAGAAGCTCACAGCGAAATCCCATTTGAAGTGGAAATTGTGGAGTACGTCCATACGTTTTTGATTGGCACGGTGCTGTACATAACGGCCGTTGGCCTCTACCAGCTCTTCGTCAATGAAATTCAATTTCCCAACTGGCTACAAATAGACAGCACCGAAGAATTGGAAACCAATCTGATCGGCGTCACAGTCGTGGTGCTGGCCGTCAATTTTATGGGCGTTGTCTTTACCAAAGACCCCAGCATTTTGCTGGAATACGGCGCTGGCATCGCCCTGCCCATTGCTGCCCTGGCCCTCTTTGTCGGCTTGCGTACCTGGTCTACGCAGCTTACCCGTTCTAACGAAAAGGCGGAACGGCAAAAGGACTCCCACAAACAGGGGGAAGAGTGATATGGGCAGACGGCCGCATCGTACTATCCGCTCCTTCCAGCGTTTCTTCTTTTTAGATGCCTTTCAAGACACCACAGCGCGGCCAATCGTCATTTACGTCGGCGGCATGCTGGTATCTTGCACCCTGTTCTACCACTTGCTGGAAGGCTGGAGCCTGCTGGATTCCTTTTATTTCGTCGCCATCACCTTCACCACCATTGGCTATGGCGATTTTTCGCCCACACAGCCTTTGACCAAAATCATCACAATCTTTTTGGCCTTCAACGGCGTGGCAGTTCTGCTCATGCTCCTCGACGAAATCCAGCGCATCCGACGGCTGCAACTGGAAGAAGACATGATCAACCGCCGCCGGGCTGAGGAAGTGCGTCAGCGCCGCCGGCTGGAAAAACAAGCCGCCAAAGAAAATAAATCGCAAATGGAGAGTGAAAATGCCCCCAAATAATGAGTCCCAACCCCATGAAGCAGGCGGTCAACAGCAACCGCCCGTGCAAGTCATTGTCGCTGGCTTTGACAGCGAAGAAGGCGCAGACGAAGCGTATCAAACATTAAAAGCTCTCAAACGAGAGAAACTGCTCACCGTCAAGGATGCCGCCTTGTTGCGCCGCGATATGCGGAACAAAGTTCATATTAAGGAACTGCACGATATGGGCGGCGTGAAAGGGGCAGTGGCTGGCGGACTGATTGGCACAAGTATCGCCTTGCTGACCGGCCCGGCCGGTTTGCTGGTTACGGGTGCGGTGGGCGCAGCGGTGGGGGGGCTGGTGGCCAAAAAGCGCGACAGCGGCCTGCCCAACGAGCAGTTGAAAAATCTGGCGGAGATATTGAAACCCGGCACCTCCATGATTGTTGCCATTGTGGAGCATCATTGGGTAGACGATTTTCGGGATTCGCTGGGTAAAGCGGGGGCTAAAGTGGTGTTGGCCGAAGCGTTCAAGGGTGGGTTGGATGAGCATCTGGCCGAAGGCAAGGCTTGGTATACTGCCTATGAAAATGATCGCCTTGTGTTGGCGGAGCCGGAAACAGAAGATCATCATCTGCTCGATTTTAGCAAGGTGCAAAGCACGGAGAGCGGCGTACGGGTGACGACGCAGGTGTTGACCAAAGCGGGGTTGGTGAACCGGGAGATTGTGGTTAGCGAAACGGGGATTACGACGCAAGATACGCCGGTAGCTAAGAGAGAACGGGGAGGGGAAACGGCCGTTTCCCTTGCCCAACTGGAAGCCGAAGCCGCCCACATCGTCGAAACTGTCTACGACAACCCGGAAAGCCGTTACAAACTGCGCCTGCACTTCTACAATCAGCACGGCCAAGGTACGCGCACGACCGGTTTCGGCAACTCCGAACTCAATTTCACCCGCTGGGAAATCCGGCGCGGCGTCCTGAACCCCCTGGATGATCCCCACCAACCGGGCAGCCCGTGGTGGCGCGCTGTGAACGGCCACTTTTTGTATAGTTCCACACTGGCTTACCTGGTGGTGGAGGCCGGTTTGCAGGATGAAGTGATGCCAACGGCCGTTCGTTACTGGCTTGACTACATCCGTCAGCCCTCGGCCGTCACCTGGTACCGCGCCCACAATCGAGGCATCGTCGAAGGCTACGTGCAGTTCGCCGACATTGCCCAGGATGAAAACGAATACGAACAATTCTTCATGAACGAAGTGCTGTTTCGTGTCATTTACGCCTCCTCTATGGTGATGGGTAAAAGCTTTGGCAAACTGGGCAAATATATGTCTAACCCCAAGCTGCCCGCCGTAGACATTCTGGTCAGCACCCCCCACTTTTACCCGGCCAACTACCCCATGACCTTTGCCGACAAAATGCACGTCCTGCACAAAGGCTACTCCCTGCGCGAGAAAGCGGCCGTGGTGCTGGATGAATGGTTCGTCCTGCCCAAGCTCGACGATCTGTACCAATGGTCGGCCGAATGGCTGGAAATGCCCGAACTAACCCGCTACATCATAGACGGCCAGCCCAGCTATCCGCGCACAGAGGCGTCCTCATGACCAATGTGACGCAAATCCACACCGTTACCGGCGCGTTTGGCTATTCCGGCAAATACATTGCCCGGCGGCTGCTGGAGAAAGGGCATACCGTCCATACCCTCACCAACTCCACCCACCGGGAGAATCCCTTTGGGTCTGACATTACAGTCCATCCCTTCAACTTTGACCGCCCGGACGAATTAGCCAGATCGCTGGAAGGGGTGTCCGTGCTGTACAACACCTACTGGGTGCGTTTTAACCACAAGCTGTTCACCCACGCCGACGCGGTGCGGAACACCAAAACGTTGTTTGCCGCCGCCAAACAGGCCGGGGTGGAACGCATTGTCCACGTCAGCATCACGAACCCGTCGCCTAAATTTAACCTGGAGTATTTTTCCGGTAAGGCAGAGTTGGAAGAGGCGTTGGCGAATTCCGGCGTTTCCTATTCTATCTTGCGACCAGCCGTCTTGTTTGGCAGGGAAGATGTGCTGATCAACAACATCGCCTGGACGTTGCGCCATTTGCCCGTGTTTGGCGTGTTCGGCGACGGCGGCTATGGCATCCGCCCCATCCATGTGGACGATTTGGCGCAGTTGGCGGTGGCGCAAGGGGAAAGCCGGATGAACGGAGTCATCAACGCCGTTGGGCCAGAGAGTTTTACTTTCAAAGGTCTGGTGGCCGAAATTGGCCGGATCATTGGCAAGGAACGGCCGATCCTCTCCATGCCGCCCCGTTTGGCCTATGCGGCGACCCGCGTGGTGGGCTGGTTTGTGGGCGATGTGTTTTTGACGTGGGAAGAGGTGCAGGGGTTGATGGCCGGGACACTGATTGTAGACACGCCGCCCACAGGTGAGACGAAGCTGACCGAATGGGCGAAAAAACACGCCGCGACGTTGGGTAAACAATACACCAGTGAACTGGCCCGCCGCACAGACCGCATGAAGGCGTACCGTTCTAATTAGAAGCGATTTTAGTCGTACAACTTCTTTGGAGAAGTCGAACGTCTTGGAGGTATCTATGAAAAAACCACATACACCCTTGGTAAAACGGCCGTTCATCCGCATTTTGATCGTCTGGTTCATCCAGACCATCGCCCTACTCACGATGGCCTGGCTCATGGACAGCGTATACATCGAGAGCATAGGCGCGGCGCTGGCCGTCACGGCGATCATTGGCCTGTTCAACGCCTTGCTCTGGCCCATCCTCAGCTACCTGCTCATCCCCTTTGCCGTGCTGACGCTTGGCTTGGGCGCCCTGTTGATTAACGGGCTTTTTGTCTGGCTGGCGGCGGAATTTGTGGATGGCTTGACCTTAGTCAACTACTGGTCGGCTTTCTGGCTGGCGCTGGGCATGGCGGCAATCAACATCATTCTCAGCAGTTTGCTGACCATAGACGATGACAACTCCTGGTATCGTCATCAGGTGAAACGGCGCATGAAGCGCATTGCCAAACCTCAGCCAACGGATGTGCCCGGTATCTTCTTTTTGGAGATAGATGGCTTGGGTTTGCCCATCCTGCACAAGGCGCTGGACGAGGGCTTTATGCCCACCTTGAAGCGCTGGCTGGATAACGGCCGTTACACCCTCACTCCCTGGGAAACCGACACCTCCTCGCAAACGTCGGCCAGCCAGGCCGGCATTTTGCACGGCAACAACAGCAATATCCCTGCTTTCCGTTGGTACGACAAGGCCACTGGTCAGATTGTCGCCTCGAGCAACACGAAACTATTGCCCGTGCTGGAAAAGGGCTTCTCCGATGGCAACGGCTTGCTGGCCGCCAATGGGGCCAGCCGGGGCAACCTCTTCTCTGGTGATGCGCCTTACGTGATGAACACCGCCAGCACCCTGCTGGATCGCACCCGTTTCCACTCGTCGGAATTTCACGCTTATTTTGCCAATCCCTACAACGCCAGCCGCACGCTGCTGCTGTTCTTGTGGGACGTATTTCTGGAAATGCGCCAGTTTCGCTATGCCCGCAAACACAATGTGCAGCCGATTTTGGACAAACATCATCGGGGCCGCCATTACCCCTTTGTGCGGGGGGTGATGACGGTGTTGATGCGGGAGTTAAACATTTACACTTTGCTGGGCGATATGTTTGCCGGACGGCCGTCGGCCTATGCCACCTTTGTCGGTTACGATGAAATCGCCCACCACTCGGGCGTGTTAGACCCCGGCGCGTTTGATATTTTGCACAAGCTCGACGAGCAGTTTTCCCGCCTGGAAAGTGCGACCAAGGACGCGCCACGGCCGTATCATCTGGTCGTCCTCTCCGATCATGGGCAAACCGGCGGGGCTACCTTTTTGCAACGTTATGGCCTGACCTTGCAAGAATTGGTGCAGCAGTTGATGAGCGCCGAATACAAAGTGGACGCGCCCATAGACAGCGGCGAAAGCTACGGCGTGATCAACGCCTTCCTCACGGACATTGTTACCAATCAGGCGTCGGGGGCCACCAAAGTGGTTGGCCGGGTTTTCAAGAACAAGACGGTGGATGGCGAGGTGATGTTGGGGCCGGAAGGGCATGAGGCGCGGGAAAAGCGGCGGCGCGGCAAACGGCAAGCAACGGAAGAAAAACCGGCCGTCATCGCCATTGCCTCTGGCAATCTGGGCATTGTTTCCTTTACCCAATGGACGGAGCGGGCCACTCTGGAGCAAATTGAAACGGCGTTCCCGGCCGTTTTGTCCGGTCTGGTCAGCCATGAGGGTGTTGGCTTCATCATGGTGCGCTCCGAGCAACATGGCCCGGTGGTGATGGGCGCACGCGGCCTCTATTACCTGCGCGACGACCGCGTGGAGGGCGAAAATCCATTGGCAAACTTTGGCCCACGCGCCGCCGACCACTTGCGGCGCACCGACAGTTTCCCCAACTGCCCGGACATTGTGGTGAACAGCTTCTACAACCCGGAAACAGGCGAAGGCTGTGCCTTTGAGGAGCTGATCGGCTTTCACGGCGGCATGGGTGGGCCGCAGACGCAGCCTTTCTTGCTGCACCCGAAGGAATTGAAGGTGGAAAGTGAATTGGTCGGGGCAACGGCCGTTTATCACACCTGTAAAAATTGGCTTAATCAGTTACACGGCTCCCAAGCCCTATAATCACGACTCCAGGCGGCGGGTATGGCAACCGCAATCGGCTACCCCGCCGGGTCTGAAATCGCCTATGAACCAATCTATTCACTTTTCAGCGCTTAATCGCTTTCTCATCGGCTGGCCAGTCTGGCTGTCACCCTGGTTTTTGTGCGCACGTTTGCCGACTTTATCGTCACCATCGTGGTGGCCCTGGTGCTGGCCATTCTCTTGACGCCATTTTTAGGCTGGTTGCAGCGCAAAGGAATGCCTAAAGCGTTGGCCTTCATCCTGACCATGGCTGTGGTCGTCGCGCTGATGGTCTTCCTGTTTCTGTTCTTCGTTCTGTCGTTGAGCCAGTTAGGCGCGGCGATTCCGGTCTATGCGGCAGAACTGGAAGATCTTAAGCTGCAAATTCAGGCGCTGCTGGCGACGGCAGGCATTGAACTGGCCGATTCACAATCCATGATGAACCTGATGCAGCCCGGTCAGATTGTGGATCTGTTTGCCCGGCTGTTTTCGGCCGTCTCCGGTGTTCTGTCCGATGGCTTGACGGTGCTGTTGATGCTGGCGTTTACGTTGATTGGCGCATCGAGCTTTTCAGCCAGAGCCAGGCAGCTTATGGACGAGGGCCATCCTGGCCTGGGCCGTTTGTTCCAGTTTAACCAGGATATTCGCCACTATCTTTTCATCACCAACAACGTCGGATTGGCGGCGGCGGCGATTAACACGGCTTTGCTGCTGGTGGTGGGCGTGGATTTTGCCCTGTTGTGGGGGGTGCTGTCTTACCTGCTCAGTTACGTGCCTTACGTCGGTTTTGTGCTGGCGTTGGTTCCGCCGGTGGTGTTGGCGCTGTTAGAATTTGGCTGGCCAACGGCCGTTTTTGTCTTCATCGCCTATTTTGTCATCAATTCCGCCATTGATGAAGTCGTCAAACCGCGCCTGTTGGGACAGGGGCTGGACCTGGCTCCGGTCATCGTGTTTGTTTCCGTGATTCTTTGGGGGCTGATCCTGGGGCCGCTGGGCGGGCTGCTGGCTGTGCCAGTAACGCTGGCCATCAAACAGCTCCTGATTGAATCAGACCCGGATAACCGCTGGCTGGCGCGGTTGATTGGCAACGGGGATGGTCAGGCGGCGGCGGAAACGGCCGTTGTCTCACCATCACCCCCCTCTTCAAAACCATGACTAAAACCTATACCCCCCTCAAACAATCAGCCCTGAGCGGCCTGGGCTATGGCCTGGGTCTGCTCCTTGGCAATCTACTGAGTTTTGCCCTCTTCAACCTCATTCCCGCCAACTGGTTTTTATTTGGCAATCAGGCCGTTCGCCTCGTCTTTGGGCTGCTGTTGGCCTTTTTTGTCAGTGGGCTGGGCGGTTTGGTGGGCGGCGCTCTTGGCGGGTGGACGCTGCCCCCTATCGGGCAGGGCCAAAGCCGCCGCGGGCAAGCCTGGCGCAGCGGCGTGACCTTTGGCGTTGGCTATGGCCTGTTGCTCTTCCCGCTTTTCCTCATCGTTTCCCTCCTCTCCTTTTACGAGATAGGCAGCACGCCGGTCTATGTTTTTGGCGTCGTGTTTGGTCTGGTTGGGGTGCTGTTTGGCCTTCTGATGGGCGTATCTCTGGGGCTGTGGACGGTAGGCCGCCGCTTTTCGCCCATTATCCGCTGGAGCGTGACCGGGTTTGGCCTGGGCGGGGCCGCGCTCGGCGCGGCCATCTGGGAATTCATCTTTAACGTGGCCGCAGGGGATGTATCCACCGGCCCTTATGGCTGGCTGCTTCTGGGACTGTTTATGTTTGGCGGCCTGGGCGGTATGGCGCTGGGCCATGTATACCACAAATTAGCCGAAGATAAAGCCGGTTCACTCCTGCCGGCGCCCCTGCTTACTTTAAAGGGTTGGCGGCGGCGCGTGTTGATTGTGGGGTTGGTTCTGTTTTTCGTGGCTCTATTGATCCGGCCTGTTTTAGGGGAAGTGGGTGACTTGCTGACGCCGTCGGATGCCGGGCTGGCGGCAGTGCTGGACCTGCCGACCACCGGCACTCACTGGCTGTCAACCGTTAGCTTTGCCCCGAATGCCGTGAACGCCAGCCCGGCCCTTGCCGCCAGCGCCGACGGCCGTTTAGCGCTGGCTTGGGTGCAAGATGGGACGCTCTGGCTGCAAGAAGGGCAGTGGGCGGCGGCCAACCAGCAAACCGTATGGCAGCCTGCTTATCAGGCAGCCGTCGGTATGCCGTCTGCGCCTACAGCTGCCATTACCGATAACGGCCGTATCCATCTAGCATGGACTGACGCCGACGCCATCCTGGTCAGCCAATGCCAGAACGGCGATTGCACGCCGCCGGTCGCCGTGGCCCCGTCTAATCAGTGCGCTCAACAGTCTGGACAGGTCAACAAACAACCCGCGCTGGCCGCCAACGGCGACGAGGTTCTGCTGGTGTGGGCCAACGAGTCCGGTATGGTGCCTTATGCCGCCTGGTCAGAGGCAGAAACGCCGCCAGCTATGGCCGCCGGCTGCGTGCCCGGCGCTGCCGCCGCGCCGCAGCTCGACAGCGCGTTTCGGCTGGTTTATGAGACGGCAGCCGGGGCCATCGGGTTGGCGCAGTTTGATGGAACAGCGTGGCTGGCGGAGGGGGAAGTGGGTAACGGCCGTTACCCAACTATCACCGCCGATACCAACAACCGCTCCCATCTCGTTTACTGCACGGACCAAGAGCTTATCTACCAGTTCAATGGACAGCAAGAAAACATCGCCTATGTGGATTGTCTGAACCGCCCGGCGCTGGCGCTGGACAACCAGGGCCAGGTTCACGTTGTCTGGTTCGGCGATGCCGTGGAAAACGTAACCGGCGTCACCAACGCCGCCAGCCTGCTCTATGAAAGCGTGCGCACGGCCGACGGCTGGACGGAACCGGCCATCGTTGCGACCGCTTCCCCAGAAGCTAATCCGGCGCTGGCGGTCGCGGGCGATGGCAGCCTGCACCTAGCCTGGTTAGGCGCAGACGCCCTCAGTTACGCCGCCCAGGTACAGTACGCCTGCGATCCGGCCACGTTGTCGGCCTACGGCCGTATCCTGTACGACATCGCCCGCCAGGACGCATACCTGTTCCCCGGCGAGCCGACGCCTTACTGCCAGAACCGTTACGACCGGCTCATCCTGACGCCCAATCCCAAACCGGAATACAATCTGGCCCAACCGCCTACGTCCAACGGCGCATTTGATGTGTTGGGCGATCTCATCCGTGGGGCGCAGTATGAAGTGCTGTTCTCGACCATGTGGTACGATGCCGCCGAAAACAATGATAGTCCCGGCAGCGTCGTTGCCGCGGCTGTCGGGGATCTGTATCGTCAACTTCAAGCGCACCCAGAGCAGTATCCGCGCGGCCTGACGGTGCGCATCCTGCTGGGCAACCCGCCGGAAGTCGCTGTGGGCGATGCCACTGGGCAGCTCTGGTCGCTGCTGGCCGACCTGCGCCATGCGGGAATTGATACGATGGTGGACGAGGAGTTGGGCTGGCGGTTGCAGGTGGCTGATTATGAGGGCAACCTGCCGCACAGTCATGTCAAGACGGTGATCATTGATGGGCAAACGGCCGTTGCCGCCGGATTCAATATGTCTTATGAGCATTTTCCGGTAGACCACGCTTCAGGGAAGGGGAACGGCCGTTTCGATATGGCAATTCAGGTAACCGGTCCGGTAGCCCAGGCCGCGCAGCGCATGTTCGACGATATGTGGGCCGGAGCCGACGAGCGCTACTGTCTGAACCTGAACCCGCCGCTGGGCGCGCCCTGGCAGGTCACCTGCTTCGACCGCAGCGCCACGGCTGACCACACCCCGGAAGTGCTGAAGTTTTACCTGGGCGGAGGGGAGAGTGATGCGTTCTCCCTCTATCGCTCCAAAGTGTTTGACCAGGCCGACGTGCAGATGACGGCCGTTCTCGCCAGTGCGCAAAAAACCATTGATATTATTCAGGTCCAATTCACGCTGGACATGGTCTGCAATCTCAACCTGCTCTTCGACGTGTGTACGGCCGACGATGCACCGTCCTACCTACCGGCGCTTGTGCAGGCGATGCAAAACGGCGCCCACGTGCGCGTGCTGGTCAAACCAGGCCCGTTCGAGGGGGTGGAAAACACCGTTGCGCTTAACGCCCTACAGTCCAGGCTTGACGAACTGGGCCTGGGCGATCGCTTTGAGTTTCGGTACTTCAATGGTCCGGTCCATCCCAAAGTCGTCCTCATCGACGATCAGGTCCTGATCGTAGGCAGTCAGAACTTTCACTACAGCGCCTTTGGTACGGGTGGTGGCTTGAACGAGTACAGCATTGCCGTGGAAGACCCGCAGGCGACGGCCGATTTCAAGCAGATATTTGAGGCAGAGTGGGCTATCGCTTCGCCGCCCGTGGAAGAGAATAGGTGATCACTGCATTGAAGATCTGTCTGTCTACGGCGTTGCGGGGAGATTGCGGCGTGGTTGCTTTGTCCGATGGTTTTCACCGGATTCTGGTTGTGCTCAGGCAACGGCCGTTATCTCCCCCTTTTCCCCTTTCAAATAACCACACATACTTACCGTGTATGAAAAGTAGAGTTTAGTGATAGAGAGTAAGATGCTTTTTGAGTCAATACTGGGCAACTGGCGCTAGGAATAGGGAAATAGAACACGCCGTCTGGCTTGATTACGTGATTGGCTTGAGCGAGGAGCGCGTCAATCAAGGATATGGCGATGATCCGCAACAAGGGCCAAAAGTGTGGCAAACGATCCTGCATGTCGTGACTCATAGTATTCAGCATCGCAGTGAAGCCGCAGCCATCCTGACGGGCTATGGTTACTCTCCGGGCGAGCTTGATTTTGATCTGTTTCTGTCTGAGCGCCCTGCCCCACCCAGGAGTGAGTGATAGCCGTCCAAAACCGCGTGTGGCCGGGACGCTTCACATGCGCTTGCCCGCTGCCGTGCGGCATTCGACAAGGCGCCAGAAGTTGGGCTACACTGTGATTGATGGGGGTGGGAAACGGCCGTTTTGACCCAAACAATATATGAGGCGGATGGCTCAATTGACAATACAAGGTAAACACAATGATAAACGTCTGTCATAACTGCGGCCAGTATCGAGCAGATAAAACCATTGACCCCAAAGGACCTTTTGCCATCTGCCCCATCTGTCAGCACCCGCATTCCTTTCGTCAACTCCCACTTTTCGCTGTTTGTGGTCCCAGTGGCGCTGGAAAATCAACTGTTTGCGAACGGCTGGTGGGCACAATGACAGAGGTTGTCATTCTCGACGCGGATATTCTCTGGCGGCCTGAGTTTAATAAGCCCGATGATCATTACCGTGATTTCTTTGAAACGTGGTTGCGTCTGGGCAAGAGTATCAGCCAATCGGGCGGGCCATTGGTACTATTCAATGCTGGCTTGATACCCGACAACATAGAACCATGTATTGAGCGCCGTTATTATGGAGAAATATACTATCTGGCTCTGATATGTGATGATGAGGTTCTGGTCGAACGACTAAAACAACGTCCCGGCTGGCGTCAAAGCCAGGATGAGGCGTTTATCGCCAAACAAATCGAGTTCAACCACTGGTTCAGAGAGTCGTCAGGGAAAACAGAGCCAAAAATTACTTTGCTCGATACGACGGAAGCGCCTATCAACCACATAGTTGAGCAAGTAGTAACTTGGATCAGGGAAAAGATATAACAGTCACGTGTCTAAAAGAAATTAACCCAGCAATACTCCCGTCTGAGCGCGAGTACGGCGCTCATTCACGATTTGCGGTCTTAGTGAGCAAAGGCAAAGAGGCTCGGGTTTAACAAAGAAAAAAGAGGAGGTCACATGAGCGAGAAACCCAGTGCTGAAGAGACCGCGAACTGGCAGCGCCGCTTGGCAAGTCAGGCAAACAACCGTGCCTGGAGCCTGTCGGAGTTGCTTGTGCGGACACCAGAAGAAGATGATGAAATGCTTCAGGCTGCACATACGGCGCTGTATCTCTGGACGGCCGTTGATGACGTAAAGGCGCAGGCTCATGCAGCGCAGTTGGTAGCCCATGTCTATGCGCTGCTGGGCATGGGCAGCGAAGCGAGCCGCTACCAAAGCAAGTCACAGCCCATCTTCTTCGGCGAAGGGGCGCAGCCGTGGGAGGCTGCCCTGGCACATGTGGTGACCGCCAACGTGGCTGCGGCTAACAAGGAGTCCATGGCGCACAGCGAGCATTACCGGAAAGCTGTTGCCCTGGTTGCCGCGCTCCCCGACCCTGAGGACCGCCAGATTCTGGAAGCAATGCTGAACGTCATTCCTCCGCCTGGCGCTTCTGTTTAGCTGGACACGGCCGTTCGGAGATATCGTTTGTGAGAGATGGTGGGGCGCTAGAAACGGCCGTTGTTAACAAAAATACTCTCGGACACTTCGTTGTCAAGTCAGCGCCAATGGACCAAATCTGAAATTCATGTTCCAGGCTATTTTGTTCGATTTTGATGGTACGCTGGTTGACTTTGTCGCCGCGGATATCCAGAGCCTGAAGTGGCTGCATTCCCGCGCGGGTTCAACGGTTGCGTTTGATGATTTTTTAGAAACAGCCGTTGCCGAAATAATGAGGTTCCACGATCTGGTAGCTCAAAACGAGATTGATCCTTTGCTGATGCACCCATTCAGGTTGCGAAACAGCTTTGCCAGACATAAGATAACGTGGCATGATGATTATCTGGCGCTTTATCGCAGCAAACTGCTCGAATTGTGCATCCCGTTTGCTGGCGTTGAGAATCTACTCATTGCCGTTAAACGGAAAACAAAGACGGGACTGATTACCAATGCCTACGACGCGGCAGAACAAAAGGAACGCATCAAAAGTTCAGGCCTCGACATCTATTTTGATACGATTGTAATCGCCGGTGAAATTGGCATATACAAACCGGACCCGGCGATATTTTTACACGCCCTGGCCCACATGGACGCGCAGCCAGACAAATCCCTTTACGTGGGCGATTCCATAACCCACGACGTAATCGGCGCAAAATCGGCCGGCATGAAGACAGTTCTCTTGAGCAAGACGCCCAAGAGAGGTAGCGGCATTGCCGACTACGTGGTCAGTGGCATAAGCGAGCTGCAACGGTTGCTTGGGGTGAGTTAACAGAGGCAAACCGAAGCGATGATTTCAGATACTTTCCCAAACATCTTGCGATGGAATATTTGATAATACAACGCTAGGCCGCATGGAAAAGGCAGATATGATTCGACAATTTTTGCGGAAGAACAGATTGAGAAGGGATCAATTATGAGCCTGCCACCTATAGATCCTCTACAAAGGTCTGCCAGGTTGAGGCAAGAAGCTGATTTCATTCTGCAAGCGATCAACCTGCACGCGATTTTGCAGCCTTACGGCCGTATCATCCCCACCGGCAGCTACTATCTCGACGTTATGATTTATCCGGACATTGATCTCTATCTGTCGCCGGTTTCAATCGAGGCGTTGTTTGCCATTGGCGGTCAATTGGCGGCCTGCGACCTGGTCTTCCAGGTTGTCTTCGAGAAGTCGCAAACGGCCCGGCTGCCCGGCGGCCTGTACTTGAAACCGCGCATCCGATATGGTGAGTGGGAACGGCCGTGGAAAATTGACATCTGGTCCCTGGCCGACGAGGTAATCGACCGGCAAATGGCCGAGATACACCGCTTCAAACAGGCGATGACGGCCGAAATCCAAGAGCAAATCATCCGCTATAAGCACGCCATCCTGACTGCCAGCCAGCGAACGCCGATGTACAGTGGCTACCATATCTATAAAGCGTTCATTGACGAAGGCTTGACCGATTTTCAGGCCGTTACAGCCTACCTGATTGCGCAGGGCATTCGGATGAGTTAACGTTTTAGGAGGCCGGTAATTAGTTT
>JAWOGU010000190.1:0-9154 GCA_046496595.1 Chloroflexota bacterium
ATTCTTGCACATACCAACGATAATGACAGCCATGTTCCAGGCGCCAGGTGAGGAAACGGCCGTTCCGCACCCCCTCCTTCAACTCCTCCGGTGAAAGACAAAAGTGGGCGGCAGCCTGCGGCAGCGGAATCATCACCGGGTCACCGCGAAACGGCAAATCACGCGGAGCCTTGCCCCGCAGCCGGTAAACCAGCCCCTCATCCAGCGGAATATAAACAGGCGCGCCGCGCTGCTGCTGGCGACCCGGCAGCAAGCCGCGTCGAAACCAGTCCAGCAGCACCGAGAAAGCCACACCCAGCCGCTCCGCCGCCAGCTGCGCCGGCACAAAACCCCCTGCCGTCGGGTTAGCAGCAATGCCATGCTTATAACGCAAATGCTGCACCCGCGCCTTGTCCCAATAGGACACCGGCTGACCAGGCACATACGCCGCATCATCCTTCACATGCCAACTGCTCACCAGCCCCTCCGCATTCAGCAGCGCCGCAATCTCCTCATCATAGCGCCCGTCTGCCGCCAGCGTGCGTACTTTTTGCAACAAATCCGGATTAGACGGATGCCCGGGTTGCGGACGCCTGGCCGTCAAGCGCGTCACCGCCCCCGTTTGCCAGCGCACCGCGATATGAGTGACGCCCGCTTCAGAGACACCATCCAGCGTCACATCCGCCAGCAGCGTGCGCAGCAGACGCTTACGGTCCGCCAACGACGTTGACGCCGCCGCCCACAACGCCGGCAAATCCGCCGCCATCTGCTGCACCAGGGCCACATCCTCCTCCGAGACAGCTTGCAGCTGAGCCGTCTGCACCCCTTCCCACTCCTGCTCCAACTGCGTCTGCGCCTGCAAAGCCTCTTCCCACGCCCGTTCCAGTGCCGCCGCCACCAGACGCAGCTGCGGGTCCACCTGCTCATAGCGTGTTTGGGCCAGCGCCGCCTCATAGCGGGCGCGGGCCACCTGCTGCGTCCACTGCTGGCGCAAATCCCCTTGCTGCGTCTCAATCTCCGTCAACGCCGCCATCGCCGCCACCACCGCCGCCGGCTGCACGGCCGCCAGAAACGCCGCCACCACCGCCTGGTCCACATGAGCATAGGGGAAGAACTGGCAGCGCGGTTCATTAAACTGACTCTTGGCCGCCTCACAGACATAAGCCGGTTTGTCCCGATACCGCACCCGCAGCGGCCGGCCACAGCGCCCACAGACCACCACTCCCGCCAGCAGCGCCCGACCCTTGCCCGCCGTGCCGCGAGCCGAAAAAGGCAAAGCACGCGAACCAAGATTGACCAGCGGCTGCGCCGGGTTGGCAAAGGGAGTGGCCTGCCAGTTTTGCGCCAAACGTTCCTGGTTATCCATATACACCTCCCAGGTAATATAGCCGGGAAAGGCATCCCGCCGCAAGACCTGCCACTCCGTTGGCGGCAGCCGCCCGCCATAACGTGCGCCCGGCGCGCCCGGCAGTTCCTCCCGCTGCCGCTGACCATAGGCATACACCCCGGCATAAGCGGGCAGCTTCAAAATCTGGTACACCTGCCCGTAACTCGGCTTCGTCCAGACAATAATGGCCTGCCCCACCAGATTGCGGTCCTGGCGCGGCAGGCGCAAGCCAGCCGTTTGCAGATGGCAGAGTACCGCATGGGCGCTGCCCAGCCGCCGAAACAAGCGGAACACCTGCCGGATACTGGTCTGCACCTGCTCGTCCGGCGTCAGGATAACCTGACCATTGGGCAGCCGTTCATAACCAACAGGCAGGCGCAGCGCCAGTTCACCCCGTTTGGCTTTGTTCAGGCGCGCCGCCTGCATCTGTTGGCGCATGACATGCCACTGCGCCTCCGAAAAAGCGCCCTTGACGCCGAGCAGCAGGCGGTCATCATAAGCGCGGGGATTATAGACACCGCCGCTGTCACTGACCAGAACGTGATTGAAGGCGGCCAGGTCGAGCAGTTGATACCAGTCGGCGCAGTTGCGTGCCAGACGGGAGACATCCGTCACCAGGAGTATGCCGACTTTGCCGGTGCCCACATCGGTGAAGAGGCGTTGAAAGCCAAAGCGGTCACTGCGGCTGACAGCCGATTTGCCCAGGTCATCGTCAATGATATGGATGCGGGCGTCGGGCCAGCCCAGGGTGCGGGCGCGGGCGGCAAGCTGATATTGCAGGTCCTGGGATTCCTGGTGTTCGGCCACCTGGCGCAGTGTGGATTGGCGGACGTAGATGTAGGCCCAGCGCTGAAGATGCTGGTCATTGATCTTGGGATGAGGGGTCATGAGGGGTCTCCTGTGCCGGCAGTGCGGCAGTGCGGCGCTTCTCGGCCGTCAGATATTGGTGAAGCAGGGCAGCCAGTAGTTGGCTCAACTCCTGCTGCCGGGTCGGCGGCAGGGATTCCCAGACCAGTTGAAAAGGGGGTGTTTGGGGTGGCATGGCAGTTCTCCTCGGGATTATGAGATTGCAGGATTTGTACCAGTTTAGCCAATGCCAGCAGGGTATGGATATGAACCAGCGGCCCGGGTGGTGCTGTCGGGAGTGGGGCGGCAGGCAGGGATTCAGTCTCGTCCGGGACAGGGGAAGCCCAGGTCTGGGGAATGCTGACCGTGCCAATTTGGGGGTGACTGATGAGGTAACGAGGGGTACCACCGCCACGAGAACGGATGGTTCGTTTAACGGCTGCCGTTTGTCCCGCCAGGGGATGATTTGGATGTATAATCCGCACAACCCGCGGGGGTTCTATCGTTATAGGGGTTTTATTTACGCTTTGTCCCTTTCTGATACACAGTTCCCAGTTAACGGCTCGCTTCCTCTGAACACAACGTCACGTCCTTTGACGGCACTGGGAAACCCTGATGCACCAGTCACCATTGTCGAATACTCCGATTTCCAATGCCCTTTCTGTCGCCGCTACGCACAAGAAACCTTCCCCCAGATAAAACAAGATTACATTGACACTGGGCGCGTCTATTATGTATTCAAAGATTTCCCCATCTCAAATTTACATCCTTTGGCCTATCGCCTTCATGAAGCAGCACTTTGTGCCGGTAACGAAGGAGACACCGAGACTTACTGGCAAGCCCACGAGTTATTCTTCAGTAATGCCGAGGCGTTTCAACAAAACAGTGAAGCGGAGATGGATGATGCGATTCTGGCGACTTTTGACAATGCCCAATTGCCAGATGTGGGTGACTGTTTGCAAAACGGCCGTTATACCGACGAAGTAGAACAATTTATAGCTGAAGGTAATTCGCTCGGGGTGCGTGGAACGCCCTCTTTCTTCATCAATGGCAATATATTTGTGGGCGCACAACCATTTTCCGCATTTGAGGCTGCGATTCAACAAGCAGAATCGGGCGAAATCATTGCCGCAGCACCACCAGAAACTGCCCCGAGTCAACCTCAGGTTCCCACGCCGGTTGCCATCGAACCCAGGACACAAACAGCCATAGGTGATCCAAACGCCCCAGTCACCATCATTGAATACTCTGATTACCAGTGCCCCTTCTGCCGTCGCCATGTCCAGGAAACCATGCCTCAGCTCAAAGAAAATTTCATTGACACCGGGCGTGTCTATTACGTTTTTAAGGACTTTCCCATTGAAAGTTTGCACCCACTGGCATATCGGCTTCATGAGGCTGCTCTTTGCGCTGCTGATAGTGGAGAATTAGATGAGTATTGGCAGGCGCATGATGTCTTTTTCGATCAGGCAGAAAGCTTCCAAGTAGAATCAGAATCCAACATGGATGAGGCTATCCTTAATGCCATTGCCGCATCTGGTCTGCCAGATATAAGCCAATGTTTGGCCGAGGATAAGTTTGCAAATGAAGTAAAGGCGAATGTGGCAGAAGGTGCCAGTTTCGGTGTTAATGGCACACCTGCTTTTTTCATCAACGGCTATCCAATTAGTGGCGCACAACCCTACGAACTATTTGAATATGCCATCGGGCTGGCAGAAGAAAATCGTTTGGCTGAAGCGTATCAACCCCAAGAACAGGCACCACCGGCTGAACCACCTCAGCAAATTGATATGGTACTCGGTGATGCTCCCCGAAAAGGTTCCCCTGATGCACCCATTACTATTGTCGAATACTCAGATTATCAATGCCCCTTCTGTTTACGCTACTTCAATGAAACGATGCCTCAGTTACAACCGTTGATTGAAAATGGCACGATTCAATACGTGTTCAAAGATTTCCCCCTGCTCAACATCCATCCGCAATCGCAAAAAGCACATGAAGCAGCGCACTGTGCCCGTGAACTAGGCGGCGAGAACGCCTACTGGGTGATGCACGATCTTCTGTTTGCTAATCAGGAGGCATGGGCCAGTGTTTCTACGACAGACCATGTTGAGGTGATTAAAGAATTAGCATCTGAAGCAAACTTGCCCCAATCTGAATTTGATACCTGTTTGGATAACGGCCGTTACGCAGAAACAGTTAGCAATTATGTCGCAGAAGGCATCCAGCTAGGCATCACCGGCACGCCTACTTTCTTCATTAATGGGAATCGGTTGGTCGGGGCACAACCCATCTCCGTGTTCCAGCAAGTGATAGAACAATTAAAAGATTAACGCCAGATTGCATATTCAATCGGCGGTCTGATTCTTCTACTGGCGGCTTGCCACCCGGCTGCCAACACATCAATTAATTCTATAGCAGAAACGGCCATTCCCCCCTGCCCACACTTGCCCCCAATCTGGTTAGCCTGGGCGAAGTGATATACGTCCAGCAGTGGGCCAGTTGCCACGGTATTAACCTGGAAGGCCAGCCGGATTGGAAAATACAAAAGCAAGTTCGCGCACCCGCAAGTCTTCGATCCTGGCACGCTCGCTGGTTAATATGGCAATGAAGTGATGGAGAATCATGGCTTCCATATAATCTACGCCGGTGACCGTCTTCTGACTGCGTACCAGTCAGAAGACAGCAGCAGCATGAGGGCAGCACCAATGAAGATTCCGGCGTTGGCCTTGCTGTTCTTATACACCCCCAGCATGAAAAACAGCATAATTGTTGTCATGAACAGCCTTGTCTCGCTGAACCGGGCATGATCCAGTATCTAATAGGAATTCAGGGCGTTGGTCTTCGTTTGATCCAAATGCTTGGTACGACAACGAGACTTTGTCATTCTGAGCCGAAGGCGAAGAATCCCTGTGGCGTTATGTCGATCCAAATCGTCTGTTCACTGTGTGGTTTTAGGGATGCTTCACTTCGTTCAGCATGACATAACAATGAAAGTCTCGTTGTCGTTGGCCGGACACAGGAGAATCAGGAACTCCGCAAGCATCTGGTTGCTGTCGAGGCCACTATCAAGCAGTTAGTTGAGTTGCTCAACCAAAACAGTCAAAACTCCAAGATGAAAAGTGTCGGTTATTATCGAGCGACTTATCCCGAAAGTAGGCCATAAAGCCCTATATAAATTTTTGCACCGGTTTTTTTCGCCAGGTCCATGTGTCTCGAAATGAAATCCGCATGAAGATGGGTTTGAAGAATGTGGGTGATTTTCACCCTCACCATACGGGCTTCGGTGATGTAGACATCGACATCCCGCTGAGGATCGATGACGGCGCAATAGTTCTGTCCCGCGAGAAGGTAAGAACTGTGAGCAAGTTTACTGATGAAAAAATGTTTGAGCAGCATGAGATTTTTTCTTGTGGACGTATGCCAAATTAACCGCCAAGTGTTTGATCCTGCATTTTATACCAGGTGAGCGCTTGATCAAAATGTTGTGGCTGAAAATCTGGCCAATATTGATCTACGATATAAAAATCCGCATAAACCGATTGCACCGGGAGAAAACCACTCAAACGGCAGGCGCCGCCCCAGCGTACAATCAAATCCAGGCGTGAAATTTCATCTGAATGCAGGCCGCCGTTTTTAAGTCCAGCCAGATCCCATTCCCAGCCGTAGTTGACAAGTAGATTCACCTTCATTCCAATGCCCTGGCGCTGCCGGAATTCTTTCAACGCAATAGGGAATTGCATCGAAGTTTCATCGCCGACAACCAGCAAAGCCGCCCCACGACGTTCGATCTCGAGGGCGAAGGCAACGGTGGCCTCAATGAAGGCCTGTTTCTGGACTGAAGGCCGCTTGGTGTTATCTTGTGTGAAGCAAAAGATGGAAACTTCCTTAATCCCGTATTCTTTACATTTCTCGTACAACAGGAATCCAGGGTCGATGCCGTGAGCATATCCAGATTCTTTGGACAGACCATGACCCACAGCCCAGCGGCGATTTCCATCGGGAATAAAACCAACGTGACTTGGGAATTTGTTATTCGTCATTGAAAACCTCCGATTTCCAGGTTTATAGATAGAAAAAGTAAAACACGGGTACGACAACTACAAGAAATAGCAAGGTCATTCCGCCGCCGACCTTAAAATAGTCTGCATTACGATATCCGCCGGAGGACATCAGGAACGCATTGACCAGGTGGGTGGGCAAAATAAAGGAATTGGCGGCACATACCGCTGCCATCAACGCCAGGGAACGGGGATCGAGTCCGCCAATTTGGGCCATGCTCATGACCAACGGGGCCAACAGCACAATCGCACCCACATTGGACATAAACAGCGAAAACAGGGTGGATAAAACCGCAACGGTCAAAAGGATAAGCGCCGGATGCCCCCTGAACCAGCGACATCACTTTCTCTGCCAGAAAACCGGCGGTTCCGGTCTTCTGCATGGCGACCCCTAGCGGAATAAGCTCGGCAAGAAGAAAAACAACCTTCCATTCGATCCAATAGAAGAATGTTCGGGTCTCCGATGATGCCTCTACATCGAGCGGTTATTCTGGAGTTCCAGAAAACTCCGGTACTGGCCTTGCATCCACTTCCTCTTGTGTTTCAGCTATGCCGTTGGTTTTAATATCCTCAATCAGCCACTCCATTTCTTTAATCTCTCGACGCTGTGCCGCAATAATTTCATCAGCCAGTTCCCTTACCCGCGGGTCTTCGATCCCGGAGCGTTCACTGGTCAAGATGGCGATAGAGTGATGGGGAATCATGGCTTCCATATAATCTACGCCGGTGACTGTTATCTGACTGCGTACCAACCAGACAGAAAGCAGCAACAGTAAAACTGATCCGGTAAAAATAGCGACATTGACCTTGCTATTTTTATACATTCCCAACATAAAGGCCAACATGATAAACATCATGGCGGCTCCCATGATCAAGGTCATGAACAATCTCGTCTCACTGAACCAGGCATGCTCAAAAATCTGATAAGAATTCAGATACATCAAAAAGAACATAACGACCATCGACGTTCCGATCATCGCAAAGAATCTTAGGTAATTGCTCTGTTTAACTTTTTCTTCCATTGCTCTCACTCCTTTTTTCTCTCACTTGGGCAGAGAGTAAATCGAAAACTGGACTCACGCAGTTGCCTGGTGGCACGGTGGTGATACTGGCCACAACTCCTCAAGTGCATAACTGTAATGCCTCAATACATCGTGTGATAAATCTGAACTCGCTACCTCTGGGAAATCGGTTAAATTCGCCACACGATGTACACGATGTATTGATGTACGACACATAACTACTACAAGAATAACATCTATTTAACTGTATGGACGTTTTCTGGATTTATCAATGTACCAGGATATACGAAGCAAGTTACATTTTGGATATGCCCCTCACCCAACGCATTGTTACAAAATTGTCATACTTCTGTTGCAACTCCTTCAAACCCGGCGGGTACGATATAAGCAATTGAGAAACAGACTATCGTCAGCGAAGAATGTATCTAACAATGTACCCAACCAATATATCATGGCCTATGGCGGTTTGGAGACAAAGTCCCTAATCTGAAGGTAGCACATTAGTTAAGGAGTAAATACAACATGATGGGATTTGGCTTAATATTCACCGTTTTAATCGTCATCGCCTTCATTTATCTGATGAATGAACGGGGACAAGGACAGGGCAGTTTATTTTCGTCCTCCCCCAAAGGTAAATCGGCGTTGGACATTGCTAAAAAACGTTATGCGCGCGGCGAAATCACCAAAGAAGAGTTTGATCGCCTGAGCCGCGACTTAAACAGTTAATTCATATTACAGGCTTTCTGGCCGGTGTTCCATTGAGCCAGCAGTTAGAAGGAGTTAAAACTATGTTTTGGCCACATATGGGTGGTGGATTTGGTTGGGGCGGCTGGATCGTGGGCGGTCTGGTCATGCTCCTGTTTTTATGTGCATTGGTTGTCCTGATTTATTTTATTGTTCGCAGCAGCTCAAGTAGTCAGAGCGGCGGCGGGAGTAACGACGCCTTGGAGATTCTCAAGCAGCGCTATGCCCGCGGTGACATTAGCAAAGCCGAGTACGATGAGATGCGTCGTGACCTGGCCACCTGACCGAATCAGACAGTACCTAAACAGACAAGAAAAGGGAGCCAACCCTTTTTTCGATAGTGACATACCCGGCTGGAAGAAAATCGCCGCGGTCTCAGCCGTGGCCTGGTGGAAGTGAGCGCCGCCAAGCGGCGGGCCGCGGCGGGGAATGCGCTGGGGAAGTTGGGAGACCTGCGTCCTGGGGTATGTACGCTAGAGCCAGAGTTGATAACCATTCCGGTCGGCGAGTATATTTATGGCGATGGGGAGAAACACACCATCAAGCGGTCATATGCCGTTAGTGTCTCCGATTGTTTTGCCAATGTGCGGGTGCGGCGAGTCAGCCAGCACAAGCGTAACCGGAAGGTAGCATTCAGCCGCTCGATATAGGCGGTATTGATCATGCCCGGCGCATTTTGCGTAGCCCGCTGTAAACGTTTGACGAGGGCAGGACACCCTTGCACAATACGTCGTTCAATCTCCAGCCCAGCAGGCAATCGTCGCTTGATTACTTGAACAATGGCAATATCAGGCCAGGCATGCAATTGCGACCGACCCTTTTTACCTGAACGAGGGACCTGGCTCCGGAAAGCTCGCTGAAATGCTTTAGGGTAGCCAGGCAAACCATCGACGGCCAACAACAGGGGCGCATCTATGACTTGGGGGAGGGAATAGAATCAGGGAAAAAAGTGTCAAAGCGCCCATTTACCCAACTTAATCGTAAGTGAAGCAGGTGATTGAAACCCGCTTCGCTCCAGCGCATTCCCACTCCCTTAAATCGTTGCTGGATTAACCACTTGCACGTGCTTTCAACCAGGCCACTGCCAATTGGCAGACCCATCTCCTTCAATTTTT
>JAWOGU010000622.1:0-18263 GCA_046496595.1 Chloroflexota bacterium
ATACCGTTAAAAGTGGGAAACCTTAGCAAAACGGTAACAAGTTCTTAAACGGCCGTTAACACAACCGCTTTATAGTCATAACAGTTAGCAATTCCTCAATGAGATTCTTCTTCTCCCTCCCCCTCCTCGGAGCAATATCCTTTCCCTTAGCAGTGGCCCAAACCTCCCGGTTTGGGTCATTTGCTTTTAAATAGACCGGTGGCTTTGTTCGCTGTCTGGATTGTTATTGAGGAGTTCTAAAGCGTGGGGCAGAATGGGCAGCAGCACCGCCATGTTTTCCCGCACCGCTTTAGGGCTGCCGGGCAGGTTTATAATCAGCGTCCGTCCCCGTATGCCGGCAACCCCGCGAGACAGCATGGCGTGGCGCGTTACTTTCAGGCTTTCCGCCCGCAGCCCCTCGGCGATGCCGGGCGCTTCGCGCTCCATAATTTGACGGGTCGCTTCGGGGGTAATATCTCTGGGGGCAAAGCCGGTGCCGCCTGTGGTGAGAATAAGCTGCACGTTTTCAGCGCACCATGCCGCCAGCGTTTGCGCGATGACGGCTAATTCGTCGGGTACAACGGCGCGCTGCGTAACCTGCCAATCCGTCGCTTCTGCCAGGATTTCGGCAATGAGCGGCCCGCTTTGGTCTGCATACGCGCCCGCCGCCGCCCGATCACTAGCCGTTAAAATGCCAACATTCATGCCTACCGTTCGCCGATCAGCGCCAGCCACTCCTCGTTTAAGCCGCTGTCCGTGACCCCGTAGTAAATGTGGATGTCATCCTGGTCACGCAAGGCCAGGTCATACCAGACATTGTCACCCTGTTCGCGCCGGTCGATGACAGCCATATTGCCCTGCCATTTGATCTGCTTGGGGTTTGGTTTGCCGGTTTCGGCCTGGGAAATGGCATAGTGCCACAATTTACGCGCCGATGATTTGGTGACGTTTTGAATCAGGCTGCCATTGCGCAGGTCACGCACGGTGTGGTAGATGACTCCTTTGCGTTTTTCGCTGGAGACAATTTCGACGCCGGTGCGGGGCGGTTCGGTTTGATGGCTTGGCGGTTGAGGGACGCTCTCGTATTGTCGGCTTGGTTTGGTGGGCACAGGTACTTCGCTCACCGGCGGCGGCGGCGATTCGGCGGTATTGTCCTGGTGTTGGCCGCGCAGGACCATGCGCACAATTTCATCGCGTACTGCCAGGCTGGTTTCGTCTTCATCGCGCACGTAAAACTGGTAGTTGTCGATGGCGTAGGGGATATTTTGGCCTGGCTGCACGGTGATGCGCACCACTTGTTTGCCCTGAGAGGTAAGCGTGTCGATTTGGATGTCTGGCTCGGGCGTGATGCGGTTGGAAACGGATGTGTAGAGCTGTTCGATGGCATTATTGGGGTCACGCACCCCGACGGGCAGCTCTTTCGGATCAGCTGACACGCCGATGTAGACCGTGCCGCCGTTGGTGTTTGCCATGCCGCAAATGTCTCGTAAGACACTGTCTTTGTAGCCGCCTCGCTGAGCCAGACTGGGATGGAAGACCTGCACGATAGAGTCGCCTTCTTCCCGGGCGAGCTGCACAAAATCAAGGGGGTTGGCCGGACCGCGATAAGCGCGTGTCAGCGCCAGGTCTGAGCCTTTGAGGACGCTTGCCAGGGATTCAAAGCTTAAATCGTCCAGTAAAATTTCGGTGATCCGGTCGCCGATGCCCAGGTTTTTGGAATTGGGGCTTTCGCGGACGAGGCGGTGAGCGTCGGAACCCTGGATGCAGCGCATGGGGCGGGGGTATTCTGGTTTGGAACCGGAGAAGAAACGGCGGGTGGTGTACTGCCCGCGCTTTTCGAGGTCGGTTACTTCCAGGGTGTGCAGATTGGAGTCCTGGGTATAAGCAATGCGTGTTTGCCCGCCGAAATCCAGGCCGCGCATGATGACGCCGTGGTTGGAGTTGGCGTGCGCCGCGATGACGATGCCGCCCGCTTCATTGATGACGCGGTAAGCGGTGAGGACGTCGGCGGTGGCTCCTACGGTGGAACTGCCTTCACCCAGTTTTTCCGGGGGGATATTCAGGGTGAGCAGTAAATGTTCCAGGTAGTTAATGGGCGTTTCGGAGGGGAAAATGCCCAGAATGTGGAAGCCAAAAGTGGCGGTAAACTCAAATCCGGGGAGCACCAGGATTTTAGTAAGCAGCCGGCGGTAATCGTCGAGCCGCCGCAGTTCATCGGGGCGCATCCGGTCCAGGCTTTCCAACCAGAACAACTGCTCGATTTCTTTTTTCATGGCGGCAAAGCCGGCGACGGTGTTGTGGTCGGTGAAGGCGATGACGTCCAGCCCGCGAATTTCGGCCTGACGTAGGATATCGATATAGGAGATTTCTGGTTGCTGGTAATCGTTTGAAGCGGGTGTATGCAGATGAAGGTCCATGCGCCGCCATTGGCGCGTGGGTTGTTTATTTGGTTGTCGATTTCGGCTTGAGCGTTTAGCCACTATGTTCTCTCTTTGCTAATGATTTGGACAGTTCCTGTGCCAGTTCGTTGGGGGAGTAGGGTTTAAGCAGAAAACGATCGGCGCCACTTTCCAGTGATTCGACTTCAAGACGATGATCGCCTGAGGCCATGATGGCGACGGTGTTGGGAGGAACGGCCGTTTTCCCCATCCGTATGTCTCTCAATAAACTCAATCCACTGGCGCCGCCTGCTAAATGGCAGTCAATGACAAACGCATCTGCCTTGTTATAGGCTGCCGCTTTCCCTTCTTCGATGTTTTTGCAAGGTACAGTCTGGTAACCTTCAATTTCTAGCAGCATTTGCAGCAGGGTGGTATTGATAATGTCGTCATCAACGATGATGATTGTTTTCATAAAAATTCCCCACAATCCAAGACAAAAATTATGAGTTTAATGAACGAATGGTGTCGGGTTCACGGCAGTTGTTTTAGCCTTCACTGCGCGCTGTCGTCAATAGAAAATGCCTGCTGACAAACAGGTTTGCCCGAAATAATAAATATGGGAGCTGTCAGATTTTGTTAAAATATGGGATTGGGGCAGAAACTTAATCACCACCTAAAGCGGCAATACCACGGATGAGGCCAAACAGGCTGATACCAATCTTTAAAATATCCATAGTCTTGATTTCCGGCGGTCCACCGCGGCTTTCTTCTGACGCGCGGGCCATCAGGTAGGAAGTGCCGGCTCCTAAGAGGGCGCCAGCTACGGCGCCGCCAATTAAAAATTTTACTTTCCAGTTCAGTTTTTCACTTATTTCCAGTTGTGTCATGATGGATTAACTCCGTCTAAAGATATTTGCTAATTGTTTGATAAATGCCTCGATATAGGCCAACGTTTCATTGAAGCGAATGACTTGGTTTGCCATCTGAGGAGCCACTTCGTTTGTCTTGCGCTGGCTTTTTTGGATGAGCAGGTCTATTTTCCACAACAAAACTTGTAAACCGCCGCCTTGATCAAAGGCTGGCTTGCCCAGTTTACGCCGTTTGCGCGAGGTGTTAATAATCGCCATCAGCAGCAGGGGGCCGCTTATCATCAGGAGGATCATGGGAAAGAGGATCATCATGATGGTAATATCCGCCAAAGCGGAGATGAATTCCGTGTTTACGGTGATACCCGGCGCTAATGTGGCTACGAGCAGCAGCGTGATAACCAGCACGGCAACAACAGTAGCGACGATGACGGGCGTTAGCACATACAGGCGGTTGAAGCGTTTCAGCGCTTGGGCGCGCTGCTTTTGCTCATCGGTGGGATTAAATGGTTCCCGGTATTCGGTTAGCGGAGATGTTGGTTGTATCATGAATGACTGCCCTAAATTTTGAAATGATTGTATCACAATCCCCGGTTGAAATGTAAATATTTTGTAACTATACAGCGCTGTCGAGGGCTGAGCTTGTCGAAGCCCGGTTCCCTTCGACAGGCTCAGGGAACCTATCTATATAGTTACAATATTTTTTCGTATACGCCTTGAGCAAGTGGCTTATTAGTCAGGGAATGAGTGGGCTGGTGGAGTAGCGCCGCTCATGGAGCTGCTCCTGTTTGGCAAGTAGGCGATATATTGGGCAGCGGATCGCCGGTCTGGGGGTCTGTACAGTGGCAGTATTGCACGTTTTCGCCTTCACCAACCCATAAAAGGTAGGTAACGGTTGTTTGGGTGCAAGAGAACTGCGCGGGAAACGGCCGTTTTCGTTCCACACCAATCCCCTCCGTCTGTTTCTCCGAAAGTAGAAAGATGCGCACATGATTGTCCGGGCTGCCAATGTGAATTTCTTCGCGCAGCGCCAGATTGAATGCCATGCAGGGAAACAGCATGATCACCAACCACATCACGAGAAAAACTACCGCAAAAAATCTTTTGAGCCAACGTCCCATATCACCAGAAATAAAAAAGGATGAGGTTCATCTATTCAACCCCATCCCTTAAAATTACGCAAGGCAGCCTCTCTGCACCGTGGAGAACAGCAAGTTTATTTCACGTTGCCGTTCATGGCAGGTATATACAGCCGGGTTGTGTACTCTTTGATCATGCGTGTTGTGCCAAACTGGGGCGCATTGGCCCGAATCGATTCATGCATCACTTCCACCCAGCCTCGCGGCACACCGTCTTGATCACGCGTGTAATACAGAGGCACAATTTCTTCTTCCAACAGTTGGTAGATAGAATTTGCATCCTCGGTATCTTGAAATTCCCGATCATCGTAGTCGATGTTTTTACCAATCGCCCAGCCATCAGCGCCGTTGTAACCCTCAGCCCACCAGCCATCTAAGATGCTCAGGTTAGGCACACCGTTGACCGCCGCTTTCATACCGCTGGTGCCGCTGGCTTCGCGCGGACGGCGCGGCGTATTCAGCCAGACATCTACGCCCTGCGTCAGATAACGAGCCATATGCATCTCATAATCTTCTACAAAGGCCACACGACCGCCGAGATAATTGTTTTTAGCCAGGTTATAGATGTGTTGAATCAGGCTTTTGCCCGGATCATCCGCCGGGTGCGCTTTACCGGCAAAGATGATTTGAACCGGTCGGTGTACATTGAGCAGCAGCGCCTTCAGTCGTTCAATGTCGCGGAAAATAAGATCCGCCCGTTTATAAGTGGCAAAACGGCGGGCAAAGCCGATAGTCAGCGCATCCGGGTCCAGAAGCGTGCCGCCGGTCATTACCTGGGTGGGGTCATTAACGCCATCCACCCAGCGCTGGCGGGCGCGCGCCCGCAAGAAGTTCATCAGCTTGTGTTTCAGGAGAACATGGGTGTCCCACAATTCATTGGCCGGCATGTCTGCCAATCGTTCCCACCGGGCAGGATCATCTTGATAATCCACCCAGTCCGGACCCAGATACTTGGCAAAAATACTGCTGAGTTCACTGCTGATCCAGGTTGGCACGTGCACACCATTTGTGATGCCCACAATCGGCACCTCTTCCACCGCTTTTTCAGGCCAAACTTCCTGCCACATTTCCCTGGAAACTTCGCCATGTAATTGGCTGACAGCATTCGCCTGACCGGCAAGCCGCAGGGCAAAAACGGTCATGTTGAAGGCCTGCCCCCATGTTTCTTGATGGGCGCCCAGGGCCATAAATTCTTCGCGCGTGAGGCCCAGGTCATTCCAAAAACCGTTGAAATAACGGTCCACTATCTGGAAGGAAAAGGCGTCATGCCCCGCCGGAACTGGCGTGTGGGTTGTGAACACGGAATGTTTGCTCATGAAGGCTCTGGCTTCGGCGAAATTCATGCCTTCACGCACTTTTTCTCGAATCAGCTCAAACAACAAGAAAGCGGAGTGGCCTTCGTTCATGTGCCAGACGCTTGGTTGGAAGCCGAGCGCGCGCAGGGCGCGGACGCCGCCAATGCCTAACATGATTTCCTGGCGGATCCGCATTTCGCTATCGCCTGAATAGAGTCTGGCGGAAAGCTCTCTGTCCCAGGAGTCGTTTTCATCGACGTCTGTATCGAGCAGATAGAGGGAAATGCGCCCCACGTGGACGTGCCAGACGCGGGCATAAACATTACGGTCGCCCAGATAGACGCTGACATGTAATTCCTGGTTGTCGGCTAAATAGACCGGCGCAATCGGAGCCTCGTTGATGTCGATTTCCTGGTAGACGGCTTCTTGCCAGCCGTGGGCCGGAATGCGCTGCCGGAAATACCCTTGCGGATACATGAAGCCGATGCCCACGAAGGGCAGTCCCAGATCGCTGGCTTCTTTGGCGTGGTCGCCTGAGAGGATGCCCAGACCACCGGAGTAAATGGGCAAGGAGGTGTGCAGCCCAAACTCAAATGAGAAATAGGCGATAACTTGATTTTTTAGTTCGGGATAAGTTGTGGGGAACCAGGCGTTGTTGCTTTTGACTTTTTGATCGTACAGCATCATGACTTTTTCATAATGCCGGACAAAAGCGGCGTTATCAGCAGCGGTTTGTAGTTGTTCTGCGGACATTTCTTGCAGCATGAGAACCGGGTTGTGCTGAGTTTGCCGCCAAAGCGGATAATCTAAACGCTTGAAGAGGTTACGCGCCTCTGGGGTCCAACTCCACCACAGGTTGTAGGCCAGTTCAGGCAGACGATTTATTTTTTCAGGGATTTTGTTGTCAAAGAAACTCATAGAGCAATCCTCGTTATTCCTTTGCAGGGCATCTTGTGATGTTATTACATTAAGATGATGCTATTGATTTATTCATGCGCTTATTAGTTGAGGTATCGACCAATTCGCGAGAAATTATAACATGGTATGGAAAAACAAAGCAATGGTACTACTGTGGCAGGTGGATGACCAGCGTTCAAATTGGCTGTCAGGCCAGTGTGTTTTTCAGAAGTTGGTCGTAGCGCGGAGCCAGGTGTGACCAATCATAAAGAGAAACGGCCGTTCTCAGTTCCAGCGTCTGGTTTGACTGGTGTGCAGGGTAGCGGAGCATCTTTATTAACTTGTTCACAAAATCATCATCGTCTTCGTACAGACATTGGCTGTGAAAAGCCTGGGGCAAAAGTTCAGGGTAGCTGAGACGGTTGGGCAGCAGGGGCCAGGTGTGGCAGTAGATCGCTTCCAAAATGCTGATGCCGAAAAACTCATGGTAGGCGGTGGAGATGACGATATCTGCCTGCCAGAGCAGGCGGCGGTAGGTATCGGCGTCTGCCAGCCCGCAGTGGATGATGTGATCGGCGAAGGTGTGAAGGGCCTGTTTCAGGGCCAACGGCCGTTTTCCATACTGCTGCCCGCACAACGCCAACCTAAACGGAATGCCGGCCTGGGAAACGGCCGTTATCGCCGCCCAGAACGCCTCCGGATTTTTGTCATATTCCCAGCGCTGATTCCACAAAATAAGGGGGGGATCATCCGGCTTTTCTGCCGTGGCTGGCACCGGTTGCAGGCGGGCCAGGTCGATACCGATTGGCAAAACCAGGCTTTTCTTTTTGAGACGCCCAATGGCATTTAGTTCGTTGTATTCCGGGAAGTGTTTCAGGAAGGCGGGCAGGGCGGCAAACCAACTGTCCAGATGATACTGCGAGTTAAAAGCCACGACATTGGCTGCCAGCATAGAGGCGAAATTGATGAAGGCGTAGTGCTGATCACGCGTGCTCAAATGGCGGCTTTGTGGTTCAGTTGATGGGTTGTCCTGCTGCGGATACGTGAGCTGATTTTCGTGCATATACAGGACCACCGGTGCGCCAGCGGACACAGACCGGGTCAGCGCCAGAAAGGTAGTCAAGTCCAGCATGTCGGTGACGAGGAAGATGTCGGGGGAACGGCCGTTTTCCAAAAAACGACGAGCCAGCGTCACCGCCCCGCCATGCATACGCCACTTCCAAAACCGGGCAGGCATGGTAAGCAGCGACACCTCAAACCCGCTGTGCCTCTGATACCCTTCCGCCCAGGCTTGATGACTGCCGCCATGATAAGGGGACACTATTGTAATCTTCATATAAAAGTAACTTCTGGGAACCTCGGTTTTTAATTAGCAGAGACCTGAAGTTGCATGACAAATTTTGACAATCCGTAGGGGGAAAGATACACTAATTGTGAAAAATCACATAAAGTAATTTTCGCCCCAAACTTCACAATGGATTATACTTATTCGACTCTTTCCCAGGCCGGAGTAACCGTCAATGGGTGACGTTCCCGAACTTTTTTGGGATGCAACTTACGCCATTGTCATAGCCCTGATGGAACATTATCCAGAGATATTTCCCGAGAGTGTAGGGCTAAACGAAATGGCGGAAATGATAGAACGTCTACCTGGTTTTGCAGACGATCCCGCTTTAGCCACTGAGCGAATTCTAATGGATATCCAAATCGTATGGTACGAGGAGGCAGCTAATCTATGACCACATCCAATACCGGCGCAGCCGATGTCACCGTCCCCGAAGAACTTCAAAATAACGTATTTATCACCAATATCGCCAAACTATTAGACCCTACCTATAACTGGGCGCGTAAAAACTCAATCTGGCCCATGGTGTTCGGGCTGGCCTGTTGCGCCATTGAAATGATTTGTACCGCTTCTAGCCGGTACGATCTGGCCCGTTTTGGCATGGAAGTTTTTCGGGCTACCCCCCGTCAATCTGACCTCATGATTGTGTCAGGCACAGTCACCAAAAAAATGGTGCCCACCATCGTGCGCCTTTACAATCAAATGCCGGAACCTCGTTACGTGTTAAGCATGGGCGCCTGCGCTTCAGGCGGCGGTCCTTTCAAAGAAGGGTATAACGTAGTGGATGGCATCGACAAGTTCCTGCCAGTTGATGTTTACGTCCCCGGCTGCCCGCCTACACCCCAGGCTTTGATCAACGGCCTTATCGCCCTGCAAGAAAAAATCGATCAGCAGTCCATAGCCACTGCGCCCTGGTATCGTAAAAATGATCCCACCGCTGAGATGGTTCCTATTCCTGTCCTTGGCCCGGATTTGATAGACGTCCGTCAGATAGACGTGATCAAACGCGAAGCAGCCAGGTCTCAGGTTGTGGCGGAAAGCGTTGTTGAATCTGAACCCGCAGCAAGCTAAGCTGAATGAAGGAAACCCCATGAGTGAAGCCATATTAGAAGTGCCACCGGTCGGAAATTCACCCGAAACCGTTGTTGATCCCGTTGCGGAAGCGATTGATCGTCTAAAAGAAAAATTCCCTGAAGGCGTTGTGGATGAGCCGCGTGAAGGTTACAGCGGCCTGGTCGTTGACGCCAAACTGCTGCCAGACGTCGCCAGAACCTTAAAGTTGGAACTGGGCTTCGATTATTTATCTAGCGTGACCGGCGTTGACCTGATTGAAGACAACAAACTGGAAGCTGTCTATCATACTTATAGCATTGACAAAGGCGGCAGCGCGGTTGTCTTGCATGTTCAGGTGGATCGGGACGATCCTGAAATCCCTTCATTGATTTCCATTTGGCCTGGAGCAGATTTCCAGGAACGGGAAATTTGGGATCTGTATGGCGTTCGTTTTGAAGGCCACCCCGATTTGCGCCGTATTCTGACCTGGGATGGTTTTAACGGTCATCCCATGAGAAAAGATTGGAAAGAGCCATTTTTTGAGGAAGAACAAAAGCCGTTTGGCAGCCGTTGGCCGGCCGGTTCTGCTGTTCACCGCGCTGAAGAAAACAATCCATACGGCAAAAATGTTCAGTATCCGCCCGGATGGGTACCCACGGGTGAAGAGTACGACGTAGAAACGGACATGTACACCATTTCGAGCGCTGATTTGTCACATTCATTGGACGTTTCCACCCATATGAAAACGGACAAATTAACCGTTAATCTTGGCCCCCAGCATCCCTCGACGCATGGCGTATTCCGCATGGTTGTTACTTTGGATGGGGAAACTATTATTGATTTGAAGCCGGTTATGGGTTATCTGCACCGCAATCACGAAAAGATTGGCGAACGCAATACCTTCCTGGGCAATATTCCCTACACGGATCGCCTGGATTACCTCAGTTCGATGGGCAACAACCACGGGTATGTGCTGGCAGTGGAAAGCTTGATGGACGCTGAAGTGCCGGAACGCGCCGAATGGATTCGTATTCTAGTGGTGGAACTGACCCGGATTTGCAATCACTTGTGGGCTTTGGGCTTTTTGCTGAATGACTTGGGCGCACTACAAACGCCTATGCTCTATTTCTATATTGAGCGTGAATTGATCCTCGACTTTTTTGAATCGCTTTCCGGGGCGCGGATGATGTGCAATTACATGCGCTTTGGCGGCGTGGCTTATGACCTGCCGGATGAAGTGCGTGGTCAGGCGACGATGGCGTTCCTGGATGAGTTGGTGAATGAGAGACTGCCGGCTTCACTTGAACAGGCGGACCGGTTGATGACCTATAATGAGATTGTGCGCGCCCGCAGCATCGGTGTTGGCTTTTTGTCGCGCGAGGATGCTATTGCTTACAGCATGGCTGGCCCCATGCTGCGCGCCAGCGGCGTGAACTATGATGTGCGCCGCGCGGAGCCATACTCTTATTACGATCAGTTGGATTTTGATATTCCTGTTTTTTACAACGGCGATATTTATGACCGTTATCAGGTGCGTATGGCGGAAATGTGGCAGAGTATCCGTATTATTAAACAGGTGCTGCCTCATTTGGAAGCCACAGCCGGGGCGCCAATTGTCAGTGGCAAGCCCCAATATGCCCTGCGTATGCCGAGAGCCGGCGAAGCGTATGGTCGGGTGGAAAATCCGAAAGGTGAACTGGGTTATTACGTCACCACGAAGCGGCGCAGTTCTAATCCGGAACGGTATCATGTGCGGGCGCCATCGTTCATCAATTTGACAGCATTGGGTAAGATGAGCGCCGGCCGTAAGATTGCGGACGTGGTGGCTATCTTAGGCAGTATTGATATTGTTTTGGGCGAAGTCGACCGGTAATTTCTGATAAGACCGCGACAAGCGCGGATAACGCGGAGACAGTATGTACGGACTTGGATTGATCAAAGGGCTAGGTGTGACTATCAAGCATTTTATGGATAGTTACCTGGATGACATTTACTGGATGGGTCGCGGCGGCCGTTATTACAATGACGATGCGCTGACGGTGAGGCAGAGCCTGAAAGGGAAGGGTGTTGTTACTGTTTTTTACCCTGAAGAAAAACTGGCGGTGCCGGAACGTTTCCGTTTTGTGCCCTTCCTGGTAACGGATGAACCGCCGCCTGGTCAGAAGTGGGGTCATGATTGGTGTACATCTTGTGGGATTTGTGCCAAGGTGTGTCCACCGCAATGTATCTGGATTGAACGGGGCAAGCAGCCAAACGGCCGTCCGAAGCCGGAGCCGGAACAGTTTTACATTGACATTGATATCTGCATGAACTGTGGCTACTGCGCTGAATTTTGTCCCTTCGACGCCATTAAGATGGATCATGATTACGAGTTAGCCAGCTATAACCGGACGACGGCCCACATCCACGATAAAGCGCGTTTGAGCAAGCCGATTAGTTATTGGCGAGAAATCGCGCCTAAGAAAGCGGAAGCGGAAGCCGCCGCCCGTGATTTTGCCCAGTCGTCTAAAAGCAAGAAGAAGGATAAAGATGCCGCTGATGAGCAAGAAGCGCGCATTGAGGAAGCTAAAATACGGCAGTTGCATTATCGAGGTGAATATTATTAACCTCATCCGAATAGCAATCATTCACCCCCGTCCCCTGAGCTTGTCGAAGGAGAATCGGTTTTGACAGGACTTCGGCGTGAGCGGCTCTCGAGCATGTCGAGAGGCAGTCGAACGCTCAACCTACGGGGCGTGAACGGCTACGCTTTTTTCATGAATTGAGCGGCTAAAAATTTAGGGACTGGGGGCGGCGAAACCCTTCAGTCCCTCTTTATCTTCATTTATAGGATACGATATGAGTCAAAATAATCAGGTTACAGAAAAAGCTGTCATGGCGGCGCTGGCGACAGTGATTGAACCGGAATTACACCGGGATTTGGTTTCTCTCAATATGATTCGTGAGCTAAAAATTGAGGGCAATGATGTTACGTTTACCATTATGCTGACAACGCCGGCCTGTCCCTTAAAAGGGAAAATGGAGCGAGATTCACGGGCGGCGCTGTCGTCGATTACGGGTTTGGGCGAGGTCACGGTGAAATGGGACGCCAATGTGCCCACGGATCGGCGCATTGGCAGCCAGATTGGGCAGAATTTCCGCAATACCATCGCTGTTTCCAGCGGCAAAGGCGGCGTAGGTAAGACGACGATTTCGGTGAATCTGGCGATTGCTTTGGTGCAGGAAGGCGCCAAAGTGGGTTTGCTGGACGCCGATATTTTAGGCCCGAATGTGCCGATGATGATGGGTGTGGATACGATGCCCGCCCCGCGGGATCGCAAGATGATTCCGGCGGAGCGTTATGGGGTGAAGTTTATCTCGATGGCCTTTATGGTGAAGCCGGATCAACCTTTGATCTGGCGGGGTCCGATGCTGCATGGCGCTATCCAGCAGTTGTTGACGGACGTGGAGTGGGGCGATCTGGATTACCTGATTATCGACTTGCCGCCGGGCACGGGTGACGCGCAATTGACGCTGGCGCAGGTGCTGCCGCTGACCGGGACTGTGGTAGTGACGCAGCCGATGCAGGTGGCGGTTTCTGATGCGTTACGTGGTTTAAAGATGTTTGAGAAATTGGATGTGCCTATCCTGGGCGTTGTTGAGAATATGAGCGGCGATTTCTTTGGCACCGGCGCCGGCCAAATCCTGGCGGATGAAAACAACACGCAATTTTTAGGCTCGATTCCTTTGGAGGCTAATGTTCGCGTGGGCGGGGATGCGGGGGCGCCGATTGTTATTTCTCATCCCGACTCGCCGGCGGCCGAAGCGATTCGTGATATGGCTAGAAAAGTGGCAGCCCGGGTAAGTGTGATCAATTTGAGCAGCAAGGATTCAAATTTCATCCCGATTGAGATGATTGGGTAGACCGTCGTCTTTTGTGTTGGATTTGTGAGAGAATGGGGGATGGCAACCATAACGGCCGTTATGGTGTAAAATAATAGTGATGGGAAGCCAGCTCAATGTAGGGCTGGCTTTTTATTAGATAACGTAGCCTGAGCAAGTTTGGACTTGCACAGGTATGGAGAAACCTATGACTGCGGAAATCGCAGAGAAATCAAATGTAGTGGGTATTCGCTTCCAAAAACTGGGGAAACTGTACCACTTTAAAGTCAGAAATCCGGAAGAACTGGAAGCGGGCGACCACGTGGTAGTAGAAACCAAACGCGGTAAACAACTGGGACAGGTGATTGCCTATGTGCCGCCCGAACAGGCGCACCGGCAAAAAGGCATGCGCTACGTCGACAGAAAAGCCAACCCGCGTGACCTGATTATGAAACAGGTTTGGGAAACAAAAGAACTTGATGCCTTGATCATTTGCCGGGAAGCAGCCAGCAAGCTCAACATTAAAGACGCCAAATTCGTGAAGGCGGAATACAGCTTCGACGGATCCTGGATCACCTTCCATTACACCACAGAAAACAAAAACCTGGATATCAATCCGCTCAAAAACAGCCTCAAGAAATCCATCCATGCCCGCGTGGAAATGCGCCTGATTGGTCCGCGTGACGTGGCCAAGATCATGGGCGGTTTTGGCGCTTGCGGCGCCCCTCGCTGCTGCTCCACTTTCCTCACGGAGTTCAGCCCCATTTCTATTCGTATGGCTAAAGAACAGGGCGTTTCCTTAAGTCCGCAGGAAATCACGGGCATGTGCGGCCGTTTGCGCTGCTGCCTGGTGTATGAATTTGAGCAGTACGTGGAAGCCAAGAAAACACTGCCGCGCATCGGCAAAATGATCGGCACGCCGTATGGGGAAGGGAAAGTGCGGGATATGCGCGTGCTGCGCGATTCCGTCATAGTCGATGTCGAAGGCGAAGTAAAAGAGGTGTTCCGCCACGAGTTTGAACCGTTGGAAGAGCTGAAAGCGCTTGAGGAAAAGGCAGAAAAGGGCTGCTCCCGGCAGGAAAATGGCGGCTGTGATTGTGGGCGTCATCCCGGCAAGGAAGAAGAAGCCTGATGAAAACGCAGGAAGACGCCTGGGCGCTCGTTTGTGAATATGTGTCAGACGTGGGCTTACGCCGCCATATGCAGGCTGTGGCGGCAGCCATGCGCTGGTACGCCGAAAAGTTGGGAGAAGACGCGGATGATTGGGCCAATGTCGGTTTAATCCATGACTTCGACTGGGAAATTCACCCGGATCTGGATCATCATCCCATTAAGGGCGCAGACATCTTACGGGATAAAGGGTGGGAGGAAGAGACGGTCCGCACCATTTTGTCGCATTACACCGAAGGCACCGGCGTGGAACGGGAAAAACCCATCGATTATGCCTTGTTGGCGTGTGACGAAATTACCGGGCTGATTATCGCCACGGCTTTGGTGCGTCCCTCGCGTAACATTCATGAAGTGACGCTGAGTTCGATCCGCAAGAAATGGAAAGACCACCGCTTTGCCGCTGGCGTCGAGAGGGACCATGTGACAGCGGTGACAGAAGATTTCAGCCGTGCCTGTTTTGCCGGGCAGCTTGAGGTTTGGGAACACATTGGCAATGTGTTGTCCGCCATGCAGGCTGAGGCTGATGTGCTGGCGCTGGACGGCCGTTTAGCCCAATCCTAAATTATCTCATTACCAAATCAAGCGCGGGGATTGGGGGATTTCAGGATTTTCTTTACGATTTATCCCTGAATCCTCTAATCCCCGCTTTTTCATTGGAGTGCGTGGAATGTCCGACAATGAATATCTGACAGTGGCCCAAGCCCTAAAAATGATTTTGGACAGCGTGTCCGTGCTGCCGGCGGAAGAAACACCTATTCTGAACGCCTTGGGGCGTGTGCTGGCGCAGCCGGTGGCGGCGGCAGACAGTTTGCCGCCTTTCGCCAACTCTTCGATGGACGGCTATGCGCTGCGCGCCGATGACGTGATGACGGCCTGCCTGCAAACGCCTGTCAACCTGCGGGTGGTGGGGGACGTGGCTGCCGGCACGATGCCTGACTTTGTCCTGGAAGTGGGCGCCGCGGCGCGGATTATGACGGGCGCGCCGCTGCCCGCAGGGGCTGACGCCGTCGTGCCGGTGGAAGATACGAACGAACCCTGGCGGGATGAAGAACGGCCGTTACCCTCCCATATCCTCATCAAACGCGCCGTGCAGCCGGGAGATTACGTACGCGGCGTCGGCGAAGACATCCGGGCCGGGCAGATTGTCCTGGAGAAAAACCACATTTTGCGGCCGCAGGAGATTGGCGTACTCGCCTCCCTGGGCATCAGCCGCGTGTCGGTGGTGCGCCGCCCCCGCGTGGCCGTGCTGGCTACCGGCGACGAACTGCTGCCGGTACACGAACCTTTGCAGCCCGGCAAAATTCGCAACAGCAATGGTTATGCACAGGCCAGCCAGGTGAACGCCTTAGGCGCGGAACCCATTTTCCTGGGTATTGCCCGCGACACGGCAGACGACGTCCGCGCCAAATTGCAAGCAGGCATCGAGGCGCAGGCTGATCTCTTTGTCAGTTCAGCCGGGGTGTCGGTGGGCGCATATGATGTGGTGAAATCGGTGCTGGAGCAAGAGGGGCAGTTTGGCTTTTGGCGGGTGCGCATGAGACCGGGTAAACCGCTGGCCTATGGCAAATACGCCGGTATTCCCTACATCGGCCTGCCCGGCAATCCGGTGTCGGCCCTGGTTTCTTTTGAACGATTCGCCCGGGCGGCTATCTTAAAAATGGCCGGGCATACTCGTCTAGAACGCCCTCAAATCACCGTGCGTATGTTGGAGAGTATTCATTCAGATGGTCGAGAAAGCTATGTGCGCGCGGTTGTGCAGCGCAATGAAGCTGGCGACTATGTGGCTGCCACCACCGGCAGCCAGGGTTCTCACATCATGACTTCTCTGGTGCAGGCCAACGCCCTGCTCATCGTGCCGGAAAGCGTTAAATTTGTGGCGCAAGATGAATTGATCACCGCCTGGATGATCGATTGGCCTGAAACGGTGTTCTGATTGTAATTTTGCAGGTTGCTGCCTGAGCTTGTCGCCTGAGCTTGTCGCCTGAGCTTGTCGAAGGCAGCCGGGCTTCGACAAGGTTGTATTGTTACTTCTGATTTTAGCGGAAACGCGCCACAGATTCCCGGATAATTAGCTCAGTAGGAAATGTGGGCGGCGTAAACGGCTTCTTTTTGAGGATGTGGAGCATAAACGCCGCTGCTGCCTCGCCCAATTCATCGGCGGGCTGCCTGACGGTGGTCAAGGGCGGCGTCATGTAGGCTGACTCGGGCTGATCGTCGAAACCGATCAACGATATGTCATCCGGCACGCGGATACCCCGGCGGAATAAAGCCAGACGCGCGCCGGAGGCCATCTGGTCGTTGGCGGCAAAGATGGCGCTGAACGTCTGTCCCCGTGTTAGCAGAGTTTCCACCCCCAATATACCCGACTGCCGCCGGAAATCTCCCCCCACCACCAGATCTTGGTTAAATTCAATACCTGCATCGGCCAGGGCTTGCGTGTAGCCAGCGCGACGACGCCGGGCGTCTTGGTGCATTTCCAAGCCGGTAATATGGGCGATGCGCCGGTGTCCCGCTTCAATGAGGAAGCGGGTGGCCTCGTAAGCTGCCTGGAAATTGTCGGTAAAGAGGCAGTATTCCTGAAGTTCGGCTACTTCCCGCGCCACGATGACAACGGGCGCCTGCTCCTCTAGTTTTGCCAGCGTTTCTCCGGACAGCGTACCACCTACAATAATCAGGCCGTCGACGCGCCGTTCCAACAGAGTTTGCAGCGCTTTTTGTTCCGCCGCTAACTGCCAGCGGCCATCGGCAAAGATGGGGGAGTAGTCGCTGCCTTCCAAGCCGGCGATGATGCCGCGCATGATGGTGTCGTAGAAAGGGCTGCCAATATTTTGGGTCAGCGCGCCAATGGTCAACGACTGCCCGCCGGCCAGGCCACGGGCAAAAATATTGGGTTGATAATTGAGTTCAGCCATGGCCTCCAGAACGGCCGTTTCCTTTTCAGGCGCTACGGGCGTGGTGTCGTTTAGCACTCGGGAGACCGTGCTTTTGGAGACATTGGCTTTCAGGGCAATATCCTGGATGGTAATTCGTTTCTTTTGCGACATCATTCACCTCATCACTGGTGTTATTATACACTGAAAACGGTTTCACATAAACACCAACATTACCCCGTATTATTGACATTTTTATTGAATTTAGCTATAGTTTGTGAAACCGATTTCAAATACACGGATAAATATGCCATATATACGAAACCGGTTTCTAATGGGATTTGAAATTGGCTGCTGACCTCTAGACAGCCGCTACCAAGAGGAGCAAAAATTCAATGAAATGGCAAAAAGGTATGTTTGTATTCGGTATGGTGTTCATGGTTATCATGCTCACCTATGTATTTTTCACAAATCTGGCTTTTGCCCGCACCAATGAGCCGGAAGCGGTAACGGCCGTTTTCCCCGTCATCGCCGACTTTGAGTCCGGTCTGCCAGCCGGAAAAGACTCCATCGGCGGTGCGACGGCCCTGGCGACCACCTGGGACCCCATCACCTTCGACTCGAGCGCGATCACCTACACCCTGACAGGCTTCGGCGGCGCAGAGGACTCGACCGTCGTCGTGGATCCGACGAATGCGGCCAACAACGTGGCCAGGGTCGTCAAGTCGGCGACGGCCGAGTTGTGGGCCGGGACCACAGTGTCCACCGGTCCGAACTTCTCGGTGCCGCCGTTGCCCTTCACAGCCAGCGACACCACGATGACGGTGCGGGTCTGGTCGCCTGACGCTGGCATCCAGGTCCGGCTGAAGGTCGAGGATGCGGCGGATCCGACCAAGTCGGTCGAGACCGAGGCGACGACCTCGGTGGCCAACGACTGGGAGACGCTGACCTTCGACTTCGCGAACCCGGCGGCTGGGACGGCGGCGCTTAACCTGGCCTATACCTACAACAAGGTCTCCATCTTCTTCAACTTTGGCGTGACCGGCGTTGTGGCAGGGGAAAAGACCTACTATTTCGACGACGTGACCTTCAGCGGCGGCGCGACGCCCCCGCCGCCCGCCTGGGACCCCATCACCTTCGACTCGCCTGAGGTCACCTACACCTTGACTGGCTTTGGCGGCGCAGACGACTCGACTGTCGTCGTGGATCCGACGAATGCGGCCAACAACGTGGCCAGGGTGGTCAAGTCGGCGACGGCCGAGTTGTGGGCTGGGACCACGGTGTCCACCGGTCCGAACTTCTCGGTGCCGCCGTTGCCCTTCACAGCCAGCGACACCACGATGACGGTGCGGGTCTGGTCGCCTGACGCTGGCATCCAGGTCCGGCTGAAGGTCGAGGATGCGGCGG
>JAWOGU010000637.1:0-2658 GCA_046496595.1 Chloroflexota bacterium
TGGGATCTGCCTCAGATGCAGCTTTTGCTCGGCCAACTGCTCAACACGCTGGTGGTGCTGACGGTGTATGCCGGAGCCTGGTTCTTCACGCGCCGCCGGTTAGTCGGGCTGCTGGCGGCGTTCCTGGTGGCGCTGCCTTTCTTCTTCCCGGCGTATTATCTTTCCTGGGGACGCAGCACGCAGTTAACGGCCGTTCTGCTCATGCCCGTGCTGCTGGGTTTAACGTGGCGGCTGGTGCGCGGCGCAAAAGCGTGGCGGCAGACGTGGTGGCTGGTCAGCCTGCTGGCGGCGGGGCTGTTCCTGGTGCATTTTCGGGTCTTTGTCTACTTTTTGCCTTTCGCGGCGGTGGTGTGGCTGATGAGTATGGGGCGAAACGGCCGTTGGCTGGCGCTGGCGGCGGCTGTCGGCGGGCTGCTGGTTTTGCCGCAAACGGTCAATCTGCTGCGCGTCGCCGAACCGCTGCGTTCCGTTTCCTTTACCATTGGCGGCTACAACGAGTTCCCGGTAGGCTACTTAAACACGGGTTGGGAACGCTGGTTTGTGTATCTGGCAGGCATTTTGTTTGGGCTGGTGCTCATTCCGGCGCTGCGCGGCAAACGTTGGACGGCCGTGCCGCTGGCGCTGGCGGGCTGGGTGGCGGTCCTCTTTCTCATCCTGGCTTCCGATCGGTGGGGACTGCCGGGCACATCCCTGGTCAACATTAACAGTATGTACATCAATCTCTTCATTCCGCTGTCGATTTTTCTGGCAGTGATTGCCGAGCAGGTGTGGCGCTGGCTTCAACAGCGCCATTGGCTGGGACAGGTGGCAGCGGCGGGTGGGGCGGGAGTGTTGGTAACGGCCGTTTTCGTCTTTGGCGTCTTTTACCAGATTACCATCCTCAACAACGGTACTGTACTCGCCTGGCGGCCTGATACGGCTGGTCTGGCCTGGGTAGACGATAACCTGCCGCCCGACGCCGTCATCGCCGCCAGCGCCTGGAAGTGGCTGGGCCAAACCTGGGCTGGCCATGACGGCGGCGCCTGGCTCACGCCTGTCACCGGGCGCACCAACACCGTCCCGCCCATTGACCACATCTACAACCGCGACCTGTTTCGCGCCAACCAGACGTTTAACCAGCAGGCTACTGACACGGCGGACTGGTCGTCGCCAACGGCGGCGGCCTGGCTGCGTGAACAGGGCGTCAGCCACGTTTACGTCGGCGCGCGCGGCGGCTTTTTTGATCCGGCGGCTTTGAGCCGCAACCCGGAGATGACGTTGTTGTACAGCAGGGATGGGGTGTTTGTGTTTGAACTGGCGAAGGTTGGCGGAGGGAGTTGATACCAAATGTAGGGGCGGTTCGCGAACCGCCCTTACACTGACTGCCGCATGACCCGGTTAACTGCGTGGCGGAGCGTCCGGCAGCACGGTGACGATGTGCCCATACTCCAGGGCGCGCGCCTGCTGCACGGCAGCCACAACCGCCGCCGCCGCCGATAAACCCACTTCCAGACCTTCACACAATGCCAGCATTTCTTGCATCGCTTCTGCTTCGATGCGGGTCACTGCCACCTGGGCATCGGCCACTTTCTCATCATAAATGGTGGGGCGGATGGCGCTGGGCATGTGTTTCAACCCTTTGATGCCCTCTGTGGCGCTGGCGGGCTGCACGGCGGTGGTGTGGATGTCGGGATTAAAGGCGCGCAGGCGGCGGGCTGTGCCCATAAACGTGCCGCTGGACCCCAGCGCCGCCACAAAATGGGTGACGAGGCCGTGGGTTTGCGCCCAGATTTCCGGGGCCATCGTTTCATAGTATGCCTGCCAGTTGGCGGGGTTGTCATACTGGCGGGCGTAAAACAGGGTTGGATCAGCCGCGGCCATTTCTCTGGCTGCGCGGATTGCGCCATCGGAGCCTTCGGCTTTCGCGGTGACGGTGAGGTCAACGCCCAGGCGGTGCAGATGTTCCAGGCGGTCGCTGCCGGCGCTTTCCGGCACGACGAGCTTGATTTTGTAGCCGGCGGCCTGTCCCAAGACGGCGTAGGCCAGGGCCATGTTGCCGGAGCTGGAATCTAAAATGGTCATGCCGGGCCACAAACGGCCGTTTTCCTCTGCTGTGTGCATAATGTGCCAGGCGGCCCGGTCTTTGACGGAACCGCTGGGATTAAACCATTCGGCTTTGGCGTAAAGCTGAACGGAGGGGGGTAGGCCCATGGCAACAGCCGTTTGCCGCAGATGCAGCAAGGGGGTATGGCCTACCGGCGCTTCTAGGCTGCGTGGGGAATATGAAGGCGTGCGTTTGCGTGTCGTTGTATGAAGCATGTGGGCAGTATAAAGTCCTTCCCATGCCGCTGCCAGCACCATGCAAAACATTCATGTAGTCTATGATGACCATAGAATATTTATATAATAAAGATTAAAGATTGGGCGGCCGCCAAACTTCAGTCTTTGATTTCCTTCATTTGCTGCAAAACGGCCGTTACCACATCCTCTAGTACCTCAACTTTCTAATTTTGAGGGGTAATACTCTTTGAAAACGCGACGAGCATCTTCAACGGTGAATCCCCAATGAATTTTGCGACAAGCGTCATTGCTGTGCATTTCCCAAGACATTAGTTCGGCTTGCAATGTCCATTCATCGGCCAGACGACGGCGCAAACATTGGTGTCGCATAATGCCAAT
>JAWOGU010000655.1:0-7257 GCA_046496595.1 Chloroflexota bacterium
AAACATCCTGGTAGTTTACGCCTACGACGGGCTGCTGGCTGACATCCCCACTTGGCGCCGCCATCTGATAGCTCGGCTGCGTCTGGCCTGGCGGCTGGCGCAGGCCATTAAGCCAGGGGGCTAGATGGCGGCGAGTCCTTTCTGAGGCAGGTGCGCATGAGGACGATTGGCAGGCTGTTCAACGAGCAGAGGATGAAATTTGGCGCAAAGTTTAGTATACTATGGGCAGGTTCAGTGGGGTTATATACGAGAGAGAAATTCCTCCCCCCCAAAAAAACTGGCACGAGAGAAACGCGACTGGAACGCTCCGCTGGACTCAGGGTTAATACACCCTCCTTTCTCGTATACGTATTACCCGCCCTCCGGTCTTCAGGCCGCCCCCCTGGTCTGGAGACAAAACAAAACCGCTCCGTTTCGACGGGGCGGTTTTGTTTTGGCAGACAAGCGCCAGGTCGCTGTGTCGTGTCGGGCTGCCTGGCGCGGCCGGATTTTCCGGAGATCGGTTTAAGTCGAAATACAGACGCATCCAGAACGACGCCTTGCGCCCCAGATGGGCTGTGCATTTGGCTATGGTTCCAGGCGGCGATGCTCGGTCTGTTTGTCAGGATACGATTTGGCTATCTGGGCCATCATCTGCTCCAGAATGGGCCGGATGTCGGATTTGTAATGCTGCATTGCCGCTTCTTCGGTGGGGAATACCTCAGGAGAGCGCCATTCTTGCGGTTCACCCTGACACTGGAGGTTGTCCCATGTATGAACGATGGCGACAAACGCCTGAATCGTGGGGTCGAAATGGATGCCCCCTTTCATGCGAATACCCGGCGCGAGATCTTTCAGTTGGGTTGGCTTTTTGCTTTTTCTTGGTCTTTTATTCATACGCTGTGTTACCTGGCTTGTCGTGAATGGCTATAGGTGTTGCCGGCGACGGCGAATCCGTTTTAGTTTAGTCACCAAGGCGGGACCATCGGTTAGTAGGAATCTCATGCGCTTCCAGGAAAGAGCCGAGCAGCGCCGCATTATCGCCGCTGAAGCGCGCTTCGAGCGCCGACAGCACATTGTCGGTTGCGCCAAGCGCGTGAAGCAGGGCGGGCACAGCCGCCGATGGGATGGTCCAGGCCCATTCGTACTCCTGCGCACCAAAGAGTCGCTCAACACCGTCGCCGAGGTCGGTACCCGTGATGAGCACGCTGCCTTCGACGGTAAGCGATGCTTCCAGAAGACGCGAGCCGTCGGCGTCTTTGACCCGACGCAAAACGACGTGGGTGGTATTCATCTGCTCGCCTCCGATGTCCAATATGAACGGAATGATGACTCTTGCGAAAAACCGGAGATTACGCAATTTTTTACTCTGGAAGCTCGACGCCTCTGCGTCTTTGCACGACCTTTTTTCAGTAGAGTCAATGATGGGCTTTCTGGATTGTTGTCACCCATCCAACGGCCGCTCACTGGCCTCTTGCCAGAGAGCGGCAAAACGAGCGGTTAATGTCTGGGCAAGTTCCACAGACTGGATAACTAGACTCAGGTCATCATACGCAAAATAGGAACCGGCCGACCAGTTGTGGCTGCCCATAATAACCAGAGAACCGTCCGCAACCAGGTATTTTGAGTGGAGCAGTCGCTCCGTGGAGTCAAACTGAACTGGTATATCGGCGGCGGACAGATACGCCTGCGCCGCGGCGTTAATCACCGATGAACGATAGGGGTCTTCTGGTCTGTCGGCATCCAGCAGCACGCGCACAGCCACACCCCGCTCGTGGGCAGCAACCAGCGCCTCAAGCAACAGGCGTGTTGGATGGGTCGGCTCCGGCAGGGCGATGTGAAACAGACAGACGTCAAGCGAAGCGGTGACGTTTTGCAGCAGGGCTGGTAGTCGCCGAAAATAGTCCAGGCCGGACAGAACGCCGACCCAATCGGCCTGGTTTTCCGGTTCCGCCAGTGCCAGGTCAAAATGGCGGGGCTGATATTCCCTCGTCGCCGGATAGGGGTCGGCCGCGCAGGTGGTTGCCACCGCGTCCAACGCCACAACCAACTGTTCCCAGACAGTTGCGCCGGGCATTCTGGCTGTCAACACGGCCAGGTCAGGAACGGCAGTGTTTATGGCCTCCAGAGGAGAACCGAAGCGAACGCGATAACGGAGCCTGACAACGGCCGTTGGTCCCACACCCTTAACGCGCTGGTCCAGGTCGTCCAACGAACTGTATGGCCCTCGCGCCAATCGCTCACCGACAATGCGAGCGGCCAAAGTTGGCCCAATGCCCGGCAGGTGTACCATCTCTCTGACCGATGCGGTATTCAGGTTGAGAGGCGTCACCGGGGTAATAATCTCGGCCAACATCCCGGCTCCGGCAGTCTGAACGTAATTGTCCGGTACACGCCGGACCCCCTTATGGGCCTTATGCAGCGCGTGGGCCACGGCTTCATTTACCAGACGCAGCACAACGGCCGTGCGCGCTGCCTCATCAAGGGGTTGTTCAGTCATCGGCAGCCCACCGGCGGAGGCGCAAATAGAGGCGACGAACGGCCGTAATTCCGCCACAGGCTGAGTGATTGGCGCGCCGACCTGCCCGGCCAGAATGGACAGGGAGGCGTCGGTGACAAACTGCGACCAGTTGATTTTGTAATAGCTCATCGTTGTTCTGCCCGGAGCCACTGACCCTCAAAGAAATGGACAAAGCGCGTCGCCAGCGCTGCCGACTGTACCAACACGCTGTCCTGCGTCTGGTTGGTAAAAGCGCCGCCTGACCAATTGTGCGACCCGGTCAACACATAGTCATCGGCCACGACTAGTTTCACGTGGCTGCCGCGTACAGCCTGGGCTGTCAGCCAGCGTACCGGAATGCCGTGTTCTTCGGCCCAACTCCGGGCGGTGATTGACCGTTCGGCAATATCCAGGTTGGTGCGGCTGCCGCCGATGAGCAGCCGTGTATCTACCCCGCGCCACAAAGCGCCCTGCAAGGCGCGAAACACCTCGTGAACCTGCAACTCCGGATCGCTGGCCGGGAGAAGGTCAACGATAAAGAGAGAACACAGACAATGACGGGTCGCTTTTTCGATCAGGGCGCGCAGCGTAAGCGGGTAATCGGTATCTGACGCCAGACGTACGCGAGCGGGCATAACACCGTAGGGAATCATGGCGTTTCCTCCACCAGGCCGGAATGATGGAGATTGTTGGAGGCGTGTCGGCCAAAAATAGCCCGCGCGCTTCGGTAACGGGCCATGCGCCGGTAAGCGGTGGCCCGACGTTCACTCAGTTCGGCCAGCGCTTCGCCATGCGTGTGCCGCTCGTTGGCGGCCTGGGATTCAATGGCGGCGATGAGAGCCAGCAATCCTTCATTGCGGGCGTTGTCAATCCGCAGGCGCAGCACTTCGCGCCGCAGCGCCTGGTAACGCTGGTAGGCTTGGGCGTTCTGTTCGGATAGTTCAGCAAAACACATAATTACATTCCCCAGTTAATCGGCGGCAAGGTTTTGTCCGGCGCTGATTCGCTGGACTGTCCTGCCTGGAAACATTCTTCCTGACGGTCAGTTGTCCAGGCCAGAGCGGCCTGGTGCAGCTCGTTGTGTATGGCGCTCTGCGATTGATCCCCAAAATAATCGTAGCTGCCGCCGAAATCCTGGTCATCCAGGGCGTGCAGAACCTCATGGATGCCCAATGAAACGCCGTCAAATCCAGAATAGTCGTCGGCGCCTACCTTGTCCACGTCAATCACCAGCGACCGGGTATCTTTGTCGTAGTACATTTCCGCCCCATCGGGCGCTGCGCCGGCTACGACATCTACCGGCTCATACTGCCAGTCAGTGAGCGACTGTTCAATCATCTGGCGCAGGAAATCGAAGCGTTCGCCAGAGTCCATGTTTTCCCAATTTTGTTCTTCCAATCCGTGACAGATATCAAAGGCCATCAATCCCTCTTTACCGATAACTTGATGTGTTTGGACGTTTAATCGTGGTGGTATGCCTGACAGAAACAGCCAGGTGTTGGCTTGGACGTTGCGCCAGTATAGAATATTTACCAGCCATCTGTAAAGGAATGGCAGAGCGATGCAATGTGCGGCAGCATATGTACCTCAAACCCAACAGACCGGGCAGTGCCCAGCATCGCCTCATTATCGCTGCTTGTGCCCAGTACGGCCGTATCCAGCCCACGTTCTTGCAACAGGCGCAGCCCCGTGAGCAAAAGCGCCCGCGCCAATCCCCGCCACTTCCTGTTCGCCTTTGACGTGGCGGATGGTAAACCAGACCGATACCGTTCGAGAAAGGCGATTCGCCTGGCGTCATCGTCACGGCCACTGGCGTCGAGCGTGCGCGTTTCATCCACTGCCTGCATCGCCCGCAGCCAACATGCTACACTCCAGCCCACCATCTGCGTCGCCAGTTCAGGAGGCGCGGTCTGTGGGCTAATCTCAAAGCGCAGGTTAGTTTGGTCATAGGTTACACCCCAAGCCCAACTCCTATTCGGCGAATTACCAGACCAATAGCAACGTCAGGATGGGTCGCTATGTTACACCGTAATTACCACATTACCCTTTTTGTGGCCCTGCGCCACATACCGGTGAGCTTCGGCAATCTGTTCGAGCGGATAACATCTATCTATGACCGGTTTTATCTTCCCCGCCTCAAGCAATTCCGCGAGCAAGACCAGATCTTTGCTCTTCTCCCTGGCTGATCTCAAACCGGTAGCCGCAAACTTCACCTTTTTGCCGCCCCTCTTGGTGGACCATAACGCTTGAAGCATAATTTCCGGCTTAGGGACCGTCGTCAGATAGATGCCTTCATCCGTCAGCGAGCCTTTGCACTGTGAAAACGAACGCTTGCCAACCGTATCAAAAATAATGTCATAGGCCTTGCCGTTTTCGGTAAACTCCTCCTGGGTGTAATCAATCACCTGATTGGCGCCCAAAGATTGAACCCATGCCAAATTTGCCGTACTACATACTCCTGTCACCTCCGCCCTGTAGTACCGGGCCAGTTGAACCGCAGCAGCGCCAACCGATCCAGAAGCGCCATAGATCAGCACGGTTTGTCCACTCTGAATCTTGCCCTTATCTCTTAGAAAAGGCAGCGCGGTTAATGCCCCATTCGGAACGCTTGCGGCTTCTTCGTAACTCAGATTAACCGGCTTAATAGCCAGCGCCCCGTTTTCAGGCATACATTTGTATTCAGCATACGCGCCAAACATATCAAAGCCAAATACCTGGTCGCCGGGTTTGAAACGGGTCACGTCTCTGCCTGTTGCTTCAATTTCTCCAGCCAACTCCTGCCCCAGGATTGGATGTCTGGGTTTCAGAAAACCATTAAAACCTGGGGACGCTCTCAAATCTGGGTCTTCTTTTACAACGGTTGTCGCATGTATTTTTATCAGCACTTCATTCGCTTTAGGGGTGGGTTTTTCCACCTCTTGGAGCCGAAGAACGTCTGGCGGTCCAAATTTTGTGTACACAATCGCTTTCATGAGCATTCCTCCACGATGACTATTCAAAATTGGCGCGGCTAACTCTCAACCTGGCCAATACTCTGGTTTGCTGTTGAAACTTGAAGCCGAAATGGCGGTTGGTCTTGCATCACTGGGTTTGGATTGCTGCGCAAAAGGATGATGCCCAGCCAGACAAACCAGATGATTTGGAACAGTCCAAACAGCCCGGTTAGAGCGGTTAACCCTGGGAAGATGGAAATGATGCCCACCGCGCTGACCAAAAGGCCGAGAATATTCAGCCCTTTGGGAAGCCCTCCGGATCGCCAAGCAGCCCAACTGACGAGAAGCATCCAAAGGCCACCCTTGATTTCACCGTTGCCGTTGCCCAACCCGCTCGCTATGGTTTCAATTCCCTGCCAGGTCAACGCGGCCTGAGCCGGGTCTTTGGCATAAAGCGCCACGACAGGGGCGATCCCGGCATTCGCAACCATACCACTGGCGATCAGCGAGCCAGCCCAAATGATCCCGATTGCGGTTGCCACCTGCATGATTGCCGGTGCGCCAGACTTCAACCGATCGTACAACGCCAGCGACAGGACAATCAGGAAAACGCCAAAGAACACGTACATGAGCAGGTTGGTTGAAAAGGTGACCATTGGCATTTTGACGAGCAGGGCCGCCTTTTGCGCCGGGTCGGTAATGCTGGGGTAGTCCAAAATGACGAGAAAGATAACCATTCCGATCAGGTAGGCAGCTGCCATGTACAGCGCGGCGAAACCGCCAAATTTCTGCAAGGTTTTCATGTTTTTCTCCTTTTTAAATGAATACCAATGACTTGTTTTGAAGGTGACTGTTTGTTGAAGGTCAAAGTAGGCTGAGAATTTACGCTTCGCTAACCTCCTCGGTATCTGACGCAACGGAACGAACCGAGAGCAAAGGCAGGCCCACATCGCGTATTTTTTTGAGTATGCCGTGCAGGGCGGCCTGATCAACCACCGGGCCACTCAGGAGTGTGTTGCCGTTCTCGTCCAGCGTGATGGCCAGACCGTCGAACCACGTCACCCAGCGAGCCTCCAGGTGTCCCTTGAGGCGGATTTCGTAAGATTGAGTTTTCGGGGTTGGCGTTTCAACCATTCTGCGCCTCATGTTTTTCTCTCGTGGTTGATTTGCCCTTAAGATACCGCCAGAGGTGGGGAGATGTCATCACCACATGATGTGATAGAGGTGGTGATTGATGGCGGAAAACAAAAAAGCCCCGGCAGGTGGTTGGTGATACCTGCCGGGGCCGGGGTTGACGATTTCTGGTCAGCTAGAATAAATCGAGTTCCTCGGCGCGGCGAACGGCCGTTCGCCGGTTGTTGACCCCCAATTTATTGAAAATGTTTTTGGTGTGGGTACGTAAGGTGTTAAGCGACACGATCAGTTGTTGGGCAATTTCTGGGCCGCTTAAGTCGCTTCGCAGCAGCTTCAGCACTTCCAGTTCGCGTTCGCTCAAAGGCTCCATCATGTCTGGTTTTTGCTGGCTGCTAGCTGATGTTGGCGCAGCCACCGGTTGAGTAAATGCGGCCAAGAGTTTGTCCACATAACCGCTCAGCGGATGGTCTTGATGGCGCGATTGTTTTTCAAGCAACAATCGCATCGCTTCGCCTTCGTCCACGAAGATGCGCACGTAGCCTTCAGGCTCGGTCAGGGCCAGAGCGCGTTCCAACGGTACGAGGGCGTGGGGCAAGTTATCTTGCGCCTGGAACGTCAGGGCTTGCAGCAGCAGGATTTGAATGACACTGCCCAACCGGCCGCCGTTTTCCGCCGCTTGCAAGAGACGCCTCAGCAGCTGGGCAGCCTCGT
>JAWOGU010000658.1:0-11818 GCA_046496595.1 Chloroflexota bacterium
ATCCTTGCCAATTGCCATGAGGCTGGATGGTACTGTCGATAGTTGCTTGTACGTTCATCTTTTGGAGCAATCCATAGATGACAGGTAATTGGTCAACATTTTCTATTTGAGTATCGATGCTATTGATATCCGCCATGATAAGGTGGTATACCAGATTTGACTTTAATCACAAAATTTAAGCGAACGTTGAGAATTAGTTTTATTTTTCTGGATTCGTTATATCGCATTTTTTTGTTGTTTGCCAAGCCTTGTTTTATTAATTTTTCTGTTGTTGTTCAGACTATTGCATAAAATGCAACAAAATAAAAATTTATAGACTACCCGACTAAAGACTAATATCGAGTCGCTGCCAGATGGCATCTGGGGCGGCGGCGAGGAGGCGGGCGGCGATGGCGGAGAGCAGTTCGCCGGTTTCGGGATGGGGCATGTCAGGCAGCAGGTCGGCGAGGGGCACGGCGACGTGGGGGAAGCGCAGGATGTCTTTGTCGGGCACGTGGCGGGTGGAGCCGTCACTTAACGCATAATCAAATATGCTGTCGTTGAAGAGGGCGATGTCGATGTCGATGGTGCGCGGCGCGTTTTTCTCTGCCTGGCGCACGCGTTTAAGCTGTGTTTCGATGGCGGCGATGATGGTTTCTTTGACCTCGGCGGCGGAGAGAGGGGTTTGGATGAGAACGGCCGTGTTGAAGAAGTTGGGCTGATCCAGCAGGCCGGTAGGCGCGGTTTCGTAGACGGGGGCCACGGCAAGCACTGAGCAAACGGTCACTGAGCCGGTCACTTCGACAAGCTCAGTGACCGGCTCAGTGACCGGCGCTTCGACAGGCTCAGCGGACGCGCACAACTCTCGCAGCAAACGAACCGCCTCCGGCAGGTTTCGCTCTTTGTCAATATTGGAGCCGAGGGTGAGGGCGACGAGGTTCATGGGGCAAGGTGGCAAAGTTGCAGAGTGGCAAGGTGACGAGGTAACGCGCTACTCCGCTACCCTGCCACTTTGCCACCCTGCCACTTTTAGACAAAGTCCTCTTTCGTCCGCTCAATCTCAATGCCGACGGATTGGGCGAAGCGCAGCGCGCCCGGTTTTTCCAGGCGAACCTGCACGCGCTCCACGCCGAATTCGGTGATAACGAGGCGGGCCAGGTCGGTGACCAGTTTTTCCACCAACATATCGGATGACTGCTCGACATGGGCGATGAGGCGCTTGGTGATGGATTTGTAGTTGACGGCATCCGCAATGTCGTCGGAGGCGGCGGCTTTGCGGATGTCGGCGAAGATGACCATGTTGATGAGGATATCTTGTTTATTGACGCGCTCGTCGGGATTGATGCCGATGATGCCGCGCAGAAGCAAGTCTTTAATGAGTATTTTGTCCATGTATTTCCTTATTTTTTAACCGTGGAGGGCGCGGAGGAGCGGAGAAAACCTTTTTTATCTCCGCTCCTCCGCGCTCCCCGCGGTTTTTATATATGGGCGTCGAGCCAGTTTTGGATGTCGGCGGCGGCCTGGGCGTGGTGAAGGTCGTTGTGGCTTTCGTGGTAGCCGCCATCGTAGTTGAGGTAGGTTTTGTCCGGCGTTGTAAGTTTGTCGAAGAATTGGCGGCTGCTGAGGGGAGAAGTGATTCTGTCGTCTGTGCCGTGGTACATAAGGATGGGGATCTGCAGATTGGCGGTATTGGCAAAACACCAGGTCATGGCGGCGGTGGACCCGGTCGCCAGGCGGGGCGTGCCGACGCCATGAACGAGTGGGTCGCTTTGGTAAGCCGCCACCGCTTGCGGATCGCGGGAAATGGCGTTGACGTCCAGGCCTGAAGGCACGCTCAAATCGGGCTTGACGCGGGAAAGGATTTTGGAAGCGGCCATTAACACGGCTGAAACGCCGCCAGTATCCAGCGCCGGGGCGGAAGCGACGACGCCTTTGTAGCCAGTGCTGTCGTGGAGGACGGTGTCCAGCACGATCAGACCGCCTAAGCTGTGGCCCATGATGAATAACGGCCGTTCCCCCTCCCTCTCCTTCACCAGACTCTTAAACACGCCTACATCCTGCCTGAATTCGGCGAAGCTGTTGACAAAACCACGCTTGCCCGGAGAACGGCCGTGGCCCCGGTTGTCAAAGGCATAGACGGCATAACCGGCGGCGGTTAACGGCCGTACAAAATTCATATACCGCCCGCCATGGTCGCCCAGGCCATGGACGATGATCAGCGCCGCCTTCGGTTCTACCGCCGGCTGCCAGGATTGATAAAAGAGTGCAAGGCCATCGTGGCCGGTAAAAGTGCTTTCTGTGTGCGTCATTTGCTTTTGCCCTAACAGTGATTAACCTACAAATTGATAAGCCGTTCAATTTTACATCATATCAGGTGACAGTCATCTTGTAGGTGGCAGTCACCTAAATCATTCCATTCATGACGCAGTGCGACATGTTGCGCGTCATTTCCCCACTCGTTATAATGTGGGCAGCTGTTTTCGGTGAACAAACTGCCGAAAATTTACACAGCATCCACGAGAACCTGTGCAATGCTAGATTTTTCCCTGACTGAAGAACAAAATGAAGCAGCCCGCATGGTGCGCGAATTCGGCGAGAACGAAATTTACCCCACCATCAAGGAATACGACCGGAAACAAGAAATGAATCCGGCCGCGCTGCCGCGCATGGCCGAACTGGGCATTTTGGGCATCAACATCCCGGTGCGCTACGGTGGACAAGGCTTTGACTATGTTGCCCTGGGTCTGGTTTGCGAAGAACTGGAACGCGTCGATACCACCTTGCGCGTGGTGATGTCGGTCCACATGGGGCTGAACAGCATGGGCGTGCTGCAATGGGGCACGGAAGAGCAAAAGCAGCGCTTTCTGACGCCCCAGGCGCGCGGCGAAAAGTATGCCGGTTTCGGCCTGACCGAACCGGGCGCCGGGTCTGACGTGGCGGCCATGCGCTCCACCGCCCGCCGCGACGGCGACGACTATATCATCAACGGTGAAAAGATGTGGATCAGCCTGGCGACCAAAGCCCACCACATCCTCTGGTTTGCCAAAACCGACACGGATGCGCAGCCCGCCCACAACGGCATCACCGCCTTCATGGTGGAAACCGACATGCCGGGCGTGACCAGCGGCGACATTCACGGCAAACTGGGGGTGCGCGCCGGTTCAACGGGCTGGATCAACTGCGACAATGTGCGCGTGCCGGCCGCCAACCGCATTGGTGAAGAGGGTGAAGGCTTTAAGATTGCCATGAGCTGCCTGGATAACGGCCGTTACACCGTCGCCGCCGGCGCAACCGGATTGATTCGCGCCAGCCTGGAAGCCTCCATCAAATATGCCCAGGAACGCGAAACCTTCGGCGTGCCCATCGCCCAACACCAGCTAGTGCAGCAAAAAATCGCCTGGATGCAGCAGTGGTACGACGTGGCGCGCCTGCTCTACCTCAAGGTGGGCTGGCTCAAAAACGAAGGTCAGCGCAATACCCGCGAAGTTTCTATGGCCAAGTGGTACGCCACCGACTACTCCTTCAAAGCGGCCCACGAAGCCATCCAGGTGCACGGCGCTTACGGCTTCTCCGACGAATACGACGTGGAGCGCTACCTGCGCAACAGCCGGGGCGGCATCATCTACGAAGGCACCAGCGAAATTCACCAACTGATGCAGGCCGCCTACGCCTTCGGCAATCGGAAAGATAAACCCCTGCGCTGCGAACTGCCGGCGTTTGAAGCGGAGTTTTGGCAGAGCGAGGATTAGTAAGCACTGTACACTGGACAGAAGCCGGTGGAGCCTTTTATGGCAGATGCAATTGTTAAAATTAAGGTGCAGCCAGAAGAAACTGTGCAGTTTCCCGGCATTTGCGTGAACTGCGCGGAGCCGGGAGCCACGCCGCTGCCTTTGAAGAAGCGCCAGGGGCGCGTGACGCGGGTGGTGGATGTGCCTTTGTGCGCTGCCTGCGCCCGGGAAGCGGCGCGTAAGTCGGGCGAGGAAGAGCGTTTTGAGAAGTTGGGCTGGCTGACAGCGGCCGGGGTTGGTTTTATGCTTCTGGCGCTGGCGCTGCTACTGACGCCGGCAGGCATGGCGTTTTGGCTGCGGCTGGTGGTGGGATTGTGGATAGGGGCGGTGGGGGGAACGGCCGTTCTCCACATCTTCCACCGGTTAAGCGCCAGCAAAGCCCTGCCCGCCAAAAAGGAAATTCTGCAAGCCGCCGCCCTCGTATCCTTTTCCTGGCGCACCGTTACCTTTAAGTTTACCAACGAAACGTTCCTGGAACGTTTTCGCGAAATAAATGAGCCGTTGTTGATGGAAACCTGAGAAGAATGAATTGTGAATTGTGAATTGTGAATTGTGAATTGTGAATGGCTTCATCACAATTCGTTTTTCATCCTTCATCCTTCATACTTCATCCTTCATCATTCAATCTGGAGGTAGATACATGAAAGTAGTCGTTTGTACCAAACAAACCCCCAGCACTACTGCTGACCTGACGGTACGCGCCGACGGCAGCGTGAGCTGGGAAGATCCGGGCGGTAAACCCAACGTGGTGAATCCCTGGGATGAGTACTCGATTGAGGAGGGCATCCGCCTCAAGGAAAATCATGGCGCAACCGACGTCATTGCCCTGACCATGGGGGACGAAGACAGCAAGGAAGCGCTGAAAACGGCGCTGGCGATGGGCTGCACAGAGGCCATTTTGCTGGCGGACAGCGCCTTTGCCGGCGCCGACACGTTGGGCACGGCCAAAGTATTGGCGGCCGCCATCAACAAAGTGGGCGGCGTAGACGTGGTCATGTTTGGCAAAGCTGCCATTGATGGAGATACGGGGCAAACGGCCGTTCAGACTGCCCGTCAATTAGGCTGGACCCCGCTCACCTTTGTTTCCGCCATCAAAGAAATCGGCGGCGGCAAAGTCACCGTAGAACGGCTGCTGGACGACGGCAAAGAAACCGTCACGGCCAGCCTGCCGGTGGTCATCAGCGTCGTCAAAGAAATCAACGACCCCCGCTACCCCTCGTTCATGGGCATCCGCAAAGCCAGCCGGGCCGAAATCCCGGTATGGGGCGGCGGAGACCTGGGCGTCGCCGATGTGGGCAGTAAAGTGGACTGGTCTCAGGTGTATGCCATGCCTCCGCGCGAGGGCAGCGTAGAAATTATCGATGGCGACAGTGTGCAAGCGAAGGCGGCCAAACTCGTCGATAAGTTATTTGAGGAGAAGGTGATATGAGCGGCATTTGGGTTTTTGTCGAAAATACAAATGGTCAGATTCCGGCCATTGCCAAAGAGATGCTTAGCGCCGGGCGGACCATCGCCGACGGTCTGGGCGAAGAGCTGACTGCGTTGGTCTTTGGTTCCGACGTGGCTGGGGTGGCGGACGCCGCTTTTGATTTGGGCGCTGACGCCGTGTTGGGCGCCGATGACGCTTCGCTGGCTCCTTTTCGGGTGGAAGCGGTAGGGCCGCTGCTCACCAGTCTGGCGCAAGAACGGGAACCCAGCGTCATTTTGGCCGGAGCCACTTCTCGCGGGCGGGATCTGGCGGCATGGGTGGCGGCTGATCTGGACGCCGGTTTGGTGGCTGATGGCATTGGTATCGCAGTTGAAGATGGTAAGGTGAAAGTGACCCGTCCGGTGTATGCCGGGAAGCTGCTCTCCGCTGTGTTTGTCACCGAAGGCGTGCAGGTGATCACCCTGCGCGGCCGTTCGTTCCCGCAGGCGGAAGCCACCGGCGGCAGCGGTTCCGCCGAATGGGTGGAGGTGGTCGTGGCGGAAGATGCCATCGCCAGCAAGGTGGTGGATTTTGCGGCCAAAGAAGGCGGCGTCAGTCTGGGAGACGCCAGCATCATTGTCAGCGGCGGGCGCGGCGTGGGCGGTCCTGAAGGCTTTGCGCCGGTGCAGCAGTTAGCCAACGTGCTGGGCGCGGCCATGGGCGCTTCCCGGGCGGCGGTGGACGCGGGCTGGGTTCCCTATGAGCATCAGGTGGGGCAGACGGGTAAAACAGTCAGCCCGGACCTCTATATTGCCGCCGGTATCAGCGGCGCCATCCAACACCAGGCCGGTATGCGCACGGCGAAAGTAATTGTCGCCATCAACAAAGATCCCGATGCGCCTATTTTTAAGCTGGCGCAGTATGGCATTGTGGGCGACTTGTTTGAGGTGCTGCCGGCGCTGTCTGAGGCGTTTGGCAAGCGGTTGTAGTTGTCACTGTTTTTCATTTTTGCGTTAGAACAAGACCTGCCAGGGTGTATAATCTGGCAGGTTTTTTGTTAAATGGGCAGAGTGGCAAAGTGGCAGGGGAATAACACCCCATCACCCCATCACCTCTACAGCCTGCAACCCTGCAACCCTTATGCTTAATTTTTTACGTCGTTACCGGTATGGTTTGAGTCTGGTTTTGCTGCCGCTGGGGCTGGCTGTTTGGTTGTATGCGCCCACGCTGCCGCTGCCTTATTTTTGGGATGATTTTCCCAATTTCTATTTTGCTGACGCCAAAAGCTATCTTGACGTTTGGGTCGATGTGACCGGGCTGCCGTATTATCGCCCGGTTGTTTTTACGTTTAACAAGCTGGCGGCAGATGTGACGCCGGTGGGAGCGTCCTGGGCGCCTCATTTGTTTTTGCTGCTGGTACATGTGGCTAACAGTATTTTGTTGGGCAAAACAGCCGGTTGGTTTTTTTTACGGGCCGGGAAAAGTGAGCCGCACAACCGCTTTGCCGTGGAATTGATAACGGCCGTTCTCTTTGTCACCTATCCCTTTGCCGTGCTGCCGGTGGCGCATTTTGCGGCGGCGACTCATTTGCTGGTCTTGTTGTTTACGCTGCTGGGGGTAACGGCCGTTCTCCAATACGCCCGTTCGCAGAGAAAATGGTGGGCGGCGCTGGCGCTGGCCTGTGCCTTGTTAAGCGCCTTTACCCACGAGGCAGGCATTATGGCAGGCGCGGTGATGGCGCTGGCTTATTTGCTCTACGACTGGCGGCTGGCGCGGCGCCAGTGGTGGCTGCTGCTGGCGCTGCCCCTGGCAAGCGCCCTGTTTTTGCCGGTATGGCTGGCTGTGCCCAAAACCGATAATGAAAGCATCGCCCTGGAACTGGACAGCCCGGAACTGGCGCTGATGAAAACCTCCTTTTTCTTTCAGGGGCCAACTTATCCATTCCAACCGCTGGCGGCGTGGCTGATGGCGGCGCAAGGCTGGCGGGATCTGACGGCGATCTGGGTGGTGGGCGGTCTGTTTCTGGCGCTGGCAGCGCTGCTTTTGGGGCGAGGAGGGCAGTGGCGCATTTTGCTGCTGGGGCTGGGCTGGATGGCGCTGACGATGCTGCCCAGCGTGGTCGCCCTGCCTTATGACTACATTTCCATCAGCCCGCGCCTGTTGTATTACACAGGCGTGGGTGGGGCGTTGATTTGGGGCGCGGCGCTGGTCACGGCCGTTATCACAATCAAACGTGGGTGGCTGAAAACGGCCGTGGCAGCGGCGCTGGCGGCGGCGACGCTGATTGTGCCTGCTGCTTACGTGCGCCGGGAAACGGCGCTGCACCAGTTTGCCCTGGCTCCCCTGGCGCAAATGGCGGAGATGGCCCAACAATCCCCGGAAGCCAACGATATTGTGGTGAATACGGTGAACTGGCTGGCTTATAAACGGCCGTGGTATCCCATCGGCAATGACGGCGTGGCAGTGCTGGCGCCCTATCTGACAGTGCTGGACTTGATTGAGTTGAACAGCGGCGTTGCCTGGCAGCCGACAGTAGCGACCTTCCCGGAAATCCGCCCGGACCTGGCGGATTATTACCTGGCAACGGCCAATGAGCGTGAGGAAGAATGGTGGCATATGGAGCGGTTTACCCAGGAAGCCTATGCCCACGATAAGGTATGGCTGACGGTGTATGAGGATAACGGCCGTTCCCAGGTTATCGACGCCGGTCAAATTGAACCCGGTTCGGCAGAACCGGCAGCGGACTACCAGGCCAGTTATGAGGACAAAGTCTATTTAACGGACAGCAGCTTTTCGGTGGCGGATGATGTCTTAACAATCACCCTGGATTGGGTGTATACTGGACCTGACCCACAAGCCACGATTTTCCGCAACGCTTTTGACTGCGCGGGCAATCTCGTGGGCGAGGGCAGCGGTTTTGCCCTGGAACGGATGCTGCCCTTCACGTTTTTGACGCCGGGTACCCGCATCCGGGACGTGAAGCAGATTCCCCTGACGGCGCAGTCAGCGGATGGCTGTTATCAGGTGGAAGTGGGCCTGTTTCGCAGCAACGGCTCCCGTCTGCCCGCTTACGCGCCAGATGGAAGTGAATGGGCGAATCAGTTGTTTATGGTCAGGCAATAGGCAGTGGCTGAAATAAAACTGGCTCTTTAGGAATTCAACGGTTACTGGAGTTCATCACGCATCACGCTCAAACCACCCAAATTCCCAAAGTCCAACCATCTCTAGGGTGTTGTCATGGAATCTATACCGCCGCAAAAATCAGAATCGGAAACCAGAGGAACACGACCCTTAGTCATCCACGTCAGAAGCACCGTGGCGCATTTAACACTGCGGCGTGAACCTCGCGTGGTCAATGAGACATTGATTCGTTATGTGACGCTAGATGAAGTTATGCAGGTTATTGATGCCGACAATCCGCTGGCTAAAATTGGCGTGAAAGGGCAGTGGCTGCAAGTACGCACAGCCGGAGGCACTGAAGGGTATGTGGCGGCCTGGTTTGTGGAACGGGTACAGGGGTAAAAACCTTTTTATACCTGCTCAACACGGTTTTGGTATAATGCTTGTTGAAATTCATTTGAGGAGATAGTTTTCTGGATCAACACTTAAACGGACTGGTTATTAAAGCCATCAGCGGTTTTTTCACTGTATACACGCCGCAGGGAGATGTCGTTTGCCAACTTCCGGGGCGGCTGAAGCAGGAATGGCAAACCTCGTCGATTGTGGCGGTGGGCGACCGGGTGACCATTTCATTGAACGATGATGGCAGTGGGGGAATCGAAGATATTGCCCCGAGGCGCGCCGTGCTCTCCCGCACCCGCCCCTCGGCCGAAGCCCGCCGCATGGCAGCGGATCAGGAACAAGTTTTGGTGGCGAACCCGGATCAATTGGTGTTTGTGTTTTCCGTTAAAAATCCGGAACCCAGCTTGCGCAAGTTGGACCGGTTCCTCGTTGTGGCAGAGATGAACGAACTGCCTGCCATTATCTGCATCAACAAAATAGACCTGGCTAAAATCGAACAAATTCGCGAAAAGTTCCGCATTTACGAGGAAATTGGCTATCGCGTCATTTATACCAGCGCCAAAAACGATGCGGGCATGGATGAACTGCGGGCCTGTTTACCGGACAAAATTACCGTGTTCACCGGATCCTCCGGGGTGGGTAAATCCAGTTTATTGAATGCGATTCAACCCGGTTTGGGACTCAAAGTGAAGCAGGTGAGCGAGGCGACGGGCAAGGGTCTGCACACCACCCGTTATGCGGAGTTGATTCCGCTGGCAGTGGGAGGCTATGTGGCGGACACGCCTGGAATTCGCGGGCTGGCTCTGTTTGACGTGGAGCCGGGTGAACTGGATGCTTATTTCCGCGAGATTGCGCCGTTGGTGCCCACGTGCCAATTTAGTGACTGCACGCATCAGCATGAGCCGAAGTGTGCGGTGCGGGCGGCTGTGGCCGATGGCCGCGTTTCGCGGCAGCGGTACGAAAGTTACTTGCGTCTGCGTGCGGAACATGAATTGCTTGATAAAGCAGCCTACTGAATGGTTGATGATGTATGGTTACTGGTAAATTGTTAAAGGTAAAACGGCCGTTTCTGTGGGCGCTTGGCGTTGTTTGGGCGCTGGGATTTTTGGCTGGCTGCGACGATAACGCAGCGCTGCCAGTGGCAACCGGCGAGAATGGCATCCCGATTGCCCCGGAATTTCAAGCGTTTTACCAGGCGCATGGCGGGCAGGCTGTGCTGGGGGAACCGCTTACGGAAATGTTTGTGACAGTGCCGGGGGAACGGCCGTTACAGTATTTCCAGAATATGCGTTTGGAATATGACGCCGCGGCTGAGGCGGTGGTGGTGACGCCCCTGGGCGCGTGGGAATTGGGCGGCCTGAATGAGAAAATTCCGGCGCCCACCCCTGACGATGGCGCCAGCCTCACCTTCCCCGGTTCCGCCTATGGCGTGCGCGACGCCTTTCTCCGTTTTTATGTGGACCACGACGGCCAAACATTGCTTGGCCTGCCGATTTCCGCCCAGTTAAACGTGGAAGGGAAGCGGGTGCAGTATTTTGAAAACGGCCGTTTAGATTGGCAGCCCGGCGCGCCTCCCAGCCAGCGCATTCAGTTAGGTGATCTGGGGCAAACTCATTTTGATAACGAGATGGTCTTTGCTTACCAGGAAATGCGTCTGGCTCGTCCTGTTTCTTCAGCAGGGGTGGACAGAGTTAAAATTTCTGCTTATGTCAAATCTCCGGTATTATATGCCGGGGACGATCAGATGCTTTACGTGACGGTGTTGACGCCAGGAGGAAACCCCGTCGCCAATGTGGTGGTATCTACCACGATAAACACGGCGGATCAAACGCAGACGATAACGTCTGCACCGACTGACGATTTAGGGCGGGTTGCCCTGCCGCTTAATTTTGCGATACCGCCTGGGGAAGAAGTCATTGTGAAGCTGACTGCGCTGGATGGAAACGGCCGTTCTCTGGGTGAAACCATACTTTCTTACAAAACGTGGTGGTAGCCAACTCTAACTTACAAGGATAGTAACTAACAGCGCTGCCGAGGGTTGAGCGTTCGACTGAGCTCACGCCGAAGTCTTGTCGAAGCCCGGTTCCCTTCGACAGGCTCAGGGAACCTACGTGTATAATCCGGTTCCCTTCGACAGGCTCAGGGAACCTACGTGTATTACCAAGGATAAACCATGACTCTCACACTCGACAAAGAAATTGTGTGGCAAGAAATCGAAAAGCAGCTGTTCGCTGTCTTGGGCATGGTCACGGCCCATCAAGAAGCCCGCACAGTAGGCATCGTCTACCTGGTGGATGAGTACAAACTGTATATTGGCACCGACAAAAAGGCCTGGAAAACGCGCCACATTCAGCAAAATCCAAACGTTTCCCTGACCATCCCCATCCCCAAACGCATTCCGCTAATGCCCTGGATAAAAATCCCCTCAGCCACGATCTCGTTCTCCGGTAAGGCGCAAGTGCGGAATTTAGACAGCCTCTCAGATGACTTGATCAGCCGGATTTACAGAGGCCTGGAAATAGATGAAGCGTTCCGCCAGGAAGCTGTCGTCATTGCCGTGGAGCCGGTTGGCGAGTTTATCACCTATGGCGTGGGCGTTTCCCTGATGACCATGCGCACCCCGGAAAAAGCCAGAGGGCGCGCAGCGGTAGGCTGATCTGCAAACCGTCAGGCAACCACAAAGGTCTTCAAAAGCCGGGCTGCCAGATCCCGAAGCTGCACGTAACTCACAGGCTTATTCAACACAAAATCCGCCTCATAATCCAACTGATTAGACCAGGTGCCATCGGCGCTGGCGATGATGACGCGCGTTTTTTCAAGCCGTGGATCCTTACGGATTTGGATCACCAAGTCTCCGCCAGAGACATAGGGCAGATGCAAATCCAGCAGGACTAAATGGGGCACGATTTCTTGTAAGCGCGCGGCGGCGACCCGGCCATCTAAAACGGTTTCTGTGTCATAGCCGGCTTCTATCAACGCTTCTTCAAACAGATTGCTGAGCATGGGGTGATCTTCAATAATAAAAGCAAGTGGTTGTTTCATAAGGCGCTACTTCTCTGTTTTTACAAATTTTGAACGGACTGGAGATCATCCGTATTGACTAAACGATTTATTTTTGCCA
>JAWOGU010000680.1:0-5066 GCA_046496595.1 Chloroflexota bacterium
TTCCCCACCCTGCCGGCGCAGATGGGAAACCACGAAGCGCCCCACCTGCCCATCCGCGACGTGCGCCTCCGCTACCACAGCCACGAAATCACCGCCGACGCCCGGCCCGGTCTGTCCCCCAGCCACAGCTTACCGGCAAAAAATACCAGCCCGCGCCAAACGCTGCGCATCTACCTCCAGGACCCTATGCAGCCCTTCGCCGTCACCCTCTGCTACCGGCTCACGCCCGAACACGACATCCTGGAACGCTGGCTGGAACTGCACAACGAAGGCGACACGCCCCTGCTCGTGGAAAAATGCGACTTCGCCAGCCTCCACCTGCCTCCGGGAACGTCGGAAGTGACCACCACGCATGGCGCCTGGGGCGCAGAATTCACCCCGCAGCGGCAAACGCTGCCTGTCGGCCTCTTTGCCGTCGGCCATCGCAGCGTGCAAACCGGCCACTTCTTCAACCCCTTCTTCCTGGCAAACCAACCGGGGCAGGCAGGCGAAGAAAGCGGTGTGGTCTATTTTGGGGCGCTGGCCTTCAGCGGCGCCTGGCAGCTTGCCTTCGACCATCAGCATAACAGCAGTGTGCGCGTCCTGGGCGGCTACAACCCTTTCGATTTTGAACTCATCCTGGAACCGGGCGAACACCACGTGACTCCCGCCTTTGTCTGCGGTGTCAGCGCCGAGGGCTGGGGCGGCGCCAGCCGCCGCCTGCACCGCTTCACACGTGAACGCGTTCTGCCCGACACCCCGCTGCGCCCCGTGCTTTACAACAGTTGGGAAGCCACCTACTTCAAACTGAGCGCTGAAGGCCAGCTTGCCCTGGCCCAAAAAGCGGCAGCGATGGGCGTGGAGTTGTTTGTGGTGGATGACGGCTGGTTTGGCGGGCGGCGCACCGATTTTGCCGGGTTGGGCGACTGGTGGGTCAGCCCGGCCGTTTTCCCCAACGGTTTGCAGCCCCTCATCGACGAAGTTCACGACCTGGGCATGAAGTTTGGCCTGTGGTTTGAACCGGAAATGATCAATCCCGACTCTGACCTTTACCGGCAGCATCCCGATTGGGTCCTTCACTTTCCCGGCCGGCCGCGCACCGAAGCCCGCTTCCAACTGATATTGGACTATGGCCGCCAGGAGGTCGTGGACTACATTTTCACCGCTCTGGATACGATGCTGACGACCCACGACATTGACTTTATCAAGTGGGACATGAACCGCAATGCCAGCGAGCCAGGTTCAGTGGCGGGCAAAGCCATCTGGCGGGCGCATGTGGCTGGCGTTTACCAGTTAATAGACCGTCTGCGGCAAAAATTCCCCCAACTCTCTATCCAAAGCTGCTCCGGCGGCGGCGGACGCATAGATTTGGGTATACTGGCTCGCACCGACCAGGTGTGGACCAGCGATAATACCGACGCCCTGGATCGCATTCGCATTCAAGATGGCTTTAGTCTGGCTTACCCGGCGCGCGCCATGGAAGCCTGGGTGACGCACGAGAAAAACCACCAGACGGGACGAGAGCTGGGTCTGTCAACCCGGTTTGACGTGGCGATGCGGGGGGTGTTGGGGATTGGTTCCAATTTGAATGAGCTGGACGCCTCAGAATTGAAAGAGTACGCTCGTTATATCGCTTTTTATAAGAAAATCCGGCACGTGGTGCAGGAAGGGGATTTGTATCGCCTGGAAAGAATGACAGGGCACGGGGCCAGTACTATTTTGTACGTGCTTCCCGACCAGAGCGAAGCGGTCTATTCGGTGGTGGTGCACGAGCATCTGTTCGGCCAGTTTCGGCCGCCGGCGCTGCTGCGCGGGCTGGAGGCGGAAGCGATCTATGCCATCACAGACCTGAATGCTTACGAAGTGGCGCGTTTAAGTGGTTATGAACTGATGACGCAGGGGCTTCCAGGCGACAATTTTGCCACATCAGGCTACAGCCGGACACTCCACCTGCGCCGCCTTTAGGGTTTGGCGGGGATTTGTCAGCGATTTGAGATGACGGTTGCCTCAGAGGTGACTGTCATTTGAGCAGATCTTGCAATGCCGCCATGGGATCAGGAAAGTTAAACTCAAAACCAGCCGCCAACAAACGATCCGGATGGGCGCGACGGCCGTTTAAGACCAAATCCGCCGCTTCCCCCAGGACCAGTTTCATGGCGAAGGCTGGCGCGGGCAAATAGGAGCGCCGCCCCAACACCTGCCCGATCATGACGCTGAACTCTTTGTATTGCACCGGATCAGGGGCGCACAGGTTATAAGGCCCGCTTGCCGTTTCACTCGCCAGCAAAAAGCGGATGCCGCGCACTGCGTCACGTATGTGGATCCACGACAACCACTGCTTGCCGCTGCCCACCGGTCCGCCGGCATGAAACTTAAAGGGCAGCAGCATCGTGCCCAATGGTCCGCCGTCTTTGTCCAACACCACCCCGGTACGGATGATGACGTGGCGCACGCCTGCCTGGGTGACAACAACCGTTGAAGCCTCCCAGGAAATCGTTACCTTTGCCAGAAAACTGTCATCTCCGGGCGGCGATTCTTCTGTGACTACGGCCAGCGGCACGTTGCCATAATAGTCGATGCCTGAAGATTGAATAACTAGTTTGGGTTTGTTTACGGCGGCGCTTACGGCTGCCACCACCGCTTTACCGGCGTCTACCCGGCTGTTGAGGATGCGTTGCTTGCGGGCAGCCGTCCAGCGGGCGGGCAAAATGCCCGAACCGGCGATGTTTTCCCCCGCCAGATTCACGATGGCGTCCGCGCCGTCTGCCAGATGACCCCAGCCAACGGCCGTTTTGCCATCCCATTTTTCCGCCCGCACCCCGGTCGGCAGCGGTTTTCCTGTCGGACTGCGGCTCAATACGATCACTTCATGTCCATCCGCCGCCAGACTTTTGCCTAACTCGCCGCCAATGAAGCCGGTACCCCCGGTAATTATTACTTTCATGATGATATCCTTAGGAACGTGAATAAAACAATCCCCAAAAGATTAAAGATTGAAGATTGAAAGCGGGTCGAGCACCCATCTTCAATCTTTAATCTCAGTTATATTTGTTATTTGATTTCGATTCTTTATTAACGGCCGTTTAAGCCACCCGCGCCAGCCACTCATTAACCGGGCCAATCAAATGAGCCTCAACTGCCTGCCGGTAAGCTGCTAGATAGGGCTTCATGGCTTCTTCCGGCATCCGGTAGTGATAATTGAACAACAGCCCCTGAATCCATTCAATATTAGCCGTCAACAGGTCCATATCGCCCAGCGTCAGCGCCGCTGCAATGTTGTCGCCCAAATCCCGGTTGGCATTACGCAAGTATTGAAGAGGAACAGGCCCATCCGCCAGCGCTGCCAGCACCTCAAATTCAATGGGTGTGCGTTTAGCGCCAAATTGTTCCAGCGCCGCCTGGTAAGCAGATGAAGCCAGTTGGGCCGCTGGAATCGGTCCGGGCGAAGCAGCCAGATGTTCCACTCGGTGAGGCGCCATTTGTAAATCATGGCCCAGAAAGTGACCGGGAATATGGGCTGCGGCAGCGGGAATGGCCGAAAAAACACCGCCGCCAAAAGCCAACGGTATGTCGTTTTCCTGGGCAAACAAGGCCACGGCCAGCAGTTTGCCGGCGGTATTAAGCGTCTGGGCAGTGAGGATCAGCAGGCGTGGGCGAATGGCGTCAACGGCCGTTTCCAGCCGATCCAGCGGCACATTTGCGCCCAAATAAACCACGTCCCAACCGCGATGACGCAGCAGCAAGGTCAGTAAAAGCGCACTGAAGGTATGCTGTTCTTCCGGGGCACAGGCTACCAGTAAACGGCCGTTTTTTGTCGGTGGCGGCGCGGCATTTAACAACGTTTCCAACTGGCGAATGGCTTGCGAGGAAGCAAAATGTTCTTGCTGAACCGTTACATTTCCTTCATACCAGCCAATACCAATCTCCACCAGCCCCTTTTGCAGCAGCTCAAAACATACTACCTGCGTTGGGAACAAAGCAAACGCCTGAGCCAAAGTCTGACGGGCGCGCATTTCCTCAAAATTCAGACAGGCTTTCACCCATTGTCCTCGCAAATCCGCCAGCGTTTCCCCTTGGATTATCACGGGCATGGTGTCCCCAAACGTCTCCTGGTAGCTGTTTAGAGGCGATTCCCCCTCGTCTTCCAACTTCTGCCATAAATCAACAGCCCGGCTGATACTCAAGCCCTCATCCTGGCGGGCAAGCAGCCATTTCAGCATGTCAATGTCATGCTGCGAATAAAGGCGATGCCCCCCTTCTGTACGCTGCGGCTGCGGCAGTCCATAGCGCCGTTCCCAGGCGCGAAGGGTATCCGGCTTGATGCCCGTTTCCTGGACAACAGCTTTTAAGTTAAATGTGGGCGTGGTATCTGAATTCGACACAATAAACCTCGGCTCATACTTGAACTATTTTGTCTTATTTTTCCCTTTGATAACATATTTTAACATACTTGTTTAGGTTTTGTCGATATTTTTGCAAAAATTCGCAATTCGCAAATGCCCATCAAGAGCCGTAAAGAATGGTATCCGGGCGGAAAGCAGCCCAGGAAAACCAGAAATGATCGCCATGAACGATGCGGGTCAATGCCTGCCCGGCTAATGGTCCGGCGGTGGCCTGGCCGGATACATTCCAGGTACTGCCGGTTTCTTCGTCGGTAATAACGCCATCTTGGGCGGTAAATGTCAGCGTTTGTCCATTCAGATTCGGGTCAAAGACGCCGGTGGCGCCCACGTCCTCCGCCTCCGCAATTTTAGCAGCGCCCAGGGCGCTGCTGGTTCCACTGGTATGGAATACGGCCAGGTCTTGCCCACTCTGGCTGTCCTGGATAACGCCTGCCGCCGCCAGCACGGAAAGCGGATAGGCCACCGCTGCGCCGGATTCCGGTAAATACACCGTCACCACCCGCGCCATTGCCGGTAAACGGCCGTCTACCTCCCCGTCAAACAAAAATGGATTCTGGCCGATGGTGTCGTAACCGGCATATGGATTTTGACCATAGGAGCGGTTGTAACCCGTCTCGCGGGAAAGAACCACGCCATCCGGGTGCGCTTCCCGGAAATCGGCAAAACTAATAATGGCCGAAGCCA
>JAWOGU010000688.1:0-10820 GCA_046496595.1 Chloroflexota bacterium
GCTGCGCTTCCTCTTGCGGTGTCAGACCGGAGGCCAGCAAGCCGCCGCCGATATACATCAAGTCCCGCTCTTTGGGCGCCAAAATCGGCTCGTCCCAATCGACGATGTAGAGCGCACCGTCTACGCCGATATGGAGATTGCCGGCGTGCAGATCGGAATGACAGACAACCCAATTCTGTGGCTGGCTTTGCAGCCGCTGTGCCAATTGATCAGCCCGCACTACGAGATCGAGGATTTCGGCGCGTTTTTCCTGCAAGAAAGCGGCTAATTCAAGGGCGACAGGATCGGTGTAGACTTCGGTTTCAAGGCGCGTTAAAAACATTTTCACGGCTTCACGCCCCTCGGCGGCATAGGTTTCCTGGCGCAGATGGCTGCGAATGAGAGACGGAACATTTGCCGTGTGTATCTGTTTGAGGGCAAGCCCCAATTCGCGCCAATGGCGTTCCTCCAGGTTGACCTGATACGCATCGTGACCGGGCACAAATGGATAGAGGATGGTCTTGTATTCGTCTAAAACGCCCCAAAGCTGACCGGATTGGGTGGGCAGCGGCGGGATGATTTGGGTGACGCCGTGATCGTGGAGGAATTTGGGCAGGGTAACGGCCGTTTCCTCCCATCTCCCCTTTCGTAATTTCAAAAAATAGTCGGTCTCGTCGGGGGTGGTGATGCGGTAAACGGCCGTTCTGGCATCCGCCCCCCACGGCAGAAAAACGACCTGAGCAGCCCCCAGCCCGTATTCCGCTTGCATACACGCCACAATTTGTTTGTCCAGCATAACTATCTCCTGACAGTATCGTTCGAAAATTTTTGCACTTTCCTTAGCTTTTTTGTGCCTGCTGAAAGGATTTGGTGATACGATAGAGGCTCTGTGTCTGGATTATCAGAAAAAACCATTTTTATGACACCTCTTCAACCATAAGGAGCTTCACATGAAACACGTCAAATATCTGTTTGCCCTTTTAATTATGGTCATGGTCCTGGCTGGGTGCCAGAAAGTATCGGATACTCGCCTTGAATTTTGCAATTCACTGCGCGAGGTGGGTACCCTGTCAGTGGAATTTAAGGAAGCCAAAGTTGACCAACCCGTTGACGAATTTAGAACCAAAGTCGAATCTTTGCAGCAAAGAAGGCAAAACCTGGAACGGCTGGCAAGGATTACATCTTTTGAAGGTCTGGACAGGTTGGTGGCTGCCATTGACGCCGTGGCTCTGGCCGTAACAGAAGTATCCGGTAATACCCTGGGACCGGCAGTGGAAAAGATCAATGCAGCAGGCGCCGCCCTGGAAACCGTTTACCTTGAACTCGATAATGCTTTCTGCTCGGCAAAATAAACCTGAGTGCAGCCTAACTGGCGAGTGGATGTATCTGGTGTTGACGTTTGGCTATTTGCTTTTTGCTGCTTTTGTCATCCTCAAAGCGCCATTTAGGACGCCAGCCAGGGATGGAGGAATAGTATGAAGCAGCGCCCTTTTATCATTTCCGGTTTGATCGGGCTGGCGGTTATTCTCATGAGCGTCATCAGCCTGCTCGTGTTTCCACAAACATCACCGGGGCAAATCGACGGCATCCGCTCGCCCATTGTCGCCTTTGAGTTCGCGCAAACGGCGGCGGAAATCAATATGCTGTTTGGTCCCAACGGCGCCACGGAACAAGCGGAAATGGTACAGAAAATGGACCAGGGCAACAGGCTGGATTATCTCTACATGCTGCTGTACAGCGCTTTCCTGTTCAGCTTTGCGGTGCTGGCAGCCAAACAATCGGGGCAAACGTGGCTCTACGCCGGGGCGGTATTGGCCCTGCTGGCCTTGATTGGGGATGCATTGGAAAATGTGCAGTTACTCTCCATTACGGCTAACTTGCAAAGCGGGGATTTTGGAGCGGTCCTGGCGCGGCTGCACTGGTTTACGTGGCTGAAGTGGGGCAGTCTGGCGTCGTATTTTTTGGTGATGGCGATGTGGTTTTGGGGAAACGGCCGTTTTGCCAAACTCATCGCCGTCGTGGGTGTACTCACCTTCCTGCTCGGTCTCGCCGCCTTCATGCAGCGCGGCCCAGCCACCGAACCCTTCACCCTCGCCGTTGCCCTCATGTTCCTACTCATGATCATCTTCTGCTTCACGACTCAGGAACGAAAATAAATTGGGTGTGTTTCATTCTCTTAAAAATGGAGACAAGCCGTCGCCTGAGCTTGTCGAAGGCAGAGGCGGCTATGGCTTCGACAGGCTCAGCCTCCGCCTTGTACTAAAGTAAATGAAACGCACTCAATTGATATGCATCAAAACAAGCTATTCTTGACACAGGTTGTCAGAATAATGCCGTATATTGATCAGTTCATATCATTCTTTGGAGGCGTATGAACGAAAAAATTAGCAATCCCATGACAGATCGTCCGGAAATGGAAGGGTATGGCATCCAGCCCATCGGCAGCGGCGAAAACCTGATTCCCTGGGTGGAAGTCAGCCAAAAATTGGCCCAGGCGCGGAATTACTGGCTCTCCACGACGCGCCCTGACGGCCGGCCCCACGCCATGCCGGTCTGGGGGGTGTGGCTGGATGAGGCGTTTTACTTTGGCACGGGCACAGACACCGTCAAAGCGCGTAATCTGGTCCACAACGCGGCTGCTGTCGTGCATCTGGAAAGCGGGGATGACGTGGTTATTTTGGAGGGAACGGCCGTTCCCGTCACCGACACATCACTGCTCATGTACATTTATGTCAACATCTACGGTCCTAAATACGGCATGGACATGAGCGCCCACGCCGAAGACGACGCCGGTCCTACGTTTGCTTTACAGCCAACTCTGGCCTTCGCCTGGCTGGAGAGCGATTTCCCCAACACAGCCACGCGCTATCGGTTTGCAAACGACAGATGGAAGAATGAAGATTAAAGATTGAAGATGACCTGGCGCCCGGACGAAGTCATGAGGAGAGACGTGGATGGAACAAACGGCCGTTTTCCTCACCTGTCTCACCCCAAATACCGTTTGCACGAGTGACCAGCCTCAAATCTTCAATCTTTAATCTTTAATCACCCAATTTACGGCTTCACAACAACCGGCAGATAGACCCGGTGTGGAAACAGGCTGCCATCCAGCACCAGCAGCGACACGTCATCTACGTAAAGGCCCGTCATGCCGTTCAGGCCATCGTTTTTCACGCCAAAGTAGAGCATGAGTTCCTGCCCGCCATACGCCGACAGGTCGGCGGTATGTTTTTGCCATGCCTGCGCATTGCTCAAACCCCAGGTGAGTGTTTCCAGATGGGTGCTGCCCGTACCATCGTAGAGATAGGCATATTGGGCGTCGCCTGCTGTCAGGCTCATAGGGTGGGTTGTTGGCGGCGGCACGGCCGTTTCTTCGCCGCTTATGGGGTACAGATAAAAGGTCAACTGGGCCAGCAGCGGTTCATCCGGCAGGGTAAAGGTCTGCCGCGCCGAGGAAAAGCCGCTGACGTGCGGGCCATTGTCCAGGCCGATCCGCATGGACTGTTTGCCGTTGTAGACCACCTGGGTGCTGTAATTGGCGGGAATGGGCGTAGTTGGTAAATCCCAGCCGTTGTTGGCTTCAAAACGGCCGTTTACCATCACATCCTGCGCCACCGTGCCATAGCGCCACACGCCCGTGCTCGACGAGACAAATACCTGCCCCTGGCTGTTCACCAGCACCCGCGCCAGCGCCGGTTGGCCGGGCGGCTGCCCCACAATCGTCCAACTCACGCCGCCATCCAGGGAACGATACAAACCATTCGCCGCCAGCGCATACGCCATCTCATCCAGCGCAAAATTGGGCGAGAAGGCCACGTCCAGCCAGGGATCATCTGGCGGCAGACCGGTCATCACCGGCTGCCAGTTCACGCCGCCATCGGTGGAGCGGAAGACGCCCTGGTAGTAGTGGTAATCCGGCGCGCCGCTGGACCAGTTTGCCACCGCCAGCAGGGTCTGGTCAATGGCATAGTGGGGCGACGCTTTCAGCGCGGTCAGGTAATAGCCATCGACCAGCCCGCTTGCCGCCTGCTGCCACGTCGCGCCGTCATCCGGCGAATACCAAAAGCCCTGCCCGGAACCGACAAACAAACGGCCGTTCTCCGCATAATCAGGCGGCAGCGTAATCAGGGACGCGCCGCGTGAACTGTTCCAGCTCGTTATCTGCTGCCAGGTGTCGCCGCCATCCGCCGATTTCTGTAGTTTGCCGGAATCCGGACCGGTCAAAAACAATGTTTGATCTGCGGCAAAATCAGGCGAGACGGCAATGCTGGCATTGGTGTAAATGCTCAACAAGTTTTCCCAGGTCGCCCCGGCGTCGGTGCTGCGATAATAGCCGGTATATTTGCTGCCATACGCCGCAAAAACGGTCTGATCAGACGCATAATCAGGCGAGAAAGCCAATGCCCGTGCATCGGCATTCATAGAACCGCCGTTAAGACCGTAAGCCGTCCAGGTTTGCCCCGCGTCCGCGCTGGCGTACAGGCCATGGCTGCCGGTTCCCGTCAGCAGCAGGCTGCCGTCGGCTGTCAGCGCCATCACCGAGGCGGAAAGCGTGATCAAACCCTGCGTCGCCTGCCGTGTTTCGCCTGTGTCCAAATCGGCCGTCAACAGCCGGTAGACGCCTGTACTCGTGCCCACCAGCAGCACCGCATGAGTCGGCCAATCAGGCGCAATCGCCAGAGCGGGGATAGTGGTGTTTTCATAACCGGGTACAAGCCGCCAACTGTCGCCGCCATCGGCCGAATGGTAAAGCCCTCTGCTGGTACCGGCGAAAAGAGTCTGATCCACCGCGTAATTGGGCGAAACAACCAGGGACCAAATGGTGTAAATATCGGCGGCGACGGTGCGCGTTACCCAGGTCATGCCCCCGTCCGCGGAGATGTGAAAATCGGCGCCGCCGGCAAAAACGGTCTGGTCGCTGGCAAAAGCGGGCGACACAGCCAGCGATGTGACCGCAGCGGTATAAACAGGCGTCCAGACTGCGCCGCCATCCGTTGTTTTAGCGACGTGTGTCACGGAAGTTGAACCATCCCAGGCTAATTCAGCCACAAACGCCGTGTCATCAGCGGCAAACGCCGGCGAGTAAGCCAGACTGTTCACTAAATTGGTGTGAACGGTGTCCCAACTGCCGCCGCCATCCCGACTGACAAACAGGCCGCCATAACCGCCCGTTGCCATGAGATGACCACTGTCGGCAAAGTCCGGCGCGGCCGCCACGTCGTTGATGATGCCGGGCGGCCCTTGATAGAGCGCCTCATTCCGCGTCCAATTCACGCCGCCATCCACAGATTGGAACAAACCGCCGCCGGTTGCCGCGAAGACGGTTCGATCAACGGCAAAGTTATTGGAGAAGGCGTAATCGTGAACGGCCGTTTCATTGCCCATTTCCGCCGTCCCCGCCGCCGACACTGCCCAGTTCTGCCCGAAGTTGGTGGATTTGACGATGCGCGTCCCTGCTTCGCCGCCCTGGTAGTTGCTGAACCACTCGCCGGTAAAGGCGATGCCGTCGCTGGCAAAGGCCGGTGAGACCGCCAGCGCCTTCGCGCCCCCGCCGCGCGGCCCATTCGTTTGCCACACTCCTGGTTCCACCGCCGCGCCCTGGCTGATGGTGGTCTGCCGAATACCGGCATCCGTCGCCGCCCACACGTGGAAGGACCCGGCGGGGGCGCTGGCAAAATCGGTGACTTTCGCGGCTTCCAGGCTGCCGCCCACTATCTGCCAGCTTGCGCCGCCATCGGCCGAACGGTAAACGGCCGTTTCGCCCCCACTCTCCCCATACTGCACCCCCGCCAGCACGGAACCGTCCACGGCAAAGTCCAGCGCCGATACCTTCAGCGCTGCGCCATTTTGTTCCGTGGGAATGCCGGTGGCGAGTTCCTGCCAGGCAGCGCCGCCGTTTGTGCTGCGGAAAACGGCCGTGGGGCTAACGGGATCAGGCCGGGCGGCGGCGTAGACGGTGCGGCTGCTGCCATACGCCGGCGAAATTGCCAGCGCCGTGGGGTAGGCCGTGTCCAGCGTCCGCGTCCAGGTAACGCCGCCGTCCACCGAACGCTGCACACCGTCGCCGCCCATCCCGGCAAACAAGGTATGGTCTGCCGCGTAATTGGGCGAAACGGAGAGAAGCTGAATGTTTTTACCGGGCGCGATGTTGGTCCAACTATCGCCGCCATTGGTAGAGCGGAAAAGGCCAATGGCGCTGCTGTAACTGCTGGTAGAGGCCCACACGGTTTGATCGGCGGCGAAGTTGGGAGACAGTGCCAGGGTGTAGAAAGCGTGCAAAGAATGGGGGAAAACGGCCGTCCAACTGACGCCGCTGTCCTGCGTGCGGTAGACGCCGCCCTCCACAAACCCATGCTGCCCTATCATACCCGCCGCCGCAAACGCCGTCTTATCACTGGCGAAGGCGGGTGAAAAAGCCACCTCGTTCACACGGGCCAGCCTCCCACTGACGTGGCGCCAGGTTTGCCCGCCGTCCTGCGACCAGTGCAAATTACCATCGGCGGGCGGCGCGGCGCCGGTATCAAAGCGCAGCGTCTCGAAGAATTCCGTGCCTGCCATCATCACAGCCGGATTGCCGGGAGCCAAAGCCAGCGATCGCACCGACAACTGCGGCAGACCGTCGTTCATCTGCACCCATTCGCCGCCGCGATGGGGCGAACGCGCCACACCAGAACTGGTAGCGGCAAACTGTATACCGTCCCAATCCTGATCCGGCGCTAATGCCAGGGCGAACACGCCGCCACCAATCATGCCATCCAGATAAGACATCGCCGGATCATAGGGTCCGGCCGGTTCCCAACTTACGCCGCCGTCCAGAGAGCGTACCGGGCTGGCGTCGGTGGAACTGGCGGCCATGATCACCTGATCCGCCGCAAAGGTGGGCGAGAAGGTGATGGTGGTGTGTCCCCCTGTGCCCAACGTTGCGCCGCTGCCGGCGTTCCAGGTCACGCCATCGTCGGTGGAAACAAGAATCGTCCCGGAAGCAGCCACCGCCGCCAACGTCCGGTCGCTGGCATAGTTGGGCGAAACGGCCAGGGCGCTGGTGGGTTGACCGGTTGCCACAGGCAGCCAGTTCACCCCGGCGTCGGTGGAGCGGTAGATGCCATCACCGGCTGCCAGGGCGAACAGAGTGCGGTCGGCGGCAAAGGCTGGCGAGAAAACGATGTCGGTGACGGTGTGGCTGGCAAACCAGCCACCGACCGCCTCAAATGTTTCGCTGCCGTCGCCGGACACATAGGTCAGACCAGGGCTGCCGGTTGCCAGATAGAGGAGTTGATCGTGGGCAAAATCAGGGGAGATGGAGAGGGAACGGCCGTTCGCAAAACTGGTCGGACTGGCGGCAGGCTGCCACGTCTCACCGCCGTCCTGCGACCGATGCACGCTAAACCCTGTCGTCCACAAACCGGAGAGGGCAAACAGGGTTTCGTCGGCGGCAAAGGCGGGCGAAACGGCCAGATCGGCAACCACCCAATCGCCGGAACCGGTGGGCTGCCAGCTATAACCGTCGTCGTCGCTGCGGTAAACGCCCGGCCCGCGCAGCCCGGCAAACAGGGTTCGCGACGCCGGATAAGCCGGAGAAAGGACGATGTCGGCCACGCTCCCGCCGGTAGGGCCGGGCAGGGTGCGCCAGGCAGAAGTTGTCATGTTTGTTGGATAGTTTGTGGGGATGGAAACGGCCGTTTTGCCCACAGAAACCAGCGTCACAAAAGCGGCCAAACTCACGAATAAGCAGGCTGTCAAAAACTTGTGCATCATGAGACTCCCTCACTTCGACTTGCCGGTGAAAATAGCGCCAACAAATCAACTCGATTCAGGCATCATAACACAGGTAATAGAGGAAAATCTGGCGATTTTATGGGTTATTCACAGCAAGGAAGGGGAGATAAAACAGCAAGGGAAAACAAGGTGGAATGGGTCAAACCAGATAGAGAATATTCGTCACCAACAAAGCGATCACGAAAACGGAGCCAACTCTTTGGGAAAGCGGCAGCAAACTGCGGCAAGCCCACTTCACCAGATCATTTTCCGGCAGATCCATCTGTAAATCAGTGGCCCACACCCACAAAAACATCAACGTCGCCGGAACTAAAATCATGACAATACCCAGCCACATCAGCCATAACGGCATCACAGCGGGCACATCAGGCCATAAACCAGCCAGCAGCAAAACAGACGCCACATGGGCGAACTGGTCCAAGATAAAACCGGGCGCTTGCCGCCGCCATGGCAGCCGCAGCTTAGCCCAATCAATGGCAAAATGCATGATCCCCAGAAGCAATAAAATATACCAGTAGCGGTAAGAATTTTGAATGAGCACAGCCGCAACCAACAGGTGAACACCTACATGGAGTAAAATACCCCGATTGCCTTGCGCTTTCAATTCAAAAATACGGTTTGTTTGCAGGGGAAAATCTGCGATGAGATGAGCCAGATATAAGACCGTGACTGTTGCCATATGCACTTACGCCATACTGCAAGAATGACTCCTGACCACCCCCGGGCGTTCAAGAGAATTGCTAGTTTTTAAGTTTAGCAAGAAAAGGGAGCGGGGATGATAACGGCCGTACGTCCCACCTGTAATCCACTTTACACACTGGCACACCTTCAGCCAGGAAACGCCACTTTCAAGTTTTTAAACCGCCACATTCAAGCAAAGCATTCACTGATTCCTGTTTACTGTACACCCACAAGACTGTCTACCAGGCCCGTGTCCCCAACACCACAGCCAGGAACCAGATCATGAAATCGTATTTCATCAACTGGCTCAACCGCTCCAGTTGCGCGGCCGTTCGCTCGCGCGATACTCTAACCAGGATGTACAAAAGCACCGGATAGACGCCAAACAAAACGATATAGGCGTAGATTGGTTCGTACACACGGAACAGGTAGGGCAGCATCATCATGCCAATGGTGGCCCAGGCCAGAATATAAAAAAAGATGCGCGCCGGCCGCCGGCCCCAAACGGTGGAAATGGTGCGGCATCTTTGGCGCAGGTCGCCGTCATAATCGGCCAGGGTTTTTAATATTTCGCGGCCCAAAATAGCCGTGGCGATGATGACAGCCAGCCAAATGGAAGGCTTGACGTTGCCGGCCGCAATGCCGCCAAAAACGGCGCTCATGGCAGAAATGAAAGCAACCGTAAAGTTGCCCAACAGCACAGTGCTTTTCAATTTCCAGGAATAAAGAAACAGTAAGACGTTGGAAATAATGGCAATGATCAAGGCGGGCGGGTTGATAAGCGCCGCCAAAACAATCGACAGAATGGCGGTGATGACGGCAAAGGTAACAGCGGCCCGCGGCGTCACCATACCGGAGGGTAACGGCCGTTGTGGCTGGTTAATCTTATCAATTTCAATGTCCAGGTAATCATTCCAGGCATTGGCGGAAGAAGAAATCAGCACGGTCACCAGGGCGGCCAAAAAGATGTTACCCCAGGCGCCCGTGCCGGCCACATACCCGCCCAACAATACGGCCAATGCCCCGGACAAGGTAGACAACGGCCGGCTAATTTTAAACAACCCTTTTATTTGACTCATGATTTTCCCTCATACCTTTACCATGACCTGTTTCATTGTTCGAATGGTGAACAGCTACCAGGATTAACCCAAAACCATGGAAAAAGATACAATATTTCTACTATGCTTACAAGCGCCCACAATACAAGAATCAAATATGTTCGCCGATTACAAGCAGAGAGGCGGTTTCGGCGGCGTGAAGAGGCATTTGTGGTGGAGGGAAGTCGTTGGCTCAAGGAATTGGTCAGTCACGGGCATCCGCTCCAATTCGTTTTTTACACTGAAGCCTGGCGGCAAAGCGCCAATCATGCAAACATTTTACAACAAGTTCAGGCTCCCGTACAGGTTGTGGATCCCGGCTTGATGGCCTCCATGAGCGATACCGAGACGCCGCCCGGCGTCCTGGCGGTGGCCTCTGTGACGCCGCGCCCGCTGCCGCCGGAACCCACGCTGCTGCTCATCCTGGATCAGGTGACCAATCCGGGTAATTTAGGTACCATGCTGCGCACGGCGGGAGCTGCCGGCGCGGATGGACTGATTTTGGGGCCGGGCTGCGTGGATGCTTACAATCCTAAAGTGCTGCGCGGCAGCATGGGCGCTCATTTACGCCTGCCTATTCATGAACTTTCCTGGGAAGAAATAGGGGAGTTGGTAAAAAAGATGCAGGTGTGGGTAACGGCCGTTTCCCAGGCCATCCCCTACACTTCGATCAACTGGCAAGAACCGTCTGCCATTATCATCGGCAGTGAAGCCCACGGCGCCAGCCCGGAAGCCCAGGCCCTCGCCGCCGGCGCTGTCACCATCCCCATGCAAGACAACACCGAATCTCTCAACGCCGCCGTAGCCGCCGCCGTTATCCTCTTTGAAGCAGCCCGGCAGAGGGGAGGAGGAAGTGAACAGGTTACAGTGAACAGGGGACAGTGAGTCCTGTCCCCTGTTCACTGTCTTCTTCGTGGTTTGATTTCAATACGCAGCAGGGCAGGGTGATCTTCACTACGGGCGGCATGGTAGGAAAATGCCCGGCGGCATTCCGGGCAGCAGGCGTCAAAATGATAGTCCGAGTCTTCCACCCGGCTGCCATAAGATCCCAGCAGTAAATCCTGTAAATCATAATGCCAGGGAAAGGTCAGCCAGCCGCCTTTGGCTTTGGCAACGGCCGTTTCCAAACTCTCTCGTCCAAAAGCAGCCCGAACCCCGGACAGAAAATAACCACAGCGCCCACAAGGCGCAAAATAAGCTATCACGTCGTCCGCCGTCAGCAGCCGCCGCTGCGTTTGCGACCGCCTGACCACCGGCTTTGTTTTGCTTCCTTTTCCCGTCATTTCC
>JAWOGU010000714.1:0-3301 GCA_046496595.1 Chloroflexota bacterium
TGTTCTACACCTTGCCGGATGGCAGCGCCGGTGTGATGAACTTCGTGTCCACACAATAGTAGTCGCGGTATCCTTACCGCGCTTGTGCAAGCACGACAGGCATGTCGCAGCCACTTTTCCGAGAGACTGCCAGTCTGAATGTTTTATGCATCAAAAAACGGCCGTTCCTGGGGAACGGCCGTTTTCCTTGCCACCAGCATACCCGACACAAATTCCTCAACCCCGCCACGCCCTGGCCCGCCTGATACCACCGTAAGGTGCGCTGGCGCGGTCGTCCAACGCCTTCACCCATTACCAAGCAGCAAGCCATCCGAGGCATCGCGCCAGCGTCGGCTGGTTAGGTCCTCTTCTCTTTCTGAGCAACAATTTCCAACGCCTTTGCCGAAGTGACTGCCCATGACCTGGCTGGCTTTGGCGCTGGCGGTTGCCCAGGATTTTTAACGAAAAACGGCCGTTTCCGGTCTAATTAAAACCAGTTCAGGCAGTGTTTTGTCTAAAAAGCGTATTGACTCTTGGTTGAATAAACCAAACTCCAATAGGTAAAAACCACAGTGCAAAAAACGGGCCTATTAGTTCCTCGGTTTTCACCTCTGCATTTTTTTTCTGCCATCACCAAATTTTTTGATATGAAATAGAAACTATACGGTGCAAAAAACATTGCCAAAAGATGGAAAGGACATATTAAGAGTGGAATCCAATTTAAAGAGGGAAAATTTATTTGCGTGAAAAATAAAAGGATAAATGCAATGACATATAACGCTTGATAAACAACGCCAATTCTGAACAAGATAGAGGATGGGCGAAGTTGTTCTAAAACCAGTTGATTCAAGTGAGTACCTAAACTCCAAAACCAAGCTAATATAACTATCAGGGTAATGTAACTAATCCCGCCAAAGATTAGAAAAATGTCATTTGCATTTGAACCATTAGCAACCATCGAAAACGGGTCTATAAAAAATTGGCCGATAAAGGGTGCAGCAAATAACAGACAGAATATTTGCCAAGATTTTAACTTAAGAAATACTTGCATCTTTTTCCCCAAACCCTAACTGCGTTATTAAGCGGATTCATTACACAACGAATCTTGATAAATCAAGCCATTCCACGTAACCAGAACTGGACATGGTTTGTAGGCAGAGTATGCCAGAAGACAGGGGCGCTGTCGAGTAAAAAGTTCGCTCGCAGTTACTTACAATACACTTCTAGAGCGCTGGAACCCCATTGCAGACGCTAACAACGCACTTCTAGAACGCTGGAACCCCGTTGCAGTCGCCAACAACGCACTTCCAGAGCGCTGGAACCCTGTTGTAGATGCCAACAACGTACTTCTGCGCCAGCGGAACCCACATCTCGGACGCCTGAAACGCACTTCTGCGCCAGCAGAACCCCATCTCGGACGCCTGAAACGCACTTCTGCGCCAGCAGAACCCATCTCGGACGCCTGAAACACACTTCCGCGCCAGCAGAACCCCGTCTCGGACGCCTGAAACGCACTTCTGCGCCAGCGGAACCCCGTCTCGGACGCCTGAAAGGCACTTCTGCTGTTGGCGATTACGAAAATAATGCGGCAGGGGGAGTCCGGCTCCCTCGCCCCTTGGGAGAGGGCTGGGGAGAGGGCATCATTCCCTCAAAGTGCTTGCGCTTGGAGATTATCACCCGGCTCAAATCTTTAACCTTTGATCTTCGACCTTCAATCTAATGCCGTTTACTGAAGTTTGCCGTAAAATTAGGGGGTCTTCAGTTTTCGTACAGGAGAACATATGGAAACCAACACGCAACTTAACGGCCGTTCCCGTGTCGTCATCACCGGCGTCGGCGTAGTCAGCCCCATCGGCGCCACCGCCGACGAAAATTGGGAAAGCCTGATGAACGGCCGTTCCGGCATCGGTCCCATCACCCAGTTCGACTCAAGCCACCTCCCCGTCCACATCGCCGGCGAAGTCAAAAACTTCGATCCCGGCCAATACATGAACTTCAAAGAAGCGCGGCGCGTCTCCCGCGGCTCCCAGCTCATCATCGCCGCCACCGTCATGGCCCTGCAAGACGCCGGGCTGGAATACCCCCTGGCAAACGGCGAGCGCGCCGCCACCGTCATCGGCACCGGCGCCGGCGGTCTGGAAGTAGCCGACCGCGAACTAAACATTTTGCGCACCCAGGGCTTCAACCGCGTCAGCCCCTTTGCCATGGTTGGCTTCCTGCCCAACATGCCCGCCTACCACGTCAGCCTGCTGGCCGGCGCGCAAGGTCCCATCAACACCGTCGTGGCGGCCTGCGCCAGCGGCACCCAGGCCATCGGCGAAGCGCTGGACTATATCCGCCACGGCCGCGCCGACATCGTCATCACCGGCGGGGTTGAAGGACTGGTCCACGAATCGGCCATCACCGGCTTCGCCCGCATGAGGGCACTCTCCATGCGCAACGACGAGCCGGAAAAAGCCAGCCGCCCCTTCGACAAAGATCGAGACGGCACCATCATGAGCGAAGGCTCCGGCATCCTGGTTCTGGAGCGGCTGGACCACGCTCTGGCCCGCGGCGCTCACATCTACGCCGAAATTCTAGGCCATGCCTCCTCTTCCGACGCCTTCCATATTTCACAGCCAGACCCCGAAGCCGGCGGCATGTACCGCGCCATGAAATGGGCCTTGGCAGACGCCCAGGTCAGCACGGACCAGATTGACTACATCAACGCCCACGGTACCTCCACGCCGCTCAACGACTCCACCGAAACATTCGCCATCAAGCGGCTTTTTGGCGAACACGCCTATGAAATCCCGGTCAGCAGCACCAAGTCTGTCACCGGTCACGCCATGGGCGCCACCGGCGCTATCGAGGCGATTTACTGCGTCTATGCCCTGCAAAAAGGCGTCATCCCACCTACCTGGAATTATGAAACGCCGGACCCGGAATGTGACCTGGACTATGTGCCCAACGCGCCCCGTCCGGCCAACCTGGAATACGTCATCTCTAATTCGTTTGGCATGGGCGGGCAAAATGCCTGCCTCGTCTTCAAACGGTTTAAAAACGGACGTAACTACTAAGCCCGTTGCCTGAGCTTGTCGAAGGCAACATGGGCTTCGACAAGCTCAGCCCTCGAGAGCCTTAGTAGTTACAAACGGACAGGAGTAAAGAGGTAAATTATGTTTTTTTTCGACCCCATCTACTTTTGGCTTGTATTTATCCCCACCATGCTGCTTTCTCTGGGCGTGCAGATCTACCTGAAATCCAGTTTTAGCAAATGGTCGCAAGTTAGAAACAGCAGCAACATAACCGGCGTAGACGCCGGTTATGTTGCTGCTGTTTC
>JAWOGU010000720.1:0-4822 GCA_046496595.1 Chloroflexota bacterium
ATTCAACATAAAGATTAACGCTTAATTTGTCTTCGCGTATAAAAAGGAATTGTTTATAATTGTGCCCTGTGGTTTCTGATTCAGTTGTAAAGCCGGTATCTTTTAATTTTGTTTGGTAGTATTGAATCATGGTTTGCGGTTCACTGGCCATATCTTGCCATTCAATTTTGACCGTATCTCTGTCATCGGAAATATCAGGCTAAAATTGCTCACTTTAACGGCCGTTAACAGCCGCGCTTGTGTTACATCTGGAAAATAAGCCGGGTCGATGGCAGCAGACCGCAGTTTGGCAGCTTGTATAGTGCCACGTCCCCTGGGCGTCGTGAAGAATGCCTGCCCTTGATAGGGCTGAACAATGGTGCGGAATGCGGTGGGAACAACGGCCGTTGTCACCGGAATCGTTGGGCGGCTGGCTTGCAGTGAAAACGCAGCGAACGTCTTGTTTCCTTGACTGACCTCAATGTGATCACACTCACCCTCGCGTGTGATGTCAAATTGCGCCAATTCTTTAGGAATACCCCAATTAGAACGGCCGTTAACCACACTACTCTCCGTAGACACATAAATCTTGCTAATGGTATACGCACGCCGTTGATGCAGGCACAACTTGCCCGGAATAAACAATAATTCCTGGTAAGGCCCTGCGTCAGACTGCTGGTAATCAACAATCATCACCGTGCCTAAAGCGCCCTCAAACATAGCCGCAGACGCAGAAGCCAAAAATCCTTGCTGATGAATAAACTCCCGAGAAAAGTGAAAAAGCAAAATATACCCGTCTCCATTTAAGTTCCAGGGCGCTGTAACCTGGGGAACTGCTTGAATTGTGTTCACCATAAAAATCCTCCTTATTGATTTCATTTCTTAGACATGTGTAAAATACATTGAGGAGAGTCCTCATTTCAATAAGGAAAATTCTGCACTGTCAATTACACGACAAAAGGAGCAAAATGTCGTCAAAACAAAGTCAAGATCCCCGAGCCATTCGCTCCCGCCGATGGTTACAAGCGGCATTGTTGGCACTCATTGAAGAAAAGCCTTACCAGGCAATCACCGTCACCGATATCACAGAACGCGCCGAAATCTCTCGCCCTACGTTCTATTTGCACTACGCAGCAAAAGATGAACTATTGTTGAGCTGCCTTGATGATATGTTTGACCAGTTTTATGAGGAAATCGGCGGCTACCTGGAAGGTATTGCCATCGAAGAACCTGTCGGTATCAAAATTTTTGAGCAGATGGGGGAACAGGTTGACTTAATTCGACTCATTTTAGATGCAGGTGCGATTGCCCTGTTACGCCAGCGGTTCCAGCAATACATTTTGCAGGTATTTGAGCTTTTTTTGCAGAAGAACAGACGTGATGGCCTGGAAACGGCCGTTCTCGAATTAACTACGAATTATCTGGCCGCCGCCTCACTTGGTCTCATCATACACTGGTTAGAACAAGGAATGGTTTACTCCCCCATTGTGATGGGCAGAGTTTATTATGAGCTTATCCAACCCGGATTAACCAACGTACTTGTACGCGGCGTCTTGGATGATACATTTGCAAATAAAGAGTAGAGAAAAGGAGGGTCTTTCGGAATTCAAGGGGCTGACACCGTTTGTAGGGGCGCAGCGCGCTGCGCCCCTACAAAATATGCCATTCACCCCCTGAGATCCCAAAGAACCGAAAAGGAATAGATGGATTTTTCACAGAGTGGCACCAGAAAAATCTGTGAAAACTAAATTTGGAGTAACTATACACGTAGCCGCAGCCGTAGCCTGAGCGTTCGACTGAGCTCACGCCGAAGTCTTGTCGAAGGCGAAGGCGAAGGCGGGTAGCTCGAACCGCTTTGGCTTCGACAGGAGGCCCTTGAGCTTGCCGAAAGGCTCAGCCGCCGCTACACATAGAGTTTGGCAGATACCTGTACAGTTACGATAACGGCCGTTTCTCACCCCATCGCACCTTGCAAAACCGGGCTTTCCTGGCGCACGTCGTTCACAATCTTGCCGTCCGACAGCGTGATGATGCGTTGAGCGCGGCCGGCTAACTCGTCATCGTGAGTCACCATCAGAATCGTTTTGCCCTGCGCTGCCAGACTTTCAAACAAGGCAATCACGCCCTCGGCCGCGCCGGAATCCAGGTTGCCGGTGGGTTCATCGGCCAGCAGCAGCGGCGGATCCGTCGCCAGCGCCCGGGCGATAGCCACCCGCTGCTGTTCGCCGCCCGCCAGCGTCAGCGGCAGGCTGTGCGCGTGATCGCTCACTCCCACCTGCTCCAGCAGCGCCCAGGCCCGCTCCTCTCGCTCCGCGCGCGCAAACTTATGGCAAAAATCCATCGCCACCAAAATGTTCTCAATGACGGAGAGCATGGGCAGCAGTTGAAAAAATTGAAAAATGAGACCCACGTGCTGCCCGCGCCACACCGCCATGTCGCCTTCGGACAGGTGGTTGAGATGGGTTCCGGCGACGTAAATGTCGCCGGAGGAGGGGCGGTCGATGCCGCTGATCATATTGACCAGGGTGGATTTGCCGCTGCCGGATTTGCCCATGACGGCCACGTATTCCCCGGCGTCGACGAACAAATCGACGCCGTCCAGCGCTACAAAATCACCGGACCCGACGTGGAAATATTTGCTGACGTTGTGGAGTTCGATGAGGTGGGAACGGCCGTTTTCCCCTTCTGTTTCCTGTCCCTGCTGCTTAAACAATCGGTTAAACATAGTCTGTTCTCCTTCTTGCTGTGCGCTGCCTCAATCCCTCATGCCAACAGTATACACAGAAAATCAGGACTTGGGGCAGCATAAAATGGGCCTGCAACGAGTGGCAAGGTTACAAAGTGGCAAGGTTGCAAACTACCCTGCCCCCCTGCCGCTTTGTCACTCTGCCTCTTTTTACCCAAATGGCATCAGCCGCAGCGAACGGCTATAATTTAATGAGGCAGCGCCTTGTCACTACGTCCCGTTTGTATAATTTGGGGGTGTTTGTAAGGGTTTAGCTCCGAAAATCTGAAACCATGGTATAGGATTGAATATGGAATTCCTCCGACTCGCTCGTGCCGTAGTGCGACCACTTCTGCGGGCAATCGCGTATATCGACATTGTAGGATTGGAAAACATTCCCGAATCAGGCACGGCGATTGTCGCCTCCAATCACCTGGGAAGATTGGACGCTTTGTTGGCCGTCATCCTGTCCGACCGCGAAGATTTTGTGATCATGGTCGCCGAAAAGTATCAAAAATACTGGTTTTGGCGCTGGGTCATGGGCGAACTGGACGCCCTCTGGCTGAACCGCTATGAGGCGGATTTTCAGACGCTTAAAATCGTCATCAAACGCATGAAAGAGGGGCAGATTCTGGGCATTGCCCCGGAAGGCACCCGCAGCAAAACGGAATCTTTGCTGCAAGCCAAAGAGGGCGCCGCCTATTTAGCCGTCAAAACAAATGCGGCCGTTATTCCCATTGCCGTTTGGGGCACGGAAGATCGGGCGGTGGTGCGGCGGCTGCTCCACTTCCGCAAGCTCATCGTGCATGTGCGTATTGGCAAACCCTACACTCTGCCACCCATGCCGCGCGGCAAAGAGCGCGAGAAGTTCCTGACAGAACAAACAGACGAAATGATGTGCCGCATTGCCGCCATGCTGCCGCCTAAGTACCGTGGTTATTACGCCAATCATCCCCGTGTGCCGGAGCTGTCTACCGATATGCTCAAAAAGGGTGTGGTGATCACCGGTTAGAAGACAGTAAACAGTCCACTGTAAACTGTTTACTGTTCACTGTTTACCGAAAACCCCAGCCCCGTTCAGTCCCCTTAAATCCCATAGAATCCGTATAAGCAGGTTGGAAATTGCCCTTGACTTTCACGTTACGTGATAGAGTATCATCTTTGTTACGTGAGGTTTTGTGATGGTGTACACCGTAAAACAACTGGCTGAGATGGCTGGCGTCAGCCGCCGCACGCTGCATTATTATGACGAGATTGGCCTGTTGCAGCCTTGGCAGAAGGGTGAAAATGGCTACCGTTATTATGATGACGCGGCGGTACTGCGCTTGCAGCAAATCTTGTTCTACCGGGAATTAGGGCTGAGCTTACAGGAAATCGAAACGGCCGTTTCCGCTCCTGATTTCGACGTCTTGCAAGCACTCCAGGCCCACAGGCTGGCGCTGCTTCAGCGAACCAAACGGCTGGAAAACCTCATCCAAACCATTGACAAAACAATCGATCACTTAGAAGGAAAGTTTGAAATGAGCACACAAGAATTATTTACCGGTTTCGACGAAGAAACACAAAAAGCATACGAAATAGAGGCCGCAGAACGATGGGATGCGGACGAAGTGAAAGCCACGTCACAGCGCTGGCAAAATTATTCTGCCGGGCAAAAGAAGCAGATTATGGCCGAGGGCGAAGCGGTTTATCTTGATTTGCTGGCAGCGATGGATAAGGGAGCAGAAAGCCCTGAAGTGCAGCAGATTATGGTCCGCTGGCATCAACACATGCGCCATTTCTACGAACCATCCGTGGAACGCCTGCGCGGCCTGGGTTGGGGTTATGCCAATGATCCGGCCTTTGCCGCCTTTTACGAAAAAATACACCCGGATATGCCCCAGTTCATCAGCCAGGCTATTGCTTTTTACTGCGACCACCTGGACGAATAACAAAAGGTGAAGCGTGAAGCGTGATGCGTGAGAACTTCTTTTCACGCATCACGCTTCACGCATCACTTTGCCCCTCTGCCCCTTTGCCCCTTTGCCCAATTCATGATACATATCCCGCCATGCGAATCGCTATGGTTGGTCCCTTCGGCTTTCATCCCAACAAAACCATGCGCAGCCGGGCGCTGGG
>JAWOGU010000732.1:0-6307 GCA_046496595.1 Chloroflexota bacterium
GTCAAGGTGATTTCGGCGCTGCTCAAGTACCTGCCGCCGGAGTATGAATACAAGGTTATCTTCGTGCGGCGCAGCATGGCTGAGATTTTGGCCTCGCAGCGCAAAATGCTGGTCCATCGCGGCGAAGACAGCGCCAAGATGGACGACGCCAACATGGCGGCTCTGTTCGAGAAACATCTCGCCGCCACCGAGAAGTGGCTGGCCGAACAGGAAAACGTGCTGGTTCTATACGTTCATTACAGCGATGTGATGGCGGATCCGCTGACGGCGGCGCAAAAAATCAACGTGTTTTTGGGCGGGCAGTTGAACGTGACGGCGATGGCGGGGCAGATTGACCCGCAGCTTTACCGCAATCGGCAGGATTAGGCCTGGGATAAAGATTGAAGATTGAAGAGGGGTTCAATCTTCAATACTTCTATTGAGCGGCAGGCTAATCGGCCGCAATCCGGCCAAACGCCTGGAATGCCTGCAAATTTTCGACTGTGATTTTACCGGCCCACTCTTGTTTGGCAACCGGCCACACCTCTTCGTATTGACCCCAATGCCAGCTCGGCCACCAGCCCCCATCTTCCGCCTGCTTGTTCAACTCATCTTCCAGGCATTGGGCGACGGTTTTCGGCATGATTTGGGCCAGCAGCGACAGGGGATTAGGGGCGAAGGCCAGCACACTGAGTTCGCCAAAAGTGTCTGGCTGAATGGCGTCATAGGTTTGGTAGGTGCGGGTGATGGCGGCGGTAACGGCCGTTTTCATTCCCTCAGGCAAATGGGGCAAAGCGCGCTGCCAGCACAGCACATTGTATTTCTGCGGCGTATCGCCGGAGATGATCTCAGAACTGGTCAGATTCTGTTGAGCGCGCGCCGTGACTGTTTTTAGAAAATCCGGTGGTACCAGGGTGGCGTGTTGATGCAGATAACCGGTGATTTCGGCGCTGGGATTGGGCCAGGCAGCCTCGACCGGCGGCGTCAGGGCTTCTACATGCCACCAAAAAGCGTGAGGCGCGTCGTTGACATTCTCGAAAGCGGCGGGCCAATAGGCGTTTTGGGTCTCATAGGTGTTGATGAGATAGCGGATGGCGTTTTGCACGAGGGGATGGGTGGAGGGAGCGGAAACGGCCGTTGCATACTGCAAACCCACCGTCGTCGCCATAGGGGAAGAAGCCGCCAGCCGGAAATCCGGTTCCAGGCCGTGGCCAAAACCGCCGTCGGCATTTTGAAACGCAGCCAATGCGTCCAAAACCGCGTCCGCTGAACCTCCTTCAAAATGATACTCGTACAATTTGATGTCCAGCGGCCGGGCATGGGTATGAATGAAGGCTTTGGCTTTGTGAAACCGGGCAGAAGATAGGCGCTGCATAGTCATGGTTATCAATTTCCTTTCTGATTTCAGGTGGGAACCTGATGGGGTGTAGGAGATGAAGGATACCGCCCAATTATTGACACCTGTTGTCAACAATTTCTGAGAATGCGCTGAGATTTGCCCAGACCGCATGACAAATTGACTATAGTTGTTACTTCAATTGGGACTAAACGGGGGTAGGCAGGGGGAAACGGCCGTTTTATGATAAACAGAAATTATTGATAGAGGTTAATATTTTATGGAACATCAAGATCATCAGATGGAATTAACAAAGACTTTTCCGACAGGGGCTGAGGAATGGCACTGCCTGGATTGTGAAAGAAGATTTGTGATGCAGTGGACCCCCTATAAGAAAGTCGTGCTGGATTCCGGAGATGAACAAGCCATTCATGTCGGCAGCAAGAACGGCTTACATATGCAAAACAGTGTACCTGATGAGGATACTGATGATATGTCAGACGAACTGCGTGATGCTTTAAATGATTTTCTGAGCGATATAGATTTTGGCGACTAACAGCCTATTTATCTGTGCGAACTTTAGATCACAATCAAAATGCCCCCTTGCAGCGGTTTCTCGATTTGTTTGGTGAATTGAGCCGTTTTAAGATTCAGTTCCGCTTCTAAACGATAAGTACCAGCAGCCAAACTTTTCCCATGCAGCTTTGAACGCCACAAACCATCGACAACTTCTTCAGAAATTCTGCCAATTTCCGCGCGCTTTTCGCTGCTTAGATCCCGGGCATAAACATTCAGCTCACCTGTTATTTTCTGCGCTTGCAAACCTGGAATTTCCGCCTCAAATTGAATATTGAATTCATCTTGCTGCTGAATCAAATGGCGCGGCAGGGCTGATTCAGAGCGGTAAACGTCAAGTTGATGAAAAACAGGCGCGGTTTCTTCCAATGATACTGTCAAAATAGTCTCTGAGGGCGAGACCAGTTTGTCTTCGGCTTCTTGACCTGATTCCAAGGCTGTGGGCGCAAGCTGCGCGGATTTTTCAATAAACGCGATCATTTTTTGCGCATCCCAGCCGGCCCAGGTTTCCCCCTCTTGTTTTTGCAAGTAGGTGGCGTTTGTATACCTCACTTGATTGTCTGCTTCTAGCAGCAGTTTAATCTGGTAGGTTGCGTAATGTTGACCGTTTGGGGGCACAGTGCCTTCTTCGGCACCCTGGGGCTTGAGTAATTTTCTGGCTTGTCCTGGCCAATCTTCATGCCCAATCCTTTTGGCGGTAATTCCTTTTACGCTTTTCGCGAGTTCGTATAACTCTTCCGGTGATTTGGCAGCGATTTCGGAGAAGAAATAGATGTTATGGGCGTGCAGAGCCTGTTCGGCAGCCGTGCCAATACCGGAAATGCTTTGGAGATTATCTGGGGAAACGGCCGTTTCCATGGGTTTCATAACAAAAACCTCCTTCTCTGTTCAGTAAAAATGCCTGGCAGGCATTTCAGGCGAACCAGGCATTTTCAAAAACCGAATTACTTTGATTGAACACCTGCTTTAGCAGTTGTCTGATGGGGTTTAGTTGCCTTCTTCGTAAATTTGGATGATCGGACCCTCGCGGAAGCCGGCCATTTCTAAAGGAAAGCCGCCATTGGCATAATTGACCACCGTCACGAGTTTGTAAACACCAGGCTCTAACCCCTTTGCAGGATTTACGTCGAAAGCGGGAATCTCAAAGAGGTATTCATACTGACGGGGCAGCGGTAAGGCAGCAACTGCCGACAGATCCACTTCTGCTTTGGCCAATTCTTTGTCAGCTCCCGGCCCCATCGCTTCTGCAAAAATACGGACAGTCCAGGTCCCCCCGAGGTAAGATGCGCCAACGTCGTCAATTTCCCAACGCGATAAAATTTCCCACGCATCATCGGTCTGAATGATTCGATGAGGTGGATACACACCACCTAGATCACGGACTTGAGGAACCCTCACCTTTCCCTTCACATTTGTAAAGATATCTTCAAACATTTTATGCCTCCCTATATTTGGTAGGTGGCTCACCTGATTCCTGTGAACCATCTTATAATTGAAATTCTTCTGAATAAGGGCAGGATAAACGGTTGAATTCAAATTCCACACATAAAAGGAGACAAACTCTGAGAGATTTTTTTGTGATTTCTTTTCATGAAAATGCCTGATACATAACGAGATCAAATTGATCTCAGTAAAAACTCAAAAATCTCCATGCGATTTTTTGTGGTCAATTTCTTAAGAGATTTTGTCATAGAGGGCTTGAGTGGCTGGCATAGGTACAACTGCCAGTTCTTCTGCCAGGAATTGTACGCATTGATGATATTGTTTGAGAGCCAAATGTCTTTGCCCTAACTTGTGGTAAGCTCGCATCAACAACCGGTGGGCGTCTTCCCGGCAGTGATCCTGGGAAATGATTTTCCGAGCATAATTGATGCAAAATGTGTACTGTTCTTGATGGAAATAGTGGTGGCAGAGCCAATTAATCGTGTCCAAATATTTGTTTTTCAAATCTTCCCGATATAAAAGCAGCCAGTCTTCGTACAAATCTTCGGGCAAGAATTCCCCCTGATAAAGCGCAATTGCCGCTTCGTACTCCCTGATGGCGCATTCAAATTGACCACTGTCAACAAAAGCCTGGCCTTTTTTTAGGTGCGTTTGAAAGGCGTGGCTGTCGATCCAGATTTCTATATTGGGGTCTAGTAGATAGGATCCATTGTGGGTAATGATGTATTTATGACGATTGTCGGCGGTTTGCAAGGATTGGCGCAGGACGTAGATGGCTTGATACAGGTTTTTTCGCGTAGTTTCCGGGTCTTCACCAGGCCAAAAGGTTTCCATGAGTACTTCTCGGGGAATGGGGGTTGGGTTTAGCAGCATGTATTTGAGAATCAATTTCCCTTTGTTACCTGTCCACATATCCACAGATCGGCCGTTGATGTAAATTTGGAAACCGCTAAAACAGTAGATTTCGAGCAACGGCCGTTTTGCTTCAGCCGGTTTCGTTTCTGCAGGTTGCCCCGTTTCGTCAGGGATGTCTTCCGTTATTTTTGGTTCTTCAGCAGGAATTACTGCCTCGCTCTTTACACCCGATAAAGGCTCGGCGGTTCGCCCCAGCAGCGTTTGCAGCCGCTGCCAAATTGGATGAACAGTGGAGGACGTGTGGCGCGTAGGGAGCAACGGCCGTTCCCTTTCCTCACCGGCTGCTGCTTCCGTCCGCTTTGGTAAAATCGAGCCAGACGACAGTAAAGCTGTCATCAATTCGATCAAAATACTGCTTAAGATTTTCTCCTGCTCCACCGTCCGCTGGTAATGGTCCCTGGCCGCGTCCAATTCGTGTTGATAACTGCGGCACGCAGCGCACAACTGTAAGGCGGCTTCAAGCGCCAGTTCCACTTCTTGATCCCAATCGTATATTTTTATTCCTTCGAGCCAATGAATAAGCGAACTGTAATCACAATTGTTGATGCAGTGCAAAACCCATTTGTTGTTGTCATCATTTGATTTGGAATAAACAGATTTTTCGTGAAAGCCTCCTACAATTTTGGTTCCCATCGCAAACTCCTGGGAACGCCAAACAGCTTCAATGCACGGATCTTCGGTTTGATCCGCGAGGTGTTTTGCAAAAAACGAAGTGTGTGACGACGTGACCGGCTGTTTGTTTGGCGAGCGAATATTTATTTTGATTGAGAGCAACTATACAGCCAGACGAGGGCTGAGCCTGTCGAAGCCCGGTTTCGCCTTCGACAAGCTCAGGCTACACCTGTATAGTCACGATTGAGATATATGGGCTGGAGCTGATTCACGGCCCACATGTTTCACACAAGCAAAGCATAATTTATTTTCAAAATATACTGTTGATCGGTTTTATTACTGGTTTTGCTCCCGCCCTGTAATGTGGAGAAGCGTAAGACAAGTATGTGCTTATTTTGAATACTGGCATTCTCAGCCTAATCATACCAGATAACGGCCGTTTCTCAGCTTAAAAACATGAATATTTTAGGGTTACCACCCCACCGCCGCCCCGTCATTTCTCGGCTCACTGCCGCCAATCAACACGCCCGTTTCCGGATCACGCACAATCACCTGCCCGCCGCCATAATGCAGCGGCTGGTCAACGGGACGAAGCTGGTGGCCCCGTTTCTGGAGTTCAGCGCGCACAGCAGGGGAAACGGCCGTTTCCAGGCCAAACTCCAGCCCCTCCAGCCAGTTAAAACGCGGCGCATCCAACGCCGACTGCGGATCCATGCCCCATTCCACCAGATTCAAGCCCACCTGTAAATGACCTTGCGGCTGCATAAAACCGCCCATCACCCCAAAACTGCTCCACGGCTGCCCGTCCCTGCTGATAAAACCGGGAATAATGGTGTGAAACGGCCGTTTGCCCGGCCCCACCTCGTTTGGATGACCGGTTTCCAGCGTGAAATTGGCCCCGCGATTTTGCAGCTGCACGCCCGTCGCGCCCGCCGTCAGACCGCTGCCGAAGCCCATGTAGAGGCTTTGAATCCAGCTCACCATATTGCCCTCACTGTCCGCCACCGTCAGATAAACCGTGTCGCCGTGCGCTGCCGGATTGCCTGCCTGGGGCGCTTGCGCCTGCCGTGGGTCAATCTGCGCGAACCGTTCCGCCGCATAATTGTCGCTCAACAATCCGCTGACGGGTATCTCCGTTTGCCGCGGATCGCCGATGTAAGCATGGGCGTCGGCAAACGCCAGTTTGATAATTTCCATCAGTACATGGTAATAATCCGCCGAGCCATACTCCAGGGCAGCCATATCAAGCTGTTTCGCCAAATTTAAGGCAACGAGCGCCGTCAAGCCCTGTCCATTAGGTGGAATTTCATAAAAAGAGAAGCCGTTTTTATAATCCACCCGCAGCGGCTCCACCCATTCCGCCTGATAACGCGCCAGGTCTGTCAGCGTCAACACGCCGCCCTCCGCCTGCACACATTCCACAATCTGCTGCCCGATTCGCCCCTG
>JAWOGU010000693.1:0-9528 GCA_046496595.1 Chloroflexota bacterium
GGAGGATGTCTTTGAGGATCGGCTGCATGTCCATGTACACCGGCTGCGCCAAAAAATCGGAGATACGGCGGCGCCGACCTACATCGTCTCTCAGCGCGGGCGGGGGTATGTCTTCCGCACGCATTAAAACAAAGATTAAAGGTAACTATACAGCCAGACGAGGGCTGAGCTTGTCGAAGCCCGGTTCCGCCTTCGACAAGACTTCGGCGTGAGCTCAGTCGAACGCTCAGGCTACACCTGTATAGATACGATTAAAGATTAAAGTCGATGGGCATCGATCTTTAATCTTCAATCTTCTAAAAGCAAAAAGGCGTGTCTGCTAAACGGAGACACGCCTTTTTTGCTTGGGATGCAAGTGGATGAGATCAGGCTTCGGTGACGGTAACGGCCGTTATCGAATCTCCTTGTCTGATGCTGTTCACCACGTCTATACCGCTGGTCACTTTGCCAAAGACGGTGTGGCGGTTGTCCAGGTGCGGTTGGGCGGAATGGGTGATGAAGAACTGGCTGCCATTGGTGCCGGGACCGGCATTTGCCATGGACAGCACGCCGGGACCATCGTGGCGCAGCGGGTTGCCTTTGAATTCGTCCTGGAAGCGGTAGCCGGGGCCGCCCCGGCCGGTACCGGTGGGATCGCCGCCCTGGATCATGAAATTGCTGATCACGCGGTGAAATGAAACGCCATCATAGTAACCTTCGCGGATCAAGAACACAAAGTTGTTGACGGTGACAGGCGCGAACTGCGGATACAGTTCGATCACCATGTCGCCTTTGTTGGTGGTCATGGTGGCGGTGTAGGATTTTTTGGGGTCAATCTGCATCTCGGGTGGATTATTCCACTGTTTGCTCATCATAATCTCCTTGGTGGGTTTGAGTTAGGGTTGTAATTTTGTCGGTTGTGGGCCGGTTTGTCAATGAGACCTGGTCTGCGTTTAGATGGGTCCAATCTCTGAGATTGGACCCATCTTGGGAATTGTCAACGACGGCGGCTGCGGCTGCGATGTTTAGGCTGCGGCTGCGGCCTGCTGGTTTCCGCTTCCGGCTGGGGCGGCGGGGCGTGCAAAGATTGCTGGTAGATGTCGTCCAGGAGCATGGCGATGATGGATAGAGAATCTTCATCTTCTACCATGTCTTTCGCCAGGGGCAGAAAGCGCTGCATTCTTTCCATTTCCAGACTGCTGCGTTTGCGCCGTTTGCTCTCCAGCAGGGCGATCAGGCGCTGGTTGATGACTTCGGTGACATCGGCGTCGGTGGGTAACGGCCGTTCTTCCATGTCGATGTTGTACCGTTCCCGAATCCGCTTAAGGCGCACCACTTCGCTAAAATCACCGGTAAAGGTGATGGCGACGCCGGTTGCGCCAGCGCGTCCCGTGCGCCCGGCGCGGTGGACGTACCCTTCCTGGTCATCTGGCACTTCGTATTGGATGACATGGGACAGGGCGGGAATGTCGATGCCGCGGGAGGCGACGTCCGTGGTGACCAGGAACCGAAGCTGCTGCGCCCGCACCCGATCCATAATCCGTTCCCGCGCATTCTGATCCAGGTCAGACGTCAGCATATCGGCATCGTAGCCAAAGCGCTTCAGAATGGTCGTCACATATTCCACGCGCACCTTGGTATTGCAGAAGATGAAGGCGGAAGTAGGGTTCTCCAGCTCAATCACGCGCACCAGGGCGCGGTCTTTTTCCAGAGCCGGGATATTGTAAAAAATGTGTTCCGTATCGGCGACGGTGATGCTGTCCCGGCTCAGGCTGAGAAAATCGGGGTTCTGCAGAAATTGGCGGGCCAGACTTTGCACCGTGGCGGGGAAGGTGGCCGAAAACATGAAGGCGTCCATCTCCCGGTTGGGCAGATACCGCTGAATCTCACGCATGTCGGGGTAGAAGCCCATGGAAAGCAGGCGGTCGGCCTCGTCGAACACCAGGATTTGCAGATCATCCAGTTTTAAGGTGCCTCTGGCTAAATGGTCCAAAATACGCCCTGGCGTGCCTACGACCAGGTGAGCGCCTTCGCGGAAGCCGGCGAGCTGTTTTTTGTAGCTGGTGCCGCCATAAACCGGCACAACTTTAGGGCCGGAACCGCCGGACAGCATTTCGGCTTCTTTGGTCACTTGCAGGGCCAATTCCCGGGTGGGCACGAGTATGAGCGCCTGGCAGACGGGACGCAGCGGATTGATGCGCTCTAAAATGGGCATGACAAAGGCGCCGGTTTTGCCGCTGCCGGTGCGGGCCTGCACCATCAGGTCACGGCCGGCCATAATGTAGGGCATGGTTTTGGCCTGTACGGGCATGAGGGTGGTCCAGCCGGCGCGGGCGGCGGCGTCTTTCCAGGAGTCGGGCAGATCGGCCATGCTCACTGCGGGCAGAGCGTTGTCCGGTTCTACCATATCGCTGTTTGCTGCTGTGTGGACGGCGTGGGGGGAAACGGCCGTTTCTTGTTCTAGTTCTTCATTCATAATTTCTCTCACTTTTTTAGTCTATTACCTGACTCCCTATTCTACCTGAAATTACCTCGATGAGAGAGCATCTTCTGAGAGACAATTTAATAGCCGTTCTATTCACTGGCAAATCACCTGTCTTCTTATACACTTGGGGCGTCATCAAACTGGTTCTTATGGGATTGAGCAGCGAGTGGCAGGTGGCGAGTGACGGGTCGAAAAGTCATACCCGCCACTTGCTACTCGCCACCCGTTTAGTTCCATGAAATCCTGAAAAAATAATAAACTCATAAACTTCCCTGATTGGAAGGAGCCTTGGGCATGAAAATTCGACGAAACCCACAAACCATCGCGGTCCTCATTCTCCTGGTCGGCTTGCTGCTGGCGGGATGCGGCGGCGCCAAACCATACAGCGAAACCTTTGACGAGCCGGGTTCCTGGCGCATCGGCAGCGACGCCGACGCCGTCGGGCAGGTAGTCGAAGGCGTGTACGATATGTTCGTGAAAGCCGACGACGTTACCATCTGGACCACCGGCGGTGAGTCGTTCACCGATGGCGTCTATGAAGTGTCGGCCACGCAGATTGCCGGACCGCTCAACAATGGCTTTGGCATGGTTTTTCGGCTGGACAACGATCGGGATGATTTCTATCTCTTCAAAATCAGCGGCGATGGCTATGTGTGGATCGGCCGTTATCACAGCGGCGGCACGGAAGTGGAACCTCTGGTAGGCGAATGGTGGTTTGAGTCGCCGGCCGTGCGCCAGGGCTTGAACCAGACCAATCAACTGCGCGCGGCGGCCGAAGGCGCGAATCTCATTTTTTCGGTGAACGGGCAGGAAGTGGGGCGCGTGACCGACAATACTTTTGCCAGCGGCGACATCGGCTTGCTGGTGGAAACGCTGGGCCTGGGCGGCGTGCAGGTGCAGTTTGATGATTTTTCGGTAACGCCGATCGAGAAGTAGCCGCGGTATCCTTACCGCGCTGGTGTAAACGCGGTAAGGATACCGCGGCTACTACTGCTCGGGGCAGGTTCCCCAAGGTTTAGGGCAGATGCCCCAAGGTTTTGGGCAGGTTCCCTAAAGCTTCGGGCAGATTCCCCAAGGCTTCGGGTAGATGCCCCAAGGCTTCGGGCAGGGTCCCCAAGGTTTTGGGCAGGTTCCCCAAGGTTCCGGGCAGGTTCCCCAAGGCTTTGGGCAGATGCCCCAAGGTTTTGGGCAGGAAACGGCCGTTTCCCCCTATAGTCGGTTGCCAAAACCAAAATTCAATGGATATGCTACAATAATCGCATGATTGCAGAAGAGAAAGACCTGACTACGATTCGTCAACAGCTTAACAGCTGTTTACCAGATATTAGTGAACGGTACAGCGTCAGTTACCTGGGCATATTTGGGTCATACGTGCGGAATGAAGCGACGCCAGAAAGCGACCTTGATATTCTTGTGGACTTTTCAACACCGCCAACTCTTTTTCAATTTGTGCGGCTGAAAAATGAATTGAGTGACTTGTTAGGAATCTCCGTTGATTTGGTGATGAAAAGTGCACTCAAACCGAAGATTGGGGCGCAGGTTTTAGCTGAGGTTGTACCCGTATGAAGCGGGATTTTGAGGATTTCCTACAGGATATATTGACTGCGGCTGAAAATGCGCAGAATTTTGTTGAGGGTTTGGAGTACGAAGATTTTCAGGATGATATAGAAAAGGTGTATGCGGTAACACGTGCCTTTGAGATTATTGGGGAAGCGTCGCGTAAGGTTCCATTAGAATTCCAGTCTAAATATCCACAATTACCCTGGTCAGAAATGATTGGTATGCGTAATGTGCTTATCCACGACTATGTGGGGGTGGATGAGGCTGTGCTTTGGCGAACGGTTCAAGAAGATTTACCGCAGCTATGTGAAACAATCAGAATTGTTTTGGCAAGTATGGGTGGGGATGGGGAGTAGGGGAAACGGCCGTTTTACTCCATGCCGAATAAGATTTTTAGCTTGCTTTGCACGTTTGTTTGCTGTAGTTCAGACAACTGTCCCAATTCCCGGCGGATGAGGACGACTTTATATTTCATCTATGAACGGCCGTCCATCTGTTAATGTGTAAATATCTTCTTCTGGATTAGCAAGGAACGCAAAAGCGGGATTACGGGACGCGGCTTGTAACCAGTTAAGTTCATCTATTTCATCGTCAAGCGTTGATAAGACGATAACTCTCACACGTTTTGGCCCAGCAAAAGGAAGTGTCCCATCAAGGATGAGTTGACTATCTTCATCGACTGTACCTGTCATTTCTATTGCTGTCATTGGAATTTCCATATCATCTCCAAAAACTGTGAAGTTTTGTGGCAGTATAGCATATCTTGGCGGGGTAACGGCCGTTTTAACAGCAAATAGGTAACAAGGCGCGTAGGTTCTGCCGCAAAAATGGTGATAAAATGATGGTGTTGGGAGTAACGGCCGTTCTCCCATCAAACACAATCCAGTAAAGGCAAGTCGGGAGCAAACAATGACATTTAGCAATTTTTCTGTCATCAAATGGATTCTTCTACTGACTGTCGTTTTTCTTTCCGCTTGTGCGGGTTTTGGTGATGGGGAAACGGCCGTTTTGCCCCCCACACCAACCGTTCCCTCCCCAACATCTGTGCCAACTGAAACAGCGACACGGACACCAAGCCCAACACGACCACCAGAAGAAACGGCTATTTCGCCAACATCAACGCCTATTCCCCCAACGCAAGTGCCAACATCGACACCTACGGCGACAGATACACCAATAGCATTACCTACTTTGCCACCAGATGAAGCAGTCGCCAAAGTTCTGTCTTTATTACAAGACAATCAGAATCCAGATTGTTTATTGCCTTGTTGGTGGGGAGCAACTTTAGGGCAAACAAACTGGCATGATATTGAACCATTTTTGAGATCGGTTGCGATAAACATCAGTGAGCGTTCTAAAGGCGCAGAAGTAAAAATGCCTATACCTGAACTTGTTGATTTGTATTACCCTTATTTTCACGTTTTCTATGGGTGGAATGAATCTCAAATTATTGATGGAATTTATGTAGATTCGATGAATATTCCTGGATATGATCCTAAAACAATGATGACTTTATATGGCGCTCCAGATGAAGTATGGATGAAAACATTTGGGGATATTTTGCCTGGAGATGTTTTACCATTTCAATTGATAATCATATACCAAAATCAAGGCATCAGTTTTCGCTACTATGTTGATGCTTCCAGAATTGAAGATATGGTTACTGTCTGTTTTGAACCAGGAATTGTAGAAACGGAAAGGCCGGACTTATTCCCTGTTAGCCCTCGGATTTGGTTGTGGGAACCTGGCTTGCCTAAAACCATTGACGAAGTCGTCAACACTCCCGATGAATTTTATTTTCCTCTGGAAGAAAAAACGGATTTAACGCCGCAAACGTTCTACGAAAAGTTTACCAATCCAAATGAAAGCCCTTGTATTGATACACCATCGGATTTTTGGGATTATTGAGAATATAATCTCCCTTGCCTCGTAAGCGATAATCCATACAATCTAGTTGGAATTGACACCCCTTCCCACAAAACAAGCAATTCCAAACCGAATCCCACAAACCCACTGAACGGAGGTACACAGCGCATGAGTCTTTTCCCCACAAACGATTTGCGCCCATCTATTAACGCCATCCTTTGAAACCAAATGAAGACTTTCAAAATTCATGAGTTTTGGTGAAGCGTAAAGCGTGCTACGTGATGATCTCCATCACGCCTCACGAGTCACGCATCACGCATCTGGAGGTTTACTATGATTGACGCCGATAAAAAACGGGGAGCCGAAGAGACAGAAATTCAATTTTCGCAGCGCGTTTTTATTTCCACGGCCGAGATTTTGCGCGATTACAGCCTGGCGGTGCAGAGCCGGCAGGCCAGCCTGATCGGCCGCCGCGAGGTGTTGAGCGGCAAGGCCAAGTTTGGCATTTTTGGCGACGGCAAAGAGATCGCCCAGATTGCTTTGGCGAAGGCATTCCGCAAGGGAGATTTCCGCGCCGGGTATTACCGTGACCAGACCTGGATGTTTGCCCTGGGCGTCAGCACGATCCAGCAGTATTTTGCCCAGTTGTACGCCCACGCCGACGTGCGCCAGGAACCCAGTTCGGCCGGACGGCAGATGAACGCTCATTTTGCCACGAGAAGCCTGGACGAAAACGGCCGTTTCCTTTCCCTCACCGATCAACACAATTCCTCCGCCGACATCTCGCCCACCGGTTCCCAAATGCCGCGCCTGGTGGGCCTGGGTTACGCCTCCCGGCTCTACCGCGAACTGGAGGAACTGCACCAGTTCACCCAATTCTCCCGCCACGGGGACGAGATTGCCTGGGGATCCATCGGCAACGCCAGCACCGCCGAAGGCATGTTTTGGGAAGCGGTCAACGCTATCGGCGTGCTCAAAGCGCCCGTCATCATCTCCATTTGGGACGACGGTTACGGCATTTCCGTGCCCAGTGAATTCCAGACCACTAAAGAAAACCTGTCCGAACTGCTCAGCGGCTTCCGGCGTGAACCGGGCGGCCAGGGCTACGACATCTACACCGTGCGCGGCTGGGATTACCCGGCGCTCATCGAGACCTACCAAAAAGCGGCGGAAACCGCCCGCCGTGACCACGTCCCCGCCATCGTCCACGTCACCGAGATGACGCAGCCGCAGGGCCATTCTACCTCCGGCAGCCATGAGCGTTACAAATCGCCGGAGCGGTTGACGTTTGAGCAGGAATACGACTGCCTGCGCAAAGTGCGCCAGTGGATCATCGAGGAGCGCATCGCTACCGCCGGCGAACTGGACCAGATTGAGCGCAACGCCCAAAAGCTGGCCGAAAACGCCAAAGTGAAAGCGTGGAAATCCTTTACCCTGCCCTTTTTTAAGGAACGGGACGAAGCGGCGGCTCTGATCCAGGCAGTGGAAGCCGCCTCGGTTCACGCCGCTGAACTGGCAGCCCTGCGCCAGGATTTGGTGAGCAAACAGACGCCCTACCGCCGGGATATCTTAACGGCCGTTCACCACACCCTGCGCCTCACCCGTCATGAACCCGGCCCGATCCGGCAGGAGTTGGTGCAGTGGCGGCAAAACCAGGTCGCTCTCAACCAGCAGCGCGTCGGCTCCCATTTGTACGCCGAAAACGAGTTCTCCGCCCGGCGCGTGCCCGCCGTGCTGCCCGTTTATGACAAAGACGCTCCCCAACTCGCCGGTTTCCAGATTCTCAACCATGCTTTCGACGCCATGCTGGCCCGCGATCCGCGGGTGGTGGCTTTTGGCGAAGACGTGGGCAAACTGGGCGGCGTCAACCAGGCGTTCGCCGGACTGCAAGACAAATACGGCCCGCTGCGCGTCTCCGACACCGGCATCCGTGAAGTGACGATTCTGGGGCAGGCCATCGGCCTGGCGATGCGCGGCCTGCGTCCCATCGCCGAAATCCAGTACCTGGACTACATTCTCTATGCTCTGCAAATCATGTCCGACGACCTGGCGACGGTGGGCTGGCGCACGGCGGGCGGCCAAAAGGCGCCCGTCATTGTGCGCACGCGTGGCCACCGGCTGGAAGGCGTCTGGCATTCCGGTTCGCCGATGGGGGCGGTGGTGCATTTGCTGCGTGGGATGCACGTGCTGGTGCCGCGCAACATGGTGCAGGCCGCCGGTTTTTATAACACGCTGCTCCAGGCGGAAGAACCGGGGTTGATCGTGGAAGTGCTCAGCGGCTACCGGCTCAAAGAGCGTCTGCCCGCCAATCTCAGCGAAATCACCCTGCCGCTGGGCGAGCCGGAGGTTTTACGTGAAGGCGGCGACGTGACGCTGGTCACCTATGGCGCGGGCTGCCGTCTGGCTTTGGACGCCGCCGACATACTGGCCGAAGTGGACATTTCGTTGGAAGTGGTGGATGTGCAGTCGCTGCTGCCGTTTGACGTAAACGGCCGTTTGCTCGAATCCCTGCAAAAGACCAGCCGCATCGTCTTCATGGACGAGGACGTGCCCGGCGGAGCCACGGCCTACATGCTGCAGCAGGTGATAGAGGAACAGGGCGGCTATCACTGGCTTGACTCGGAACCGCGCACCCTCACCGCCAAACCACACCGTCCCGCTTTCGGTACCGACGGCAACTACTTCTCCAAACCCAACGTGCAAGACGTTTTTGACATCGTTTATGATCTGATGCGCGAAGTGGATCCGAGGAGTTATCCTGAGTTTTATGAATAACCCAAGTTGCCACCATGTTGAATTGTCATTCTGAGCGGAGTCTTCGGAGCGAAGAATCCCTTCCATCTGGCTAAGTTGAGGGGATTTCTCGCCGAAGACGGCTCGAAATGACACGTCTATAGGTGTTTTTATTGAAAGGTAGCAAGAGGAATTATGGGCACAAAAATTATCATGCCGGAAATGGGCGAAGGCATTATTGAAGCGGTCGTCGCCCGGTGGTTAAAAGCAGAAGGGGAAAAGGTAGCGCAGTATGATCCGATCCTGGAGATTGAGACAGACAAGGTGACGACGGAAGCCACGGCCGAAGCCGCCGGTACGCTCCTGAAAATTTATGTGGAAGCCGGGGCTACCGTGCCGGTGGGTACGTTGCTGGCTTTCATCGGGCAGCCGGGAGAGCCGCTGCCGGGCGGGCAGGAGGCAGAGGCCGCACCGTCGGATGACGAGACAGCAGAGCCAGAGGTCATGGCAGGACTGCTGCCGCCCGCCCCGCGTCCTAAAGGCGCCAATGGCAGCCCCAAAGCGGCAGGCCGCCGCTACACGGGGCGCATCAGCCCGGTGGTTGGCCGCATCGCCGCCGAGCATGACGTGGACCTGAATGAAGTGCCCGGCACCGGCGAGGACGGCCGCATCACCAAACGCGACATCCTGGCGTATCTGGAGAACCGGGAGACAGATGTGGTTGAGGAAGCGGCGGAAAAAGCAAAAGTAGAAAAGGAAACGTCTCCTCTCACCCCCTCACCCCAGCAACCGCAGGTTGCCCACCCCATCACCTCTACATCCCTCCTTCCCCACACCGCCATGCGCCGCGGCATCGCCGAGCACATGGTGCGCAGCAAACGCACCAGCCCCCACGTCACCACCGT
>JAWOGU010000103.1:0-10943 GCA_046496595.1 Chloroflexota bacterium
CAGAGTTCCTGGGGCATCGCTGCCTGAAGCTCAAGCAGCGGTTGGGCAGCGGCCGTCAGGGTCAGGCGGCGCTCCTGGTCGTTCATGTTCAGCCAGGCTTTAGCCAGACGCTGGCAGTCGGCGGGCGGCTGGGTCTGGCCTCTGCGCCAGGCGGCGATGGTGATCGCCAGCGGGTCTTTGCCCTGCTGCGTCAGACGCGGCCGGTGCAGCTGCAGCCAGAAGGCCCAGGCCAGGGCCGTTTCGGCCGTTAACGGCTCTTTGCCGCAATCCCCCACAAAGCCAAGCCAGGAAAGAATCGCCGTAACGGCGGCTCCGGTTTTTTCCCACGCCCCCGTCTTTGTTGTTGTTGTTTTTTCTTCTTCTGGAACAACAACAACAATAACTGATGGATCGCCCGACATAGCTGTGTCGGGTTTTTTGCCAATAAACCCGTCATTTTTGTCGGGTTTTCCTTGAATTAACCCGTCACCGCTGTCGGGTTTTTGCTGTGCTTGGATTGGAAACCCGTCATCTGTGTCGGGTTTTATTACGTCTGGAAACCCGTCATGATTGTCGGGTTTTTCTTGAACAAACCCGTCATTTTTGTCGGGTTTTTCTTGAATTAACCCGTCATTGATGACGGGTTTTTGGCGGCCTAAGATCCGTTTTGCCTCAATCAAAGCTTCCATGGGGGTTAACTCAAAACGTCGCTCCAGAACATCTTGAATCGCCTCCTGACTCATACCAATACAAACAAATTTCAACGTTTTCTTACCGGCGCCTCTTTCAGGTGGGGCAAAGAGTTCACCAGATTCACGCAGTGCACCCATGATTCTGGTGACGCTGCGTTCGTTCCGTCGAACACGCTGACCCAGGCGGGCATTGCTGTACCAGCATATACCGTCTTCGTCTGACCAATCTGCCAACGCCAACATGGCATTGAGATTGGTTCCGTCCTGGCGCGAGCAGTCCCACACTCTGCTCATGGCCTTGATACTCATTGCAGGGCATGCCTCCCTTTGAGCAGTTGGTAGCACTTGTTGTTGTAGGCGACCCGGGCCAGCTCGTAGGCCAGGGGCGCACCGATGCGCGGCCACCAGTGGTCAAATAAACGCACATGACTCTTGGTCATGAGATTGTTGCCGAGGATCAGGTTCCGGTAATGGTTGACCTGCTCGGTCCGTTCTTCATCCTCTTCTTCGTGTTCTTCTAGCTCCAACTTCTCGTTCATGTAATCCTCAAATCGATGTCATACCTGTACAAAAACAGCTTCTTTTTCAGCTTGAAAACTTCCGTTTCCACGCCCTTGGCGTCTTCGATGACCTGGCGGCCGTCTTCGGTGTATTGGAAATCTGCGCGGTAGGTGATAGCCAGGTGGCGCACCCCGGACGCGTCGGTGAAGGCGGGCTGCAGCTCAAAAACTGGCTGAAGCTTTAAGTCTGAGATGAGGCCCATCTGGGCCAATACTTTCAGTTGTCGATATCGTCGTGCCTCCTTTTTGCTGTCAAAAACAATGCCGTCTACTTCCACCCGCTGCGCCCCATACTTGTTGGCGGCCGGTTTGCCCCGGCTTACCCGTTGGGCCATCAGGTGCCCCACCAGGTTTCTATTGAGCGCCTGGGTGTCTGGCGACATGTTGTTGAGCAGCTTCTCCAAATCCGTCATGTGTGACCTTCCTTAAAGCCGGGTAGGCTCTCCATGCCTACCCGGCCAGCACAGGAGGGTGGAGGGAATAAACCCACCTGAGTGCCCCTTACCCGAACCGGCTTCCCGGAGCCGGGTGTGTGTGTGGATTGTTGGGGGGCCAAGTCCTGAAGGGGTAAAACGGAGAGGAGTCGCGCCGCCAGGAGGAGGAAGCGGCGCGCCGGTTTCTTCAGGTAAGGGACACTCAGGTAGGTGCATTCCTTATTTCCTCAAGGCTCTCAAAGCTTCCGGATGAATCGGTGCGCCTTGCTGCACCATTCGCATAAGTGATGCAAATGTCCGTTCCTGCATCCGGCTGACAGATAAAATCACTTCAAGACGTGTTACCTCGCCATCTTCGGCACTATCTCGCAGGTCAGACAATTCCTTCATAAGCGCCAACATGTCCTCTGCTGTATCGTTTCTGGCGTTAACAGCACGGCCATGTGGCGGCCAGCTTACCGGTTCGCTTCCCATATCTCACCTATTTCTGGTTTAAATGTCGTCGCAACGCAGCTCGTTTGCGTTTTTCAAAGCGATCATATTGCCCCCAAATCATGGGGATTCCTGAACATGCGTAAGCAAAGAAGTCCCACAAGATGCTGTCACACGGTAAGGCCCTTCTCAGGAGTGCGGTAACGCTTACTCCAATTGCAACCAGGACTGCGCTGCGCTCTTCCCCCCAGGATTGTTTATTCACATGTTCAGTAAACTTGTTGAAGAAGATCCCAAAGGCAAACAGCGCCCCACCAACGGTTATTACTTTACGAAAATCAGTTGATTTATTGTTGAGTTCATCCATCTCCAGAATTCCTTATTAAAATTTTTACTTGTACGCAGACACAGCCGTAACGATTACTTTGAGGCAAAGAGGTGTTTTTTAGAGGTTCGATCAGGGAAAAATGATTCTTACAAACAAGTCATCATTGAGCACTCAAGACTGGCACGATCTCCACGCATTTCGCCTTGTGAAACTCTGGAAAACTCTTGTTTTTTTCGGGGAAGGTACTAAGCTTATACGAAGTATTATTATTGTATTGCGAATTGTGAGGACTCATTTAAAGGCAAGCTGCACGCAACCCCACCATCATCGCCTTTGCTTTTCTAGCCCACAACAAATCAAGTTTAGAACTTAACCGATGACCCACATCTTGGAGATTCAATACTCATCCCTGACGCTGTCTCACGCTGTAGATCGGGCGGCAGCTAATCGTTTTGGGGTTGTTGATGTTTCACCTCATACGCTTCGCTGGTTTCGTTCCAGTGTTATTTCTTTGATCAACCATCTTGGTGATGTGGAAATAGGGGAAGTTTCTCCCCGCGATGTGGCCGCCTGGCAGAAGAACCAAGTCAAACAGGACGTGAACGAGATCACAGCCAACAGCTATCTTCGTGGCTTAAAAACACTTTTTAGCCGTTTGCAGCGCAATGGCACAATTGGGCACAATCCTGCCCAGCCCATCAGACCCTTACCAGAAGCAAACGCTGGCCCAAAAGCGATTGTGGAGCTTGATTATTTACTGATGCGTGAGTCTGCGGCCTGCATACGTGACGTTGCCATATTGGATACGTTATGGTCGACAGGATGCAGGGCAGAAGAACTGATCGGCATGAACATCAATAAGTTGGAGGTGTGGGAAGAAGGCTCGGGAGTTTCGGCTGCAATTCTAGTTAAAGGGAAATTCCAAAAGAAGAGGTGGGTCTACTGGAAATTTGAACAGGCTGAGTCGTTGGCTGCGTGGGTTAAGGAAAGGCCAACATCCAAGTCACCAGCCCTTTTCCTAACACGGGCGCGCCAGCGATTCACCGATAATGGTTTTACATCATTGATCCGACAAATCCGAGTTAAAGCTGGCGTTTTAGAAAACAACACAAATCCCCATGCATTCAGGCATGCTTTTGCTCAAAGAAAGTTAGATGAGGGGCACGATATCGCGTATGTGTCACAATGGCTTGGTCATAGCAGCCCCGAATTCACTGCTAAAGTGTACTGCGTGCGCTCAGAAGATATGCTCAGAAAACGGTTTTTCATGAACCCAAACCAGACTGAAAAATAGATGCTTCCCAAGCATCTATCACGGGTTCGAATCCCGTTGCCCGCTCAATACACTATCGATAAAAGGTCCTTGTTGGACCTTTTTTGTTTTTCTTGCCGCAAAATCATTCTTCTCCCCTATGGGTCATGAAATTCAGGGGGTTGGCAATCAATGAAACATGATGCGTGAGCAGAGAAACTCACGCATCACCCTTCAGGCAAACTACATGGAAGCCCAAAGATCCAATTTTAGATCTACTGAATCTTGCTAATTTTCCTCTGCGTCTGGTTTGATTTCAATTTTAAGGATCTCGCTCACCAGACCTTCGAGCAGCACGGTTATCAAGGCGAACGTGAAAAATATGGCGGCAAACTGAAATAAGAAGGTAAGTGTCAGCAAGAATGCTATCAAAATGATAATGCTGATTAGAGGGAATGGGTATCGCCCCATCATGCCGGCTGCATTGCGCAAGGCTAATTTGAACCCTGGCTTTTGCAGGCGGGGATAAATTGGCAGCATGAGCAGCTGCAAAACAAACCAAATGAAGGCGAGAGACAGGAAAAGAAGCTGCATCATGGCGCCCCATGCCTCGTCAAACTGCGCATAAAAGCGCAGGTTCCAACCGAACAGCAGGAAGCTTAATAGGTTTAGCGCACCCCAAACAAAAGCCTGTTTTCCCATTTGGCGCATATAATGAAAATAGTCGCTTACCTTCACGACATTGCCCTGAGACAGATTGTGAACAGCAGAAAATAAGGCAAATAGAAAGAAGGCGATGGGAAAAAAAAGAAGGGTCGTGATCAGGGATGTCACGATGGATATGGTTTCTTGAACCAGACTGTTAACCAATAATGCGGGCAGTATGGACAAAAAGGTAAACAGGTTAAACACGATCAGCAGAATTGAATCATCCCAAAATATGGTTCCCGCTTTTTTCATACTGTTTATCGTTAAGTGCATGTAAATCCTCGATTGGCTGACAGGTGATTGATTTCAGAAGAAGGGAAACGGCCGTTTCCTATTCCTGCTCCCATTCATTCTCGCCATAACTGAGCCAGACAAAACGACACCATAAACGGCCGTTCATTGGACTGCACGCATACACACCCACAGCAATCTCCTCAGACGGTTGATGCAAATGACAAATACGCATTTGCTGCCAGGTCTGCCCATCCAAAGAAAAATCCAGCCGCACATCCGGCCCGCGTTTACTGGCCCGATACCACAAATGATCCACATCGGCAGAAATAGCCTGCGTGGCCCAATCAGAATAACCAAGATTCGTCACCACAGATCCCAGCTTGCTGCTGCTCTCGCCGCCCAAATACTCCACCGACGCCTTGATCCAATTGTCTGCATCCAGGCGCAAAACCAGGCCGCACTGATCATACTTTCCCTGCGGCTTAAACTGAACCTCCGTGGCAACCGCGAAGTCTCCGGTAACAGGTTTCAGCAAACAATGCCCATTGTCATTGCGAAAACCATAATGCGTGCGCTGCCAAAAATCGGTATCAGGGTCAGTCCAAATCTGCAAACCTTCCCCCACCTCAAACGTCGTCGGTTCATTGAACCAGAAAAATTCATCAGGAAGAGGATTCTTAAACAAATATTTAATCGTTTTCATAATTTCTAATCTCTAATCTCCAAAAACGCGGAGTTATTGTTTTACAAGCCCTCAGTTAATACCTATGATATGGGCAGCGCGGCCTGAATGGCGGCCACAAGCTCCTCTACCGCAAACGGTTTTGCTATCCAGTTCACAATACCTTCTTTCCGCACCAGACTGTCCATCTCCGCAAATGGATAGCCGGTAATGACGATCATACGAATGTCGGGTCGTTTATCTTGCAAATGAGTCAGCAGCACATCTCCATTCATGCCCGGCATCACCATATCGCTGATGACAAGAGCAATATCATCCCCGTAAAACTCAAACAAACGCCTTGCTTCCTCAGCACTAGACGCCTCCGTAGTACGATAATCATAGGTCTCCAGGATAGCGCAAATGGCCTCCCGCGTGATCTGATCATCTTCCACCACCAAAATCTGCTCGCCGTGCCCTCCCAACAGAGCAATATCTTCCCCTTCCGGAGAGACAATATCACCAACTTTTTGCGCGGGCAGATAAATGGTAAATGTCGTGCCTTCGCCGAGGACACTGGCTACATTAATATACCCATTGTGCTGCTTCACAATGCCATACACTTGAGCCAAACCCAGACCAGTACCTTTGCCGCGGTCTTTGGTGGTGAACAATGGCTCAAAGATCCGTGTTAAATTTTGCCGCTCTATGCCCATACCATTATCAATGACCCTCAACTCGATCCAATCCCCGGTTGTCATATCCGGCAGGGGCAGCGCCGACTCCTCCGCAATTTTTATCTGTGACAATTCCATCGATAACAGGCCGCCATCAGGCATCGCATCACGGGCATTCACCACCAGATTCATGACCATCTGCTGCAAGCGCGTGAGGTCAGCGTAAACAACGTATTCCCCTTCATCAAAATTGAAACGTAAATTGATATTCTCCGGAAGTGTGCGCTTGAGTAACTTACTCAGCTCTTTCAGGAACGGCAGCATTTGCACCGGGCGGCGTTTCATATCGGACTGCCGGGAAAAATCGAGGATTTGGGCAATCAAGTTGGCGGCCAATTTCGACTGTTCCAACACAGTTTGCAAACGATGGGCAACATCCGGAGCTAATTCAGGCGCTTTCAACATCAGTTGCACGTACAAGATGATAATGGTCATGATGTTATTAAAATCATGGGCAATACCGGCAGCCATTTGCCCAATCATGGCTAACCGCTCTTGAGCTTGCAAGTACTGCTGCTGTTTCCGCGCCTCAGAGACATCACGCACTACCAATACCCAGCCACCGCTTTCTGTTTCAATTGACTTGCCGACCACTTCAAACATTTTTTGCGATCGCTGTAAGGATAGTTCGTGCCACAAGGCGCCTTCTGGCGGCGGTTGCAGCACTTTTTTGATGGGGACGCCGGCCAATGATTTAATGGGAGCGTCGGGTGGGGTATTGGTGAGCTGGGGCAAATAGGACTGCGCGGCCGGATTTGCCAGCTCAACACGGCCGTTTTTGTCTAACAAAATAATGCCATCCTGCACCGTATTGAGAATCCGCTCAACCTGCCGCGCCTTCTGCTGCGTTTCCTGCACCAGGCGGGCGTTGGAGAGCGAGATCGCCACCGTATTAGCCAGATTTTGCAGGCGGCGGGCATCGTCTTGTGAAAACTCGCCCGGCTGGTCACCATCCAATCGCAATAAACCCAACACGCGCTCTTGCTGCAAAATGGGCACGCACAAATGAGAGCGTATCCAACTCGTCTCCGGGAATACCTGCCAGCGCGGTTCCTGGTGAGTATCAATCACCATCGCTGGTTCGCCAGTCTGGATAACTTTGCTTTCCAGCGGCAGGGTAGGCACCAACTGGATGAGATTGGCAATGGCCTCCGGGCTGCCAAATTTTTCATACCCCTGCCAGCGCACGACACGCAGCGTTTCACCTTCCAGCAAGGTAATGTGCGCCGCCTTAAAAGGCACCACGCGCTGCACCTGGCGCAGGATGTTGTCTAGAACCGCTTCCGTTTGAATTTGCGAGGTTAAAGTCAGGGTGACTTCCGCCAGGGTTTCCGCCAGCAGGCGCTGTTCATATTCTGCCCCATGCAGGCGGCTGCGATCCGCTTCCGTTTCTTTAAAAGTGGTCACGTCGATCCCCGTGCTGATAATGGACTCGACAGTACCGTCTTCGGCGATAAGCGGGGCGCTGTACCAGGCAATCAGACTGCGGGCGCCGTTTTTGCTTAACCAGTAACTTTCGTAGGAAATAGGCTGCGGATCGGCGGCAACCTGGCTGAAGGCAGTTTTCACGAGATCGGCGCCATCAGGTGTGAGCAGATAATCCCAGACGTATTTGCCAATGAGTTCTTCACTGAAATAGCCTGTAAGGATTTCGCAGGCGTGATTAAAACGCAGGATACGGCCGTTTACGTCATACAGCACAATCAAAGCGCCTGTTTTCTCTAAAACGGCCGTGGCAAAATCTTTTTCTCGCTGCGACTGCTTCAGGCTGGTTTCCAGGCTGCGAATCAGAAAGGTGATCGACAAGGCGAGTATGATGCCCAACGCCACGAAAGCCAGCGCGCCATTCATCCAGGTGACAGGTTCAGGAATGGCTGTTTGAGCAAAAAGGGAAACGGCCGTTAACACACCCATCAACTGTAAAAGACCCACCAGCAGTAGTGTGCCCACACTCAACAACAAAGCCCACACACTGCGCCGCATATCAAAAAAGACAGCCGACAGCGCCACAAATGCCAGCAAAAAGGCACGCCCGTCGCCACTGTCGCCCTGGAACAGCAGTTCAAGCAGGCCAACCACATAAAGCAGCAGTAAAAAAACAGTCGCTCGCACGCGATAATCCAGCCGGGGCAATAAAACCAGCGCCGTCGTGGCAAGCAGCATGACACAATAAGTCACCGCCAGAACCGTCCAAACAACCGGCACTGTCACCGGCAGTGAGGGCAAGAAAATCACCACCATCGTACCCAAGAAGGCAAGGAGCCAAAAAACAAGAACGCCGCGCAGCACCCAGTTGAGCGCCATCTGCCGCCATTCTTTCACATTTTTGGGGGCAACCAGGGGGTCATTGCTCTGCGCTGATGATACCAATGTCATAAAGTGTCCTTACCCAAGACCATTACAGACTTCTCATAAATGGCCGGACGGCGATCTTTAAAGATGGGAATAGTGCGCCGCACGGCCGTTACCCGGTCCAAATCAAGCTCAACTGTCAGCAGCGTCTCAGACTCGTCTCCCTCCAGCAAAATCTCTCCCCAGGGATCGATCACGCAAGAATGACCGCAAAAATCAGTCCCTTTCGACTGGCCTACGCGGTTGCAGGCCGCGATAAACATCTGGTTTTCAATGGCGCGCGCCCGCAGCAGTGTTTGCCAATGCGCCAGACGCGGATGCGGCCATTCCGCCGGCAAAATAGTCAACACACAGTCGGCCAGCGCGTACTGGCGAAAGAGTTCGGGGAAGCGCAAATCGTAGCAGATAGCCAGGCCTACGCGGCCCCAGACTGTATCTACGACTGTCAGATTATCACCGGCTGTCAGGTATTGGTGCTCGTCCATGAGTTGGAACAGGTGAATTTTGCTGTAGTCTGCCAGCAAACGGCCGTTATCATCAAACCAAACGGCCGTGTTCCTGAAATTACCATCCGCCCCCTGCGACAAACACGACCCGACAATGTGAAGATGATGTTGGCGGGCTAAAACGGCCGTTTCCGCAAAAATGCCGCTCATCACATCCGTGGCATAGGCCGCCGCATGTTCCAAATCATACCCGGTAGACCACAACTCCGGCAGCACCAACACATCCGCCCCCGCCGCCTCAGCCGCCGCCGCCATCCGCGCCGCCGTGGCGAAATTGGCAGCCGGTTGAGCCAGGTGAACATCCATTTGCGCCAGTGAAATTCTCATAAGCTTTCCTGTAAACAATCACATCTTGCACATCAACATTTAGGCGCTAACTTGACAAAAAGTGGTCGATGTTTGTTTGCACACTACTATTGTAAGCTGTTTGCCACACAGGGTATATTAACACGATGACCAATGAATCAAAAGAATATTTGTCATCGGAGATGAGCCATGTCTACAAACTCAACCGCCTATAATCCTGAGGCAATCGCCGCCTATTTTGATGAATTTGCCAGTAAAGAATGGGATCGGCTTACCATCACCCCTGTCGATGAGGTGAGCCTCTACCTGCACAGCCATTACCTGCAAACCTATGTTAAATCAGGTCAACGTGTGCTGGAAATCGGCGCCGGCGCCGGGCGGTTCACCCAAATTTTAGCCCGCATTGGCGCCCGCATCCTGACCGCCGACATCTCCAAGGTACAACTAGACCTCAACCGCCAGTTTGCCCACAACCTCGGTTTTGCTTCACAGGTGGAAGGCTGGCAGCGGCTTGACATCTGCCAGATGGACGATTTGGCAGCCAACAGCTTTGACAGTGTGGTCGCCTATGGCGGCCCGTTCAGCTATGTGCTGGATAGACGGAAAGAAGCGCTGGCGGAATGCTGGCGTGTGTTAAAACCAGGCGGACTGCTGTTCAGCAGCGTCATGATGTTGTGGGGATCGGCTCATCGCGGGCTGCCTGGGGTGCTTGCTGTGCCCGCCGCCAACAACAAGATGATTACCACCACCGGAGATTTAACGCCTGAAACAATGAACGGCCGTTTACAAGCCATGCACCTCTTCCGCGCTCAGGAATACCGGACCTTTTTGGAAAATGCCGGGCTGGAAATAGTGAACCTTTCTGCTTCCGGCTGCCTCTGCCTGGGCTGGCAGAATCAGCTCGCCGAGATGAGAAAGGATACCGGACTATGGGCCGAACTCTTGCGCCTGGAATTGGAGGCCTCCGCCGAACCTGGCTGCCTGGACATGGGCACACACCTGATCGCCGTCTGCCGTAAACCGTAAACAAAAAGGCTCTTGCCTGGCGCCCGTCAGCGTTTGCCAATGACCTCATCAACCCGTCTGGGGGCATAGAGCGCTACCGCCTGCCTCATCTCTGCCGCAATATCCGCCCGCAGCCAGCCCGGCGCCAATACCTCCACTTGCGCCCCCCAACTGCGAATCCAGGGTATCATTTCCTGTGGTTTCGCCACAGAGACAGTTAACACACAACTCCCATCCGCCGCCGGCTCAATCATCTGTGAAGGATGCCACTGCCGTTCAGCCACCTCTACCTGAATCTCCGAGGAAAAGCGCAGCCGTACCTCAATCGATTCGTCGCCGCTCATGATGCGCCATCCTGTAGCCAGCCTCGCTTCCAGATCAAAATCGGCCGGGATAGTGAAAAACTCGTTTTGCACTACGGCGCTTTCCAGACGGTCCAGTTTGAACGTCCGAATCTCGTCAGACCAACTGTCATGGCCGATCACGTAAATGCCAGACTGCGTCGGTTCCAGGGCATACGGGGCAATCACCCGCTGGCGCAGGGCGCCGCTGCGCGGTGAACGGTAACCCACTTTAACGGTGCGCCCGCTGCCCCAACCTTCAGCTACGGCTTCCAACACTGTTACCTGACCGGCTTCTGCGTGCTGTTCCACACGGGCGGCGGCGCGCTGCAAGTGGGCGCTCAACGGCTGTGGCAAGGTGGAAGCCAGCTTGTTAAGCGCCGCCATGACGTGCGGATTGCGGTCGTCAATGGTGC
>JAWOGU010000111.1:0-15043 GCA_046496595.1 Chloroflexota bacterium
CAACATCACATGGTACAATAACCCGGCAACCAAGAGGCGGAGATCAGGAGATAGGGAGATTTTCCTCTAAATCTTATCCCCTAATCCCCCAATCCCCGCCATTTTCTACAGGAGGTTTTTATGAAAATCGTTTCCTACCTCATCGCCGCCGCCCTCGCCTTTTTTGGCTTCGTCTTCCTCGTCGGCTCCCAGGGGGAGATCATGCGCATCATCTTCGCCCTCATCATGCTCGCCGCCGCCGGGGGTTTTGTCTACATGGCGCGGATGCAGCCTCAGCATAACCAGACCACCATCGTGCAGAAAATTGACCTCAGCGGCGACGTCAACCTCGAACAAATCCGCTGTCAAAACTGCGACGCCCCTCTCAGCGACAAATCCATCAGGGTAGAAGCCGGCGCCATCTTCGTCAACTGCGAATTTTGCGGCGCCAGCTACCAGTTTGAGGAGAAACCAAAATGGTAAATTTCCCAAGAATTTTTAACGCAAAGGCGCAAAGGCGCAAAGAAAAAAAAGTCCTTTGCGTTCTTTGCTTCTTGGCGTCTTTGCGTTTAAAAGGGGGTGGAGAATGGTAGGTGCCGAGTTGGGTCAACGCTTATGGCATGGGCTGCGGCGGGACCTGGGGAGCTTTCGCGCTGCTTTTTCGGACTTACCAAAACCCGTCCCCGGGCTGCATACCTTCGACGTGCCCCTGAACGGCGGGCAGAAACGCATCCACTTCCGCCTGGAAGACGACCAATCGGGCGTGTTGTTTGTGGACGTGACCGATGTCATTCACCTCAACCCCACCGCCGCCGAGATGGCCTTCTTTGCCCTGTGCGACGTGCCCCAAAACCAGGCCGGCGCCGCCCTCAACCGCCGTCTCCATCCCCAAGACCGGCCACAAATGCAGGCGGAACTGGCCCAAATGTACACCATGGTGGCGCGTTTCCGTGAACCGGGAACCGGCTGCCCCACCTGCGCCATCCAGGAACTAGAACCAACAGCCCTACAGTCCACAGCCCTCTTCAGCCATCGCGCTAACGCTCCCTATAAAGCCGATTTAGCCATCACCTACGGCTGCAACAACGCCTGCAACCACTGCTACAACGAACCCGACCGCTTCGACATGGCCTCCCTGACCACGGCCGATTGGAAACAGGTCATCGACACCCTGAACACGCAGGGCGTGCCGCATCTCATCTTCACCGGCGGCGAAGCCACGCTCAACCCGGATTTGCCGGAACTGATCCAGTACGCGGACCGGCTGGGGCATGTGGTGGGGTTGAACACAAACGGCCGTTCTCTCTCCCATCTCCCCTTTATGCAAAAACTGGCCGAATCCGGTCTCAACCACGTGCAGATCACCCTCGGCTCCAGCCGCCCCGACGTACACGACGCCGTCATGAACGCCCGCTCCTTCTACCAGACCGTGCGCGGCATCGAAAACGCCGTCGCCAGCCGCGTGCATACCATCACCAACACCACCCTCATGCGGCGCAACAGGGACCACGTGGAAGAGATCATCGACTTCCTCTATGACCTGGGCATCCGCACCTTCGCCATGAACGGCATGATCTACAGCGGCGGCGGTTTTGCCGACCCCAACGCCATCCCGGAAGAAGAAATGCCGTCCCTGTTGGTGCGCGTGCGCGACCACGCCGCCGAAAAAGGCATGACCTTCCTCTGGTACACGCCCACCGAATACTGCCGCATGTCGCCGGTGGAACTGGAAATTGGGGCCAAACGGTGCAACGCCGGTGAATACTCCATCTGCATCGAGCCGAATGGCGACGTGCTGCCCTGCCAATCGTTTTACGTGGCGGCGGGCAACATTTTGCGCGACGATTGGTCGCAAATCTGGCGCAGCGAACTGTTCCGCAGCTTCCGCGACCGCGAGGATGATCCGGTGTGGGCCGGACTGCCGGAGAAATGCTGGGAATGCCCCGACCTGCCCCTATGCGGCGGCGGCTGCCGCATCGAGCGCGAAGCCCGCGACGGCAACCGCATCGCAGGCGGCAATAGTGTGGCTTGTGGCACATGCAGCACCGGAAAGGGAAACGGCCGTTCCGGCAGCGAAACCCGCACCACCACCTTCATCTCCCTGGAAAACATTCATATTTAAGACAAAAGATTAAAGATTGAAGATGTAAGACATACCTCCAATCTTTAATCTTCAATCTTTCAAAGGTGAAATTTATGGACAAAGAGCGACTTCTAAGATGGTTCATCCCCCAGAAAGCCAAACCGCTAAAACAGGTAGCCTCTGGTCTCTACCACTACCAGCGCGAATCAGACGGAACCTATACCCGTTTCCACCTGCGCGTCGAGCCGGACGGACAGGGTATGCTCCTGGCAAACGCCAGCGCCGCCGCCCGTCTTTCACCCACCGGTGTGATGATGGCGCATGAACTGCTAAACGGCCGTTCCCCCGACGATGTGCTGTCTGATGTTAAAAAAAGCACCAAAGGGGCTGATTCTGATACCATCCAGGCCGACGTCTCCAGGGTTGCCGGACTGCTCAACACCCTGGCGGCTCCCGGCGACAACTACCCCATCATCAACTTCGACGAAATCCGGATCAACATCTTCCAATCTCAGTTCATGGCGCCCCTGGAAGCCGCCATTCCCCTGGCCGAGCCAGAAAAACTGATACCCATCCTCAACATCCTGTGGGACATCGGCATTCCCCACGTCACCTTCCTCATGCCGGAAAATCCTAATACGGACCATCTGGTGCTGGCGGTGGAACGCGCCGAAGACCTGGGTCTCATCGCCGGGGTGCGCGGCCGCGCCACTGATTTGATGCAGGAAACCCTCATCCACGATCTGGCGATGGCGGGTGTAGACCACGTCACCGTTCTCTACGCCGCCGCCGATGGGGATACCCACGACGCCCTGGTCGGCGCTGGCGATCATGCTTTGATGGCCGACCTCTACCAGTCCATTGAAGAGAATGAAATCAGCGCCGTCGCCGAAATTCCGTTGGTATCAAGCACAACCGCCACACTCCGGCCAACCATCGACCAACTGCTGGCGGCAGGCGTGCACAACTTCTCCTTTTTCGCCATCACCGCCCTGGATGACATGACAGAGGCGGAACAGGCCGGCGCTTTGGCGGCGCAGGCCATGCCGCAAACGGCCGATTGGGTAGAAGAAATCGCCGAATCCGCCGACGTGCGCTTCCTCTGGCAGCCGCCGGTACAGCGCGACCCGAGAGTCTCGTTGGCCGAGCAGGTGCGCCAGGGACCCCGCTGCGCCGGCGACGCCGCCGTGCGCGTGGAGCCAGACGGCAGCGTCATTCCGCCGCGCGGTCCTTACCAGTCAGCCGGTAATATCCTCACCGACGAGTGGCAGGCCATCTGGAAAAACGAAGCGTTTAAGCGCTATCGGGAACAAGTCATAGCGCCCAACCGCTGCCTGGATTGTCCCGGACTGATCATTTGTGAAGCAGACTGCCCCCGTGAACAAAGCAGTTGGGCGCAGGGCGTAGGAGGCGTATTATGAAGACAGTGAACAGTGGACAGTCAACAGTGAACAGTGGACAGTCAACAGTGAACAGTGAACAGTCAACAGTGAACAGTGGTGCACCTGCTCACCCCATCACCCCATCACCTCTACACCCCATCACCTCCACATCTGCTCACCCCCCCACCTCCACACCCAGCTGCCTCGACCGGCGCGGCGGCATGTGGGCATGGCTGCTGCTCTTTTTGCTGGGCTTAGCCGTTTTGATGCCCGCCTCTGGCGTATTGGCGCAGAACTACAGTTTTACCGTGCCTGAGCTGCGGATGCAGGTATTCATTCAGCCGGACGCCTCAGCCCACATTGTCTATGACATCACCTTTGAGAATTTCGGCAGCCCGATTGACATTGTCGACATCGGCACACCAAACAGAGGGTATGATTTAAGCAATTTCACGGCTTCTATTGATGGCGTACCGTTGACCCGCATTTACACATCAGAGGTCATCGACACCGGCGTGGAAATCCACCTGGGCAGCAACGCCATTCCCACCGGCGGCACGGGCGTCTTGCATGTCGAGTTCACCATGCCGGACATGGTCTACGAAGACACCACCCGGGATGGGTATGCCTCCTTCCAGATCACGCCCACCTGGTTTGATTCAACCCTGGTGCAGGGAACCAGCGACATCTGGGTGCTGGTCCACATGCTGCCGGAAGTGCAGCCGGATGACGTGTTATTCCAGGATGTGGCCTTTACCGATAAGGTTATTTTTGAGGAACATACGGTGGTGGGCTGGCGTTGGGCGGAGGGCAAAGCAACCGGTCCGTATAACGTGGGCGTTTCTTTCCCTACCACCGGCATGACCTATGTGGTGGAGCAAAGCCTGCTTGACATTACGCTGAAATGGCTGCAAGACAATCCCGGTACCACGATGTTTTTGGCCGTGATTGCGTTTGTGTTAACGGCCGTTGCCTTTTTCCGGTTTACAGGCGGCACAGGCTTTTCTGTTTTTGTCATTTTGGCCGGTGTTCTGGGGTTTGCCATATTCTTAAGCCCCCTGCTGATTTTACTGGCGCTGCCCCTGTCGATTCTGCTGGTGGTACTGGTGGAACGCAGCCTGAAGAAGAAAAAGAGCACCTACTTGCCCGCCATTGCCCAGGTGGAAGGCGGCGGCATCAAACGTGGCCTGACAGCGCCGGAAGCGGCCGTTTTGCTGGAACTGCCGCTCAACAAGGTGCTGCTGCTCATCCTGTTTGGCCTGCTGGATAAACGAGTCGTCACTTTAGAGAATGATTCACCGCTGGCAGTGACGGTGGATGAGGCGTATGTAAGCAAAGCTGAGACCAGCGCCAAGCGGCGGCAAAGCCGCCGGGGAGCGGCGGAGAAAAACGGCGTCGTTCTCCGCGCCTATGAACATGGCATCCTGGACGTGGTGCAAAACAATCCCGACAAACCGGTCCACAAACAAGACTTTGGCGACCCAATGCGGGCGCTGATCAAGAGTACCGCCGGTAAAATGAAAGGCTTTGATCTCTCTGATACGCAGGATTACTACAAGAAAATAATCAGCCGCGCCATGGAAGAAGCCGGCAGAATGGGAGATGTGCCGCAGTTTGAAGAGTTCCTGGATAAGACGTGGCCCTGGGTGATGATGGCCGACGATTATGGCCCGGTCTTCCAGCGGCCCGGTTACACCTACCACCCCATTTGGGTGCGGCCGTATGTCGCCAGCGGCGGCCCTTCACTGCCCTCCGGCGGCAAATCAGGCCCTGCTTATGGCGGCAAAACGTCGTTTAGCGACGTGGCGGCGTCGTTTGCGGGCTGGACCGAGACGCAGACGGGCAATCTGGCGAGCGCCATTTCGCCCGGCGGCCTGGACATAGGCAAAGGCGGCGTCGTCAACCTGAGCGGTGCGGACAAGGTGACGGGTGACATTTTTAAAGCACTGGCCTCGTCCTCCGGCGGCAGCGGCGGCAGTTCCTCTGGCGGCGGCTGCGCCTGCGCCTGTGCTGGCTGCGCCTGTGCCTGTGCCTGCGCCGGCGGCGGACGATAAAAGGATAAAGATCAAAGATTAAAGATTAAAGATTGGGTCCAACGCCATAGCCCATCTTTAATCTTCAATCTTTCCCCCATGAATCCTGCACTTCCCCCAAAAAACCTGCTAGAAGCTCAGGCTGAGTGGCTGGCTCCGGCGCGGGCGCGTTTGCTACGCCGGGTGGGTGTGGCGCGGCGGCGGCGGATTTTAGACTTGGGCGCGGGTTACGGCGCGGTGACGGGGGAGCTGGCGCGGCGTGGCGGTGGGTTCGTGGCGGCGCTGGACCGGGAGGAGGCGGTGTTCACTTCGACAAGCTCAGTGGTCACTTCGACAAGCTCAGTGAACACTGAGCCTGCCGAAGCGGTCACTGAGCCTGTCGAAGTGGGCGCTGACTTCATTTCTCCGGTTTTTCCCCTTTGCGGCGACGCCCTGTCGCTCCCGTTTGTCAAAGGAAGTTTCGACCTGGTTTTTTGCCAGTGCGTGCTGCTGTGGGTCACTTCGGCAGGCTCAGGGACCGCGACTTCAGCAGGCTCAGTCAGCGTGCTAGCAACGGCCGTTTCCGAAATCCATCGCGTCCTGGAGCCGGGGGGCGTCTTGATTGCCCTGGAACCGGATTACGCCGGTATGATCGAGCATCCGCCGGAAATCGCTGCGCGGGACATCTGGTTATCTGCGCTGGCGCGGGCAGGCGCGGAACCGCGTATTGGTCGCCTGCTGCCTGGAATGTTGGCTCAGCAGAGTTTTGCGGTGCGCGTGGATCTGCTGGACAGCCTCACGGCTCCGGTGATGACGCGATTTGACTTTTTACGCACTTTGCCGCTTTTACCAGAGGAAAAGAGTACCCTTGACCGCGCTGCCCTGGCTGCCGATAATCTGGGTGGAGTCTGGCAGCAAACAGCCCATCTGCCCTTCTTTTGTATCACCGCCACAAAAACGTGACCCACGGCAAATAATCCAAGAGCGCCGCGACACTGTTTGTGTGCACACTGCTATGAATCCACTGACGCCCCCTACTACCACACACGATCCTTTTGCAATGCGCCTGCACCGCGGCGCGGCGGCGTATGCCGCCAAAGTGCGGCTGTTTTCACCCAACGCCCGTTTGTATCTGGGCTATACCATCCTGAACGGCATGGCCTTTGGCATGTTCCGCCTGCTGTTCAACTTTTACGCGCTCAGCCTGGGTTTTGACGAGGCGATATTAGGCCAACTGCTCACCGTTACCAACCTGGTAGCGCTGCTGACTGCCCTGCCCGCCGGCCTGATTGGGGACCGCATTGGGCGCAAACGGACGTTGATTCTGGCGAGTGTGCTGACGACAACGGCCGTTTTCGGCACAGTGCTCTGGCGAGATACAACCGGGTTCTTCCTGTTCAGCGCCATCTTGGGCCTGGGGCAAAGCCTGTCAGGCGTCACCCTGGGGCCGTTTATCATGGAAAACAGCGGCAAGGAAGAGCGCACCTACCTCTTTTCCTTCAGTTTTGGCGTGCAGATGATCGCCGGTTTTGCCGGGAGTTGGCTGGGCGGCCAATTACCGATGTGGCTGGGAACGGCCGTTCAGGTGGACGCCACCAGCGCTACGGCTTATGGGTTGACAACGGCCGTTATCGGCGGCATCGCCAGTCTATCATTGATACCCCTGGTTTTTATCAGACGGCCCCAAACCGTCAATCCCGACGCTCCAAAAAACCTCTCGCCCCTGGCTTATGCCCGGCAAAAGCCCCGGCTGCTGCTGAAACTCATTTTACCTATTTTCATCACCTCCCTGGGCGCAGGTTTGCTTATGCCCTTCATGAACGTCTACTACCGGCACGACTACGGCATCTCAGACAGCGCCATCGGCTCCCTATTTGCCCTCGGTTCCCTGGCGATGGCGGTTGGTCTGCTGGCAGCGCCGCCACTGGCCGACCGCTATGGCAAGATGCGGGTGGTGGTAGTGTCTCAGGCGCTGTCGATTCCCTTTCTGGCGCTCATGGGTTTTACACCCTGGTTCTGGGTCAGCGCCCTGGCGTATCTGGTGCGGCTGATGTTGATGAACATGAGCAATCCGGTTTACCAGGCGTTTGTCATGGAGCAGGTAGACGAAGAAGCGCGGGCCACCGTCGCCAGTTTGGTGAGCATGAGTTGGAACTTTGGCTGGGCTTTCAGCCCCTCCATCAGCGGCTGGCTGCAAGTGAACTTTGGTTTTGCCCCGATATTCATCATCACGATGATCTCCTACGTCATTGCCATTTTCCTCTACTGGCGCTTTTTTGGCCGGGCAGAAGCGAAAAATTTGCAAACAGCATAAAACTTCAGGTGACAGTCATCTTGAAGATGACTGTCACCTCCGCCAAACTGCACCAGACATTAATGATTTCTGCACAACTTTTGCAGATTCCCGCCGTAAACTAAATATGAGTGAGATTTCCAACGAACAAGGGACAGGGAACAATCTGTCTCTTGTTTTGTTGTAACGAACCTGTTGACATCCTCCCGGAGGTTTCTGAACCTCCGGGAGGATTATTTTGAAGGAGTCTTGTATGGAAAAAAAGAGTAAACGCAAACGCACGTATTGGATTATAGGTCTGGCAGCGGCTGTGATCCTGCTGACCGGATTTTTTATTGTGAGGAACAACAGGGCTGCCACGCAAGCCGCGCAAACCAGTCAGGAAACCGTCACCGCTTTTCTGGGTGATTTATCGGCGCAGGCCACTGCCAGCGGTACAGTGCTGCCCCAGCGGGAAGCTGTGCTGTCCAGCACCGTCCCCGGCATTGTGGAAACGGTGAACGTGCGGGTTGGCGACCAGGTGCTGGCGGGGGATGTGCTGCTGCAAATTGATCCGGGGGATCTGGCGATCAGCGTCGCCATTGCGGAGCAAAACCTCAAGCTCATGGAAGCCAGTCTGACCGACTTGCTGACCGAACCGACAGCCGCAGAGATTAAAGCAGCGGAAACGGCCGTTCTCAGTGCCCAGGCTTCATTGGCTGATTTGTTAAGCGGGCCGACAGCCGAAGAAATTGCCGCCCAAGAAGCCAATCTGCGCGCCGCCACGGCCAACGTCGCCTCGTCTTCGGCGCAATTGGGGCAGGTGCAAAACGCCATCAAACCGGCCGACATTGCCGCCGCCGAAGCCAGCCTGGCTGCCGCCGAAGCAAACTTAAAAAGCGTCGAAATTCAATACACGCGCAACCCGGACCCGGATGATTTTACGGCCAACGCTGCCCTGGCTCAGGCGCGGGAACAAGTCGCTGCCGCCCAGGCCGCCCTGGACAACCTGCTGGCAGGACCAGACAGCAATCAACTGGGCAGCGCCCAGGCCAGTTTATCGGCCGTAGCGGCGCAGCGTGACGCCGCCAGCGCCAATTTTGAAAAGCTCACGGCAGACCCGTCCACCGTGCAGATTGCCGGCGCGGAGGCGCAGTTGGCCCAGGCGCAGGCCAGCCTGGACACGCTTCTGGCTGGCGCCGCCGCTGAGACAATCACCGCCGCTGAAGCTGAAGTGGCGCAGGCGCGTCTCAATCTGGCGGATGCCCAGGCAGCCCTGGACGCCCTGACTTTGCAAGCGCCATTTGACGGAGTGATAACGGCCGTTCACTTCAATGAAGGTGAATTTGCCAGCGGCCCGCTCGTGGAACTGGTGGATGCGGGCAGCCTGGAAGTGATTCTGGAGGTGGACGAAGTGGATGTGGGCAGCCTGAGCGTCGGCCAACCCGCCGCCATCACCATGGAAACCTGGCCCGACCAGACTTTCGAGAGCGAAATCAGAGCCATCTCGCCCAACGCCAAAACCGCGCCGGGCAGTTCCCTGGTGATATACGAAGTACATCTGGCGCTGAATCAAACCAGTTTACCCATCCTGGTAGGCATGACAGCTAATGCGAACCTGATTACGTCTCAAAAATCAGGCGTTTTACTGATCCCCAACGAGGCCATCAATGTGGACCGCAGCAAAGGAACTTATTCAGTGAATTTATTAACAGCAGGTGAAATACAAGAAATCCCCATCACCATTGGTCTGCGAGACAGGCAGTACACGGAAGTGACCAGCGGCTTACAAGCAGGCGACCAACTGGTGGTAGGTAACGCAGCGCCGCGCGCCGATCTCTTCACCGGACCTCCAGGAGGGCAGCAATGAGCAAGACTCCCCCAAAAAATCGTAAAAAATGGATATGGATTGGCGTGGGTACAGCCGCACTGATCGTGGTCGGCATTTTAGCGGCGCTGCTGTTGTTCCCCGACATGATTCCCGGAAACGCCTCAAACGCCAGCGCAACCACCGGTGACACAGTCACAGCCTTTACCGGCAGTTTGTCCGCCAATGCCAGCGCCAGCGGACAGCTAGAGGCGCGGCGGTCGGCCCGCCTGGCTTTGTCTACCTCTGGCGAAATCAGCCAGATTTTCGTCGCCGTAGGGGACGAAGTGGCCGAGGGTGCGCCCCTATTACAGTTGAAAACGGACGCTTTGGCGCGAGCCGTCGAAAATGCGCGCCAGACGTTGATCATTCAGGAAGCAAATCTGGCGGCGCTGACTGCGCCGCCCACCGCCAGCAATCTGGCGGCGCTGGAAGCGGCGGTCGCCAGCGCCCAGGCGCAGCTAGACAACTTGTTGGCCGGCCCTGGCGAGTATGATATTGCCGCTTCGGATGCCAACGTGCGCGCTGCCCAGGCCAATGTGCGCGCCGCTTCAGAACAGTTGCAGTTGGCGCAAAGCGGCGCCAGCGAAGCGGAAGTGGCCGCGGCGCAGGCAGAGTTGTTGGGCGCCTTGAGCCAGCAAGAATCCACCCAGGATTTGTATGACAAGCTGGTGGAATGCTTTGACGTCGATTTGCCTGACGGTTCTAACTTAAATATCTGCCCCGGTCTGGGAAATCCGGAGGAGCAAACGCGCTACAGTCTGGAAACAGCCAATGCCAACGCTGCCGCGGCGCAGGCGCGGCTGAATGCGCTGCTGGGCGGCCCGGATAGCAATGCAGTGGCAATCGCGCAGGCCAGTCTGGCGGCGGCCAATGCCAACCTGGCGGCGGCGCAGGCCAACCATGACCTGCTGCTGAAAGGAGCGACGGCAGCTCAAATCGCCAGCGCGGAGGCGTCTTTGGCGCAGGCGCAGGCGAATTTAGCGGCGCTGCAAAACGGACCTTCGGCGGCGCAGCGGGCGATGGCGGAAATTGCGGTGGCGCAAGCGCGCATTTCGCTGCAAAAAGCGGAACAAGACCTGGCGGACGCCACGTTGACAGCGCCTTTTGCCGGGGTGATAACGGCCGTTCTCGTCAATGAAGGTGAAACAGCCAGCGGCATTCTGATGGAAATTGTGGATAGCAGCAGCCTGGAAGTGGCGCTGGCGGTGGATGAAGTGGACATAGGCGACATCTCGCTGGACCAGCCCGCCGCCATTACGTTGGAATCATGGCCGAATCGGGTGATAAACGGCCGTGTCTCCTCTATTGCGCCCAAAGCCAACCAGAGCGGCAGCGGCGTCGTCAGCTACCAGGTCTACTTAAGCCTGGAGCCAACCGATTTACCCGTGCTGGTAGGCATGACAGCCAACGCCGACCTGCTCACCAACAACTTTGAAAACGTCCTGCTCGTGCCCAACGCCGCCATCAACGCGGATCGCAGTAAAGGCACATTCTCCGTCAACAAAGTGGTTGTCGATGCCCAAGGGAATCGGACTTACGAGACGGCGCCTGTGACCATTGGACTGCGAGATCGGGAAAATACCCAGATTTTAAGCGGCCTGCAAGAAGGGGATGAACTGCTGATCGGCAATATCGCGCCCCGGTTCCAATTTGGGCCGGATGAAAATGGCGAGGGCGGTGGTCCTCCCGGAGGCGGCAATGGCGGCGGGCCATTCGGCGGTGGATAAAGGCAAAAACATCATGATGATTGAAATGAAGAACTTAACCAAGACCTACGAAATGGGCGTGCAAGTGGTCCATGCCCTGCGTGGAGTAGACCTGACCATCGCCGAAGGAGAATTTGTGGCCATCATGGGGCCATCCGGTTCCGGCAAGAGTACGCTCATGAATATGCTGGGCTGCCTGGATATCCCCAGCGGCGGTATCTACAAACTGGATGGCATCGATGTCAGCGATATGAGTCCAGATGAGCGTTCGCGTATCCGCAACAAGCGCATTGGCTTCGTCTTCCAGCAGTTCAATTTGCTGCCACGCACCACCGCCATTAAGCAGGTGGCGCTGCCTCTGATGTATGGCGGGTATTCGCGGTCAGAGCGCGCCCAGCGCGCCAAAGAGGCGCTGGAACTGGTGGGTTTAGGAGATCGCATGACTCACAAGCCAGACGAACTGTCCGGCGGGCAGCAGCAGCGTGTGGCGATTGCCCGGGCTTTGTCGACCAACCCCAACATCATTCTGGCGGACGAACCGACAGGCGCCCTGGACACGGTAACGGGCGAGGAGATTCTCGGCATCTTTGAACGGTTACATGATGAACAAGGTATTACGATCATCATGATTACGCATGATCCGGAGATTGCGGCCCATGCCAAACGCACCATCTGGATCCGGGATGGCCTGATTCAGGAAGATCACGAACAAGGAAGCCGACTATGAATTTTAATGAAGCCTTTTTTACGGCGCTGGATAGTTTGCTGGCAAATAAACTGCGCTCTGTGTTGACGATGCTGGGCGTGATTATTGGCGTGGCGGCTGTGATTGCCCTGATGTCGATTGGCAACGGGGTAAACCAGTCTATTACCGGCGAAATTCAATCGATTGGCACCAATTTGATCATTCTGGTGACGGATTATGATAACAGCGGCGGCTACCCGGCCTTAAGTTTGTCGGATGTGGAGGCACTGGCTGATCCATATAACGCACCCGCTATCAGAGACGTGTCGGCGGTGGCGCAAACGACTCAGGAACTGGTGAACGGCGGTAATAATGCCAGAACGGCCGTTTCCGGGGTCACTCCCAACTATTTCGCCGTTAACAACATTGAAGAGTTGGACAGCGGCGACTTCTTTTCCCAGCAGGATTACGATACCGAAGCCCGTGTCATCGTGCTGGGTTACGACGTAGCCGAAGACCTGTTTGAAGAGACGTTTCCGATTGGCAATACGGTGCGCGTGAACGGGGTTGGCTATGAAGTGGTGGGGGTGCTGGCCGAATCAGGCAGCGCCTTCAGCGATTCCGACACGGCGGCGTTTGTACCCCTGTCCACCGCCCACAGCCGCCTTTATACGGAGCGCACCCGCAGCGGCGAAAAAGCGGTGTCGAGTATCACGGCTCAGGCCATCAGTGAAAATGATACGGATGCCGCCATTGACCAGATCACCGAGATTATTCGGGATCAACACAATATCAATTATGCCAATGAGGATGATTTTTCGATCATCAGCCAGTCGGATTTGCTGGCGACGTTTGACGTGATCACCGGCACGTTGACCGCTTTTTTGGGCGCGATTGCCGGCATTTCGCTGGTGGTGGGCGGCATTGGCATTATGAACATTATGCTGGTCAGCGTGACGGAGCGCACCCGCGAAATCGGTATCCGCAAAGCAGTGGGCGCCATGCGCCGGGATATTTTGATTCAGTTTTTGATGGAGTCGGTGCTGCTCAGTCTGGTGGGCGGCTTATTGGGTATCATTCTAGGTTGGTTGATGGCGCTGGTGGCGGGGCAACTGATTGACCTGGAAACGGTAGTGGACATCGGCACGATTTTGCTGGCAACCGGCTTTGCCGCCGGCGTGGGCCTGGTGTTTGGCATTTATCCGGCGTGGCGCGCCGCCGGTTTACGGCCGATTGAGGCCCTGCGGTATGAGTAAAATGAGATTGGACTAATCTCAGAAGATTAGTCCAATCTAAACATGTAAGTTATTCGATTCTTGTTCCTAGTACCGGAACTTTCAAAGTGAGGAGTCCGCACGCCCACGTGCGAACGTGTGGCACGAGGGCGTGCCAAACTCAGCATCTCTCAAAATCATGTTGTTGAGGTATTAGTAGGTGATCAAATTGGCCGGCAGATGATCCAGCCGGTTCTGGTACATCATTAAGATGCGATCTTCTTCAAAATCCAGGCGGGTGATGCTGGTGTTGTTGGAGACCAGCCAGGTTTGCGTTTCTGCGGCGCGCAGGGAAGTGTTGCTTTCCTGGGTGTTGAAGATCACTTGCAGCATCATACCGGTAAAGCCGCCATGAGTCACAAGAGCGACGCGGTCATCTGTGCCGTCGTGACGTTGGAGGAGTTGGTGGATAAATTGTTTGGCCCGGTGATAAGAGTTCTCTCGGGGTTCAAACGGCCGTTTCCCCCACCACCCCTCGTCACCCAAGTCAGGCGGCAGCACCAACCCGGAAAAGTGTTTGGCGAAATAGGCGCGGTCCAAACCCGGCTGCGGAATGGGCGCCCCGGTTTCTGCATCGTTGCCCATAATGCCGCCCCATTCATGGATGATGGGCCAGGCCAGCAGCGGCATAGCCAAAGCCTCAGCCAGAGGAGCGCCGGTCTGCACGGCGCGCAGCATGAGGCTGGTATAGAGATGGGTGAAGTGATAACCAAAGCGGTTGTGGGCGTTTGGCGCGCCGTCTGGCGGCGTCAGCCGGTCGGTTTCGGCGACGTACCGGGCAAGATGTTCGGCCTGCTTCTCGCCGATTTCGGTGAGGTGCGGGTCTGCTAAACGGCCGTTTTCAGACTGATTTTTGGCCCAAAGCGCATTGTTGTATGATTGACCGTGACGAATAATGTATAACTGCATGGCGCCTTAATTCCTTTTAAGAAATAGCGGGGATTACGGGATTAGGAGATGTTCCCTCGAATTTATTCCCTAATCTCCCAATCCCCGCTCAAGATTTTTGTATCAATACAGGTGTAGCCTGAGCTTGTCGAAGGCGAAACCGGACTTCGACAAGCTCAGCCATCGTCTGGCTGTATAGTTACGATTTTTTATAATCAAGCCGCAAGACTTTACAAAGTTTTGGACGGATGGTCAATCGCAAAGGCTGCAATCTCTGATGAGAACACAACGAATCCTGGTAGTAGATGATGACAAAGATGTGGTGCGCCTGATGCGCGCCTACCTGGAACAGGCAGGCTATGAGGTGCTGGTGGCCTATGATGGCGAAACGGCCGTTCACAACCTGCGCCGCGAGAAACCAGACCTGGTGCTGCTGGACCTGATGCTGCCGGGCATCAACGGCTGGGAAATCACCCGCCTCATGCGGGCGGACCCCAATCTGGCAGCCATTCCCATCATCATGCTCACGGCGCGGGTAGACGACATTGATAAAATCGTCGGCCTGGAACTGGGCGCGGATGATTACGTCACGAAACCCTACAATCCGCGAGAAGTGGTGGCGCGGGTCAAAGCCCGCCTGCGCAGCCTGGACAATGCGCCGCCCCAGGTGCTGCGCGTGGGCGAATTGGAGATGGATGTGGGGCGGCGGGAGGTGAAGGTAAACGGCCGTTTCGTGGAACTGACCCCTTCCGAATTCAACCTGCTCCACGTCCTGCTGGAACAGGCAGGCTACGTACTCACCCGCAGCGAACTCGTCAGCAAAGGGCTGGGCGCAGACTATGAAGGCATCGAGCGCACCCTGGACAGCCACATGCGCAACCTGCGCCGCAAA
>JAWOGU010000228.1:0-5193 GCA_046496595.1 Chloroflexota bacterium
GGGCTGCCCACCATGCCGGACCCCGTTCTCATCTACCGTACCGAACCGGACCGGCCGCAGCCGCGCAAAGACCGCGACAGCGGTAACGGCCTGGCCTGGACCGTAGGTAAAGTGCGCGAATGTCCGGTGAACACCATCCGTTTTATGGCCATCGCCCACAACACCCTGCGCGGCGCTGCCAGCGGTTCCGTACTCAACGCGGAACTGCTCAAAGTGCAGGGTCTGCTGCCGTGAAAGATGTGGAGGTGATGGGGTGATGGGGTGTGGAGATGAGAAGGTCATCTCTACACCCTTACTTGCCAGGAAGTGTCCAGGAGTCTGAGTGGGTGATCATGCCTACGATTGTATTGAGGATCGTGTCGTAGATTTTGTAGAGTTCGGATGCAGTTTCACGATCCAAATAGCCGCATTTGACGGCAAACTCTAGCCAGACCTGAGTTTCAGCCGCTTCACATTCTGCGTCAGAAAGCTTGCTGACGAACGCTTTTTCGTAGCGTCGTTTGCGCCAGGCTTCAGCAATGTTGGCGCAAACTGATCGGGATGAACGTCTGATTTGATCAGTAAGTGAGTACGTTTCTTCCCGCGGGAACCCTTTCGACAATTCAAATACCTGCATCGCCGCCTCGAATGCCCGCTGGTATACGTCCAGTTCATGATGAGCGCGCACAAACTTACCCATCGACAATCACCCCATCACCTCTACACCCCATCACCTCTGCACTATTCGATTACGACGGCTTTTTCATAGCCGCGCCAGGTGGGGACGATTTGGAACCAGGAGTTGCCGATTTGCAGCGGCGCCGGGTTACCGGCGCCATCAGAAAAGGTGAGCAGGTCGTTGCGGCCTTCGCGGTGCCAGTAGATGGGATACTGCAAGCCATCGCGCAGGAGGATGCCGGGACCGGACCCCCACAACTGAATCTGGACGGAGAGTGCCACGCATTCGCCTTCTTTGCTGGCCTGTTCACAGATGTTGCCGTCCTGCACGTGGTAGGGAGTGAGGATGAGGATGTTGGCCGTGCTGGCCTGTTCGTCGTAGTTGGCGTCCATGATGGGTTTGTCGTCGGCCCAGCGGTAGTAACGGCCGTTTTCCGCATCATATTTCCACTCAATCGTTTCCCAGATGTAGTCGATGGTCAGGTCGGTAGCCGGCGTACCGCCGGGAGGCGGTTCGCTGGTGAAGGCCATGACCATGTTAAAATTTGGCGGAGTGTTCTGCTCGGTTTCCGCCAGGGTGTTGTGCAAGCCTTCCGGGTTTACATAAAGCGTATGCTCGATGTCCCGGTTCTCTTCGCCGGAGCGATAGTAACCTTCGGTATTGGAGCGTATGATGCGCGGGCGGAAGTCAGACGAGAAGAGCCGCTGGCTGACGCCGACGCTGGCCCCGGAATAAGCCAGACCGGCGTCGTACATGGCGGGCAGTTCCAGGTCAATCAGGCGGGCGCTGCGCACCGGGCCAACCTTTTCCGGCCAGTTGCCGTAGAAAATGCCGGTGAGGCGGGTAACGGCGCCTTCGGCCAGATGTTCGACCATGATGGCGGCGTCGTTCAGGCCGGATTGGGGGCGGACCTGTCCGGGCGGCGAGTTGGAGATTTTGATGGCTAACGGCCGTTGTTCCAAATCTTCCGGGTCTTCTACCAGTTCGCCGGTGAGCGGGTTGCGGTCGTCGCCAAAATCTTCAGCCGTCATCAAGACGATGGGGCCTTCATCTATTTCTTCTGCGGTTTCTACCGGCGTGCTGGTGATCACCGGCTCTACAATGGGCGGCGGCGGCAGGGTGGGTTTTTCGGTGGGCACGGCGGTGGGTTCACTGGTGGGGGAAACGGCCGTTTCTGCCACAGGCGGTGCAATCGGGGTCGGGATGGTTTCCGCCTCGCCGCAAGCCGCCAACAGGACGAGCAGTAAGGATACTACGATGAACAAACTCCATTTTTTCATTTTCAAATCAATGCCTCTGTAAAATAATTTCAGACCGAAACTAATCCTGTTCCGCCAGCAGAAAGTAATCCGCCAGTTGGTCCGTGTAGTGCTGCGGCGTATATTCGCCGGTGGCGCGGTCCACTTTGTAATGGCCCTGATAGTCGCCGGCGGCGATGCGTTTTAGCATGTGGACCAGGTGATCGATGTCAGCCTGGTTGTTATAACAGCCAAAGCTGGCGCGAACCATACCGGGCATCTCCGATTTGTCGCCGGAAAGCAGACGATCTTGCCAGGTAACGGCCGTTTCCGCATCCAGGTTGAGCAGGTGAACCACGTAGGGGTGGGCGCAGAAGCAGCCACTGCGCACCCCGATGCCCCCTTCATAGCCCAAAATGGCCGCCACTTTGAAGTGAGAAATGCCTGCCAGGTTGAACGGAATCGCGCCCACTTTTTCGTGCGCGCGGGCCGGATTGGTCTCGCCGTAGAGTTTGATGCCGGGAACGGTCGCCAGGCGCTCCAGGGCGTAGGCGATGAGTTCCTCTTCGTGGGCGGCGATGGCGTCCATGCCCACCTCCATGAGCACCTGCGCCGCGGCGGCCATCGCCACCGCGCCCACCACGTTTGGACTGCCTGCCTCGTCCCGATCCGGCATACCGGCCCAATGCACCTCGTCCAGCGTCACCACGTCCACCGTGCCGCCGCCTACGTAGTCGGGTGGATTGCGCATGAAAATTTCTTTGGGACCGATGAGCGCGCCGGTGCCAAAGGGAGCGTACAGCTTGTGGGCGGACAGGACGACAAAGTCCAGATGTTCCGGGTCGTCGTCGGGGCGCATGTCGACGGGGCGGTGAGGGGCCAGTTGGGCGGCGTCTACCAGGATGAGCGCGCCGGCGGCGTGGGCTTTGCGCGCCAGGCGGTGGATGGGCTGCAAAAAGCCGCTGACGTTGGAAGCGCCGGTGACGGCGACCAGGGCTACCCGCCCGGCGTATTCGGCTAATAATTGGTCGAAGTGGGACTCATCAAAACGGCCGTCTTGTTGGGCGCGTACATGCACCACGTTGGTGTGTTTGCGCCAGGGCAGGTCGTTGGAATGGTGCTCCAGTTGGGTGCTGATCACGATGTCGTCGGGCTTGAAGGGGAAGCGGAAGGCGAGTTTGTTGAGCGCTTCCGTGCTGTTTTTGCCAAAGATGACGGTATTGGCATCTAAATCCGCGCCCACGAATTTGCCGATGATTTCGTGCGACTGGTCATAGGCGGCGGTGCTGAGCCGTGATTTGAAGCCGGTGCCCCGGTGGACGCTGGAATAGTAGGGCATGAAACGGTTAATGGCGTCCAGCACCTGCCGGAAGGAGGGCGTGCTGGCGGCGTTGTCCAGGTTGATGTAGGGCGCCAGGCTGCCGTCTAGCAGCGGGACTAAGGCGTCCAGGCCAACAACATGGTCACGTAAGTGAATGGCTGACGAGGCAGCAGCGGTTTGGGTCATGGGAATTTCTCCTGGAATGTGGGCTGGCTCAGACTGGAAGATGAATTTTCAGCCTGACAAACAACGGGGTTGAATTGGGAGTGAAAGGGAAGGGTCTGGGATAACAAAGCGGAGAAATTTGGGGAGGTAAACCGTGAATCGCCGTGCCGGGAAGGCTCCCGACACGGGCTGATACAGGTGCAGTAATCACAAGTTCTCCGTTTCATAGGCTGGATTATATCACGAGCGGTCCGCGAGGCGATGGTCTGTGTGGGTTATGGCGGCTGCGGTTTTTTGACATGGACAGGCCACAGGCTATAATATCATTCGATTTTAACAAGCCCAGGTGGCGGAATTGGCATACGCGGCAGGTTGAGGGCCTGTGCCCAATGGGCGTGGAGGTTCGAGTCCTCTCCTGGGCATTAAAGAGTCGGAGCAGATTGCTCCGGCTCTTTTTGTTTAGTGGCAAAGTTGCAAAGTCAATCAGTAGCCGCGGTATCCTTACCGCGCTGGTGTAATCGCGGCAAGGATGCCGCGGCTACTGACTAAATCGACTGTCTTCGTGGAGGATGCGTTGCAGGCCGGCGGCGAGGGTGGTTTGGGGGCGGAAGCCGAGCAGGGTTTGGGCGCGGCTGATGTCGGCGGCGAGGCGGGGGACGCCGCCTGTTTTTTCGTGGTTGAAGAGGCAGTTGAGGGAACGGCCGTTTATCTTCTCAATCGCCGCTACTAAATCCGCAATACTAGTTTCTATGCCGCTGCCGATGTTGATCACCTGCCGGTTGACGCCTTTGGCGGTGGCGGCGCTGATCAGGGCGGCGACCACGTCATCCACGTAGACAAAGTCGCGGCTCTGGGAACCGTCGCCAAAGACGACGAGGGAGCCGCCGGTGAGCGCCTGCTGTAAAAAGCGGGGTACGACGGGCGCATGGGAAACGGGCAGGCTCTGGCGCGGGCCATAGGCGTTAAAGATGCGCAGGGCGACGGTTTCAATGTCCCATAGGTGGCCGATGGTGTGGATATATTGTTCGGCGGCCCATTTGCTGACGGCGTAGGGGGAATCCGGCTGGGGCGGGTCGGTTTCGTGGACGGGCTGCTCTGGCTGTTGGCCGTAGACGGCGCCGGAGGAGGTGAAGATGACGCGGCGCACGCCGGTATCGCGCATCGCTTCCATCAGGCTGACGGTTCCGCCGACGTTGACGCGGTTGTAGTCATGGGGGTGCAGGACGGATTGGGCGACGGACACGCGGGCAGCCAGGTGATAGACGCAGTCGGTATCTTGCAGCAGGGACCAGAGCAGGGGGATGTTTTCGACGTCGCCCTGCTGAAAGGTAACGGCCGTTTCCAGATGGTCTTGTCTGCCATTGCTCAAATCGTCCAACACGATGACGCGATGGCCTTGTTGAACCAGACGGTTAGCCAGGGCCGCACCTAAAAAGCCGGCCCCGCCTGTCACTAAAAAGCGCATAGGTGATCCTTATGTGTGGCGGGTGGCGGGTGGCGGGTTTGTACTCGCCACCCGCCACCCGCCACATTATACTCTTTTTGCTTAACGACTGGTGAAGTGAACGGCCGTTCCCTTGAACGCCGCTGCCCTCTGCACTATCATCCGCCCATGTTGAAACAACGCTTGGCGCGCATTTTCACTCTTGCCCTGATTCTGGGTTTGTTGCTCTGGCTGCTGACACCCAACTGGCCGAAATTTGGTGATGAAAAATATCAACTGGAAGCCATCGTGGGGGGGCGCACGTTTGATTTTGTGACCTGGGAAGTGAACGCGATGGCGGCCAAGGCAACGGCCGTTTTGTCCGGCG
>JAWOGU010000233.1:0-6859 GCA_046496595.1 Chloroflexota bacterium
TCGAGGACGTGTATAGTTGCCAAAAATCGTTAAATGGCGTCTGTGATAATCTGGAAGAGGGTGGCGGCGTCCAGGTCTTTTTTATCAACAAAAGCGGTGGCGCCTGCTTCCAAACCCCGCCGGTGGAATTCCCTGTCCGGGTAGGCGCTGATCAAAATAATACGTGTCTCCGGCGCTTCCGCGCGAATGAGCCTGGTGCATTGAATGCCATCTTCATCTCCTAACACTACGTCCACAAAAGCCAGGCTGGGAAAAATCCGTTTGGCTAAATCTTGAGCTTCGCTCACGCTTTCCGCTTCATAAATGAACGCCTGCGGAAAAATCTTGCCAATCGTCTTGCGCAGTTGGTAACGATAGCGTTCATTGTCGTCCACCACCAAAATTGCGGTTTTTTCAGCAGGCAGCGCTTCGATTTTGCTGGGCGGATAGCTCGTTTGTGGTCCTGCATGGGCGATGATTTCCGGGTGTTCAATGACGTAGGCGATGAGTTCCTGCCGGTCGGCTAGCTTGAGATGCCGGTACAGCCGCTGCAAATGATTGTCAATCGACTTTTCGCTAAGACCCAGTTCTTGAACAATTTTGGGGTTGTCATACTCCTTCACCAACAGGCGCAAGATATCTCGCTGGCGGGGTGAAAATTTAGGGGATGTTGATGCCGGCTGGGCCGGTTGTAGCAGCTTTTCCATCAACGAACTGGAAATCCAGCGTTCCCCACTCAAGATGCGTTTAACGGCCGTTGGCAAATCCTGCAATGGTTGGTCTTTGAGATGGTAGCCGTCTACGCCCACGCCCAATAAACCCTGCACATATACCGCGTCATCGTAGGCGCTAATGACCAAAATCCGCATATCCGGGTGCTGGGTGTGAATGCGCCGGATCGTGGAAATGGGTTCAAAATCAGGCATGGTCACATCCAGCAGCAAAAAGTCCGGATGCAGTTGTTCGATAGCCAGTTCCAACTGTGGACCATCTCCTACTTCTCCAATGATTTCGATTTCCGGCATATCGGTGAGGGCGTTACGGATACCCGCTCTGACCACGGCATGATCGTCAGCTAATAACACTCGTACGGGATAGTTCATAGAGGCAATTATGCCATTACTCAAGGTCGTTGCCTAATTGAGTTTATTCAGGATTGGGTGATCACAGTCCGGTTTTGTGGGCCATAATGACATAATTCCTACTTCGATCAGGAGATAACCGCCACAAAATAGACTATAATTGAAAATCTCTGAATCTTTCAGGGTCTGGAAAAAGGGATATTGTATAAACTGGGCAATTACATTTTGCCTCCTCATAGTCGGGCAATCCACAACAAATGAAGAAGTTTGCCGTTCCCGTTGCGGGTTTGCCTTCAAGGAGACCACGGCATGAAACGATTTATATGGCTGGCAGCATTGATAGTCATCGCACTGTTTGTTGTATCTTGTTCTACTCGGGGAGCTTCTTCTGGCGTAACGGCGGAAGCGCCACCCGTTACGGCGGAACCGACCCCCAACACCTCGGTAGTTTTTGATGGCACGGGCAGTATTGCGGTGCTGCTGCCGGACACCGTGTCCTCTGCGCGTTGGGAAGCGGATGATCGACGTTTTTTTGAAGAGGCGTTTAAGGCTGCCGGTGTAGACTACACCATCGTCAATGCGGAAGGAGATCGCCGGATTCAGCAAACCCAGGCGGAACAGGCGATTACCAATGGCGCTAAAGTCTTGTTGTTTGTAAACCTTGACAGCGGCAGCGGCGCCGCCATTATCGCGCAGGCGCGGGAAGCGGGTATTAAGGTGATCGATTATGATCGCCTGACCATTGAAGGCCCGGGCGCCGATTTGTATGTGAGTTTTGACAATGAAGCAGTGGGGCGCTTGATGGGCGAAACGCTGGAACCCTTGATCAACAATCTGGACGCCAATCCCAAACGGGTAGTGCAGTTGAACGGTTCGCCTACCGACAATAACGCCACCCAATTCCGCGCCGGGTATTTTTCTGTGGCAAAACCGCATTATGATGCAGGTGACTGGCAGTTGATAGATGATCAGGCGGTGCCGGATTGGGATGCCCAGCAGGCTTTGATTATTTATGAGCAAATCTTAACGGCCGCCGGCGGTGACGTAGACGCCACGTTTGCCGGCAATGATAATTTGGCCGGCTCGGTCGTGTCGGCATTGAAAAGCCAGGGTATGCAGCCGATACCGCTCAGTGGCCAAGACGCCACAGTGGCGGGTATTCAAAACATTCTGGCGGGCTGGCAAACGATGACGGTGTATAAACCGATTGAAATTGAGGCTAAAGCGGCGGCGGCGGCGGCGATTGCTTTGTTAAGGGGCGAAGACATCACAGACCTGACGGGTGATCTGATCAACAACGGGCAGAACGATATTCCTTTTATTAAGCTGACGCCAATTGCCGTCACTAAAGACAATATTGCTGACACCGTTATCGAAGATGGTTTCCGTACGTGGGCTGAAATTTGTGTGGGTGATTTTGAAGCGCTTTGTCCCGAGCGGTAGGGACAGGAGTATTTTCTATTAGCCACAAAGAATCATTCCTGGAACGGCCGTTACTCTCCCTCCAGAGCGTGTCTAAATCCTTTGGCGCTGTGCAAGCACTCGACAAAGTAGATTTTGAACTCATGCCTGGCGAAGTCATGGCATTGGTCGGAGATAACGGCGCCGGGAAGTCAACGCTGATCAAGGGCATCGCCGGCATCTATCCGTTTGATGAGGGCGCCATCTTTTTTAACGGCAAACAAGTTCATATCCAGGGACCGCAGGACGCAGTGGCCCTGGGCATTGAAGTGGTTTACCAGGATTTGGCCTTTGCCAACAACCTGGACGTCGTCGCCAACATGTTCCTGGGCAGAGAAATGATCAATTACCCCTTTCGCCTGGATGAAGCTGGCATGGAGCGCACCTGTATTGAAACCCTGGACTCGCTGGCTGTCACCTCCTTGCACTCTGTGCGCCAGCTTATCGCCGAGTTATCCGGGGGACAGCGGCAGGCGGTTGCTGTCGCCAAAGCAGTCATGTGGAATTCTCACGTGGTCATCATGGACGAACCAACAGCTGCTTTGGGTGTGGTGCAAACCAGGCAGGTGTTGGACCTGATCAAACGCTTAAGCCACAGAGGGTTGGGCGTCGTCATGATTTCACACAACCTTCAAGACGTGTTTGCCGTGGCCGACAGGATCACCGTGTTACGCCTGGGGCAGCGGGTGCAGGTATTTACCACCGCCAGTACCACCCAGCAGCAGGTGGTTGAGACCATGACCATGGGTTCTCTTTAAAGAAATCCTCCGGGGGGTGAACTGCCAGGCAGTTTTATGGATAGACGCTTCCCGAAGGTTATTTCAGACACAAGGATAAAATGAGCGAACTAGAACAAAAACAAGAGACATCCACGAATTTGTTGCGAAAAAGCACCGAGTCTCTCTCCTTGTCGGACTACATCTTCACTTATCTCAAACGGCTTCGGGCAGGGGAAGCCAGCGGGCTGACAATCATTTTGGGTGTCATTGTTATTGCTTTCATTTTTCAGTCGTTGAACGAGAATTTTCTAACACCGCGCAACATTGTTAACCTGATTGTGCAGATGGCAGGTATTACCACCATCGCCATTGGGGTGGTGTTTGTTTTACTGCTTGGTGAAATTGATTTGTCTATTGGTTATGTCAGTGCGGTGTCTGCGGTAACCATGGCGATTCTGCTGCTGCCGCCCAACGGCTGGCCCTGGTATTTGGCGATTTCCAGTGCGTTGATCGCCGTCAGCCTTATCGGTGTGATACAAGGGTTTATCATCACCCAGTTTCAACTGCCTTCTTTTGTGGTGACATTGGCCGGACTGCTGGTTTGGAATGGTGTGGTGCTGTTGATGATAGGCAACGGCGGCACCGTTATTATTCAGGATCAAACGGTTATCAACATTGCTAACTACTTTTTGCCGCCGATATGGGGCTGGCTGGTAGCGATTCTGTTTGTAACTTCTTTTGCGATTGGCAGGGCAAGCCAATGGCTGTCCAGACGTAAGCGTGGAATTTCGCTGACGCCCATGGCTGTCGTCATCGGACAAATCATTCTGGTCGCTGTGTTAACGTTTGGGGTGGTTTTTATTTGCAACCAGGATCGCGGGGTGCCCTTTGTGGGCGTTCTGGTCATGATCTTTCTGGTTGCTTTTTCGTTTTTGGCGATGCGCACCCGTTTTGGCCGTTATGTGTATGCCATTGGCGGCAACAGGGAAGCGGCGCGTCGCGCCGGGATTAATGTGAGCCGGACGCGGATCAAGGTTTTTATGATTTCCAGCATCATGGCGGGCATGGGTGGCATTATTCTGGCTTCCCGGCTGCGCTCTGTGGATGCGGCGGCTGGCGGCGGTAACTTGATGCTCAATTCGATAGCGGCGGCCGTTATTGGCGGTACCAGTTTGTTTGGCGGCAGCGGCCGGGTGATCAGTGCTTTTTTGGGCGCCTTGGTGATTGCCAGCGTGGAAAATGGCATGGGTCTCATGGGGTACAGTTCTGGCGTGAAATTTGTGGTGACCGGGTTGGTTTTGTTGGGGGCGGTGGTGATTGACGCCATTTCACGCCGGGGACGAACGCGCGCCGGAGTTGGTTGAGCCTGTCGAAACCAACGGCCTTCGGTCGAAACCAACAGCTTTCGACCGAGGACCTCGTTGCTCCCGAATATTTGGAAGGTTACAAACTGTTGGTAAAAAAAAGCGCTCGGCAGATTTAGGCTTAAATCTGCCGAGCGCTTTTTTATTTAAACTGTTGTAGGGGATCAGGAACGCATACGTTCGTTGATATAGGTAACGGCTTCGCCAACGGTCGTGATTTTTTGGGCTTCTTCGTCGGAGATCTCGCCATCGAATTCTTCTTCAAAGGCCATGATCAGTTCGACAAGATCCAGGGAATCGGCTTCTAAATCTTCACGGAAACGGGCTGCCAATACCACCTGATCTTCATCTACACCCAATAAATCAACAATGATGGCTGTTACACGCTCTTGTGTGTCGCTCATTAAATTTTCTCCTTCAGAGTAATCTATCTGCTGTTAACTGCTAAATTGTAGAGGTAGGTGACGCGTTGTCAAGCGCTAATTCTATCACGAACTTAGTAGAACCGTAATCAAAAACACGGCCGTTTTGCCAAAGTTACGTGATTAATAATGAATGGTTGAACTGTTGAACGGCTAAATTGTTAATGAAGTACGTCAGCAGTCTCATTAACAATTTAACAATTTAGCAATTAATTATTTTTTCTTCCCAACCACACGGCCGTTCCCAAGATCAGCATAAACGTATACGCCAGGTCCACCAGGAAGAAACTGTGGTCCACCAGCCCGTGAAACAGGATGGCCACCAGCGACCCGCCAAAACCGACGAGAACCGGCTGCCAAACGGCCGTTACCCGCTCCGCCCTGCGCCACAGCCGCTTACCCGCTTCCCAGAACAGCCAGAACCCCGCCAGCAGACCAAACACGCCCAGCCGTGTGGCAAAATCCAGGAAAATATTGTGCGGATGGTTGAGGTTCGGTTCTTGCCAGGCCGCATCCAAAATGTAGCGCCCGCGGTAGGCGTAGAGGAAATTGTCCAGGCCGACGCCAAACCAGGGATGCTCCTTCACCATGTTCAGCCCCGCCTGCCACAACTGGAGGCGGAAAAGGCCGGTCTGGCTGCGCGGATCTATGCGCCCGGCGATGGCAGGGACTTGCAAAGCAACAGCAAATGCGACCACGCCCAGCACGCCAAACAGAATCACCCAGGGCCAGGTGGAACGGCCGTTTGCCTGCTGCCAGCGCCAAAAAACATACAAAAACGCCGCCGGTAAACCTAGAATCAACGCCCCCTTGCTAAAGGTGAGCAGGACCACCGCCCCCAATGGCAGCAGCAGAAGGCCGTAAACCCGGCGCCGACGGCCGTTTTCCCGGCCCAACAGCAGCATCGCCAACAGCAGCGGCAGGATGCGCCCCAGGTAGAGTGCCAGGTTGTTGGGCGAGCCAAACACGGAGCGCACCCGCAGCAAACCGCCCTCCGCCGTGATCAGACTGTCCGGGATGAAGGCGAACTGCCACAGGCCGATGAGCGCCAGCACCACGCCGCTGAGCACAAAGGCGTCCAGCACCACCCACATTTCGCCGTCCTTCAGCCGCACGCCGCGCAGCAGCAGGTAAAACAGCGCCGGTTCCACGATCACCATGCGCCACTCATTCGTCGCCACGCCCAGTCGCTCCGTGAAAAATAAGGAGATCGTCGCTGCCAGAACCAGCGCTAAAACTGCATAATCCGCGGACGTTTTCCCTCCCCTGACCCCTCCCAAAGGGCGGGGGATTTGCTTCTCCCTCTTTCGGGGGGAGACTGAGAGGGGGGCGCGCCAATCGGTCAGTGAACGCAGCAGCCACGCCCCGACCGTCACCAGGGTGAAGATTTCCACCGGAGAGAAGCGGTATTGGAAGATGGCTTTGGGCAGCGGCGGTACGTAGAAGGGGATACAGAAGGCGATGAGCGCCACCCCCCAGGCTGGCCGAAAGTAGATGAGCAGGAACAGCACCACCAGCGCCGCCGCGTATACGTAGAAACTGGGCGTGACGTAGAACACGGCCGCCGCGCCCGCCGTCAGGGCGAGCTGCGCCCCGTCGCTCAGGCGGCGGTAAGCGCCCGCCGCTTCCGCGCCCCAGGTGAGCCAGCCGGTGAGGGCGGCAATGGCGGCGGCCACGGCCGTTATGCCCACCTGCACCTTCACTCTCAACCCACCATACCACCCGGTCCGCTCCCGCAGCCAGCCGCCCCAGTCTGCCCTGGCGGCGGTGACAATGGCGAGAATGAGGGCGAGAACGGCCGTTCCCGCCAACGCTGCCATCCAGCCAACCGG
>JAWOGU010000242.1:0-7822 GCA_046496595.1 Chloroflexota bacterium
GTAAGTAAAACCGCAGAGGCGCGGAGGACGCGGAAAAAATCTGCGTAATCTGCGTAATCGGCGGATTAATAGTTTCATTCATCGTGGTGCACCTTGCTCATGGGGAACTCCCATGCAGTTGACGGCGAGCAGCGTCATGCCCAAATCGCGCACTTTTCGCAGCAGTCCGTGCAGCGCTGCCTGATCCGCCACCGGCCCGGCTAACAGCGTTTCGCCATTCTCATCCAAAGTGACGGTCAGACCGCCAAACCAGGCCGCCCACTGCGCATCCAGATGGCCTTGAAGCCTGATTTGGTAGACCAGCGATTCATCCTCATGAGGCTTGGAGCGGCTTTCTTGTGACATGTCCCTTCCTTATGTTTAAGACTCGTCAGACAGTGATGCCACTAGTATGCCAGCCGCAGCGGAGGGCGTATAGACACTTTGGTGTTAACCGGGGGTGTTGTTTGCGTGGGGGCGCCTAACTAATCAGACCTAACTCGCGGGCGCGGGCCACTGCTTCCGTGCGGCGCTGGACGCCAAGCTTGTCGTAAATGCGGCGGTTGTGGCCTTTCACGGTGTCCAGCGCCAGGAAAAGCTGCTCGCCAATCTGGCGGTTGGAAAGTCCCTGGGCCACCAAATGCAGCACTTCCAGTTCCCGCTCGCTCAGCGGTTCCACCAGCGGAGACGGCGGCTTGGAACCGGTGGATTCTGTTTGGGGGAATGCGGTCAGGAGTTTAGCGGTGTAGCCGGGCGCGATACCGCGAGAAGCAGCTGCGGCCAGAAGGCGGGCCATCGGCTGCCCTTCGTCTACAAAGAGGCGCACATAACCTTCCGGCTCGGCCAGGACGAGGGCGCGTTCCAGGCAGGCAAGCGCGGCCGGGAGGCTGCCCCCGGCTTCATGGGCCAGCGCCTGCGTCACCAGAATTTCCAGCACGCTGCCGGTTCTGCCGCTTTGTTCGGCGGCTGCATGCAGGCGCTCCAGCAGTTCTATGGCGGTATGGATGGATTGGGGAGAACGGCCGTTTTCATGTTCAGCCATCAACAGCCGCGCCAGCGTGATATGCTCATACTCTTGCAGATAACTGATTTCATCATCTGCCGCCAGCGCCCGTACACGCGCCCAGGTCTGGGCCTCCGCCAATCGGCCCTGCTTCAGCCACACTCTCGCCTTCAAGCATTCAATAGGGCGCACGTCCGGCACAGGAATGCGCACAAACAGGCGTTTGGCCTCATCCAACAGGGCCAGCGCCGCCGCCAGATCCCCCTCAGACTCCTTCAGGCGGGCCTGAGCCAGCCGCCAGCGGCAGGGCCAGTCCACCAGCGTCGTGCGTTCACCCCACTGCTCAGCCTGGACTAAGTAGTGAACGGCCGTTTCTTTCTCATCCCATTCATGATACACCATCGCCAAACCCAGGTAATGATGTGCGGTGATGCGCTGCGCATCCTGGCCATAGGCTGCCGCCCATTCCAGCGCCTGTTCATACGTTTTCACCGTTTCATGCAGCCGCCCCTGCGCCACCATGATATCGGCCAGGGCAAAGGTGGTGGCAACCATGTACACCACATTGCCCACCTGCTTCATACTGGCCATCCACTCCACCAACACATTGTGAGCCGCCTGTAAATCACCGTTCACCCAATGGCTAAAACCCAGAGTGACGACAGCCGCCGCCCGTGTATAGGGATCATCTTCCACGACCAGCGCCAGCGCCTGCCGTGCATATTCCATCGTGACGGAGAAGTTTCCCTGAGACTGAGCAGAATAAGCGCGGGCAAGCGCAATTTTAGACGGCAACGCCCGAAACTGAGCTTCATCCAGATACACCAAATCCATCGGCGAACCGGACAGCTGCCGTTCCACTTCTTGCAGCCGGGATTCGCTGGCCTCCAGATCCCCCATATCCATCAAGGCAGAAGCCATGTGGGCAATGAGTACCGGGCGTCTGGAAAACAATTCAGGCGGCAGCTTTTGCACCCAACCCAGCCAGACAGCCGACTGGAAAGTGGTTTCCATGGCCTGCCACCATAATTCAGCCAGGTCTGCCGCCCTTTCAAACTCCCCGGCGGCAAGGGCATGATGAAACGCCTCAGCCTCAAACCCATTCTGCTGGAACCAGGCGCTGGCGCGGCTGTGCAGTCTGGCCGTACTCTCTTCGTCTGAATCTGAAAAGGAAGATGCAGGTTGATGCAGGCGCTGGCGCAGCAAATCCACAAACAGGTGGTGGAAACGGTACCACTGCCGCTCACTGTCCAGCGGCACAATGAACAGGTTGGCGCGTTCCAAATGTTGAAGGGTGATGGCCGAACTACCTTCATCTGCCGCCAGAACCACATCGCACAAAGGGCCGCAGAGGCGGTCCAGAATGGCGGTGCGCAGCAAAAATGACTGCATGTGGGCAGGCTGCTGCTGAAGCACTTCTGTGAGTAAATAGTCCAGCACAAAATGGTGGCTGCCGCTGAAAGCCCGGATGAAGCCGGCGACATCTTGATGGCCTGGCGTCGTTCCTTGCAGGGCCAGGGCCGCCAACTGCAAGCCGGCAATCCAGCCTTCGGTGCGGTTTTCCAGGGCGGCCACGTCTGCGGGCAAAAGCGCGAGACCCATCACCCGGTTGAGGAAGTCGGCGGCTTCGGCGTGAGTGAAGCGCAGATCCGCGGCGCGCAGTTCAGTGAGCTGGCCGCGGGCGCGCAAACGCGCCAGAGGCAGCGGCGGGTCTTCACGGGTGGCGATGACGAGGTGCATCTGCGGTGGTTGATGGTCCAGAAGAAAGGTGATGGCCTGATCAATCGGCGGAGCGAGGAGCAGGTGGTAATCGTCCAGCACGAGAATGAAGGGGTCTGGCAGGGCGGCGATTTCGTTGAGAACGGCCGTTAACACCACTTCAGCATGCACCAATTGAGACGCCTGGAGCAAAGCCAGCGATCTTTCTCCTGCCGTGGGAAAAATGGTCTGCAGGGCGGCGATGAAGTACGCCAAAAAACGCCCCAGGTCGCTGTCCCCTTCGTCCAGCGAGAGCCACGCCGCCCTGGAAGGCGGTGTAACGGGGGAAGAATCAGGCGAAGCGCCTTTATCCCTGGGCTGGCTTAACCACTCGCCGAGCAGGGTGGTTTTGCCAAAACCGGCGGCGGCCGACACAAGAGTCAGCCTGGCACCCGAAGCATACCCTTCATTCAGGCGCTCCAGCAGGCGCCGGCGCAAAACGATTTTTGAGCGGAGCAGGGGGCGGAAAAGCTTCGTGGCTAAAATGGGCGCAGACATTCATTCATTATACCGCTCCTCCGGCATGCGTCTAAAAAGCCTTCCGCCAGGCACGGCAAATAAGTCTGCGTCCGCGTTGAAAAGCGGCCTGCGCCGGCGAGCCTGCCTCATATGCCTCGTGCGGGGCGGCAAAACTATGAGTTGAGCGGCTTCCCAGTACGCTTCTATACGCGCCACAAAATCGTCCGGGGATTCGGCATAAATAAACCGGCCCTGCCGCAAAGATTGTTTTTGCAGCAGGATGCGTTTCTCGTCTATCAGGGAGAGAAGAGCCGCGGCGTTTTCTTCGTCCGAGATGAGCGCGGGCTGGCTGCGGATAAAATCCCGCAGACCGGCCAAATCATGCTCCTCTCCGAGAAGATCGGACAGATCATGGATTTCGTCGGCCAGGACGGCCATCGGTTCCGGCCAGATGGGCTTTAAGATGCGCACGTTGTACCACAGGTATTTGACGCGTTTGCGCCATTCATGGAAGGCGGCCATAGTGGCCTCTTCCGCGGCGTCGGCAGCCCGGTTTTGACCGCGTTTGTACACTTTGCGCAGCCCGCCGGCCACGGCCGCAAACGAATCGTCTTCCAGGGGCCACTCCCCGACTCTGGTGCGCGCCGCTTCTATTCTGGCGGTGACTTTTTCCAGGGCCTGCTCCTCTGTGATTACTTGCTGGCGCATATCGTCGTAAATGGTGTTCACAGCCCGCTTCAGAGTGGAGAAGGCGTCGTCTGCGGGCGCCAGCGCCGGCTCTGCCAGCAGATCTGCCAGCGTTTCAATGCGCACGGCGCTGTCGCGCAGGCCGCCAAGCAGACGGCCTGCATCACGAAAGGCGATATTCTCCCGTTGGTACACGGTCTCGCCAATTTCTTTACGGACGAGGCGGAGCAACCCGCGCAGTTTTTTGAGGCGTTTGCGGCTTTCGTGGACGATTTCATCAAGTTCCTCGTCTGACGACCGGAGGGATGCCAGGGCATCGTCGATTTGTTCACAGGCGATTCGTTTGATGCCCGGTGGGAGTTTTTGGTTGGTAGGTAGCTTGTAACTCATAGATTAAAAAGATCGGTAACTGTACGTACAGGTATCTGCCACACTCTATGGGTAGCGGCGGCTGAGCCTTTCGGCAAGCTCAAGAACCTCTTGTCGAAGCCGAAGCGGTTCGAGCTGCCCGCCTTCGCCTTCGACAAGCTCAGGCTGCGGCGGCGTGTATAGCTGCAAAGATCGTTTGCAAACCACTTCATGGCGAAGGCGACCGGTCACTGAAAACGTTATTGCAGCAGCCAGGTGACCTGCACAATGGTTTCGATGGCTTGGGTTCCGGGCTGAACCGGCACGCTGGCGGCAAAACTTTCGTTGAAGGTCGTTGCCAGCGGAGCAGGGCCAAAGCCGGCGGTTTCCATGATGGTTTGCACAGGGCCTAACTCGGCTCCGGTTAATTCGGCGAGCTGTTCTGCTCTTTGGCGGGCGTCCTCGATAGCCGCTTCACGCGCCGCCGCTTGCATGTCTGCCTGATCGCTGACTTCAAATTGAATGCCTTCAATGGTGTTGCTGCCGGCGGAAACGACAGTGTCCAGCAGTTCGCCTATCTGTTCCAGATCACGCACGGTGACCTGCACGATGTTGCTGGCGCGGTAACCGGTTAATTCTGGATTTGTGCCGTCGGGTCCGGCGTCGTACTGGGGCTGAAGTTGGAAGCCGGAGGTTTGAATGTCGGCTTCCGCGATTCCGGCTTCCAAGGTGGCGGAGATAACGGCCGTCATTTGTTCACTGTTTTCGGTCAGCGCGTCCTGAGCGGAATCGGCTTCCGTTTGCACGCCAAAACGCACTATCGCCCGGTCTGGCTCGGCCAATACCTGGCCGCGCCCGGAAACCTGCACGGTGCGCAGCGCTTCATTGACTGGCTGCTGTGTTTGGGCGGCAGCGGGTGCAGGGAAAGAAGCGAGAAACATAACGGCCGTTGCCACAGCCGCTGTCACTGCCAAAACTATCCCGGTTAAAAACAATCTGCGGTTCATTATTTGTCCTTCCTTTTGGCTGCTTGCCGGGCGGCTGAAACTACGCCCGGCAAGCTCTCAATAGTGCGGCTAATCTTCCAGCGTGAAGCCAATCTTCAGCGTAACCTGCCAGTAGGCGATTTCTCCCTGATCGATCATGCCGCGGGTTTCGGTGACGTTAAACCAGCGCATGTTGCGTATGGTTTCGCCAGCCTTGGTCACCGCGCTACGAATGGCATCTTCCATAGACGTTTGCGAAGAGCCGGTTAATTCAATGGTTTTATAAACATGGTTCATCATCTGTAGTCTCCTAAATTGTTCCGGTTTGCCGGTTTGATGGGCGCATCGTCAGTTAGCGGCGGACACGCCGCCATTAATCACGTCTTTAAATCCTTCTCGTACATGTTCCAAGCGACAAGGATTTTGGCTCAGAGTTAGGATAATGAAGCTTTTGCTTCGACTCAATGTGTATCGATATATACCAGGGATACATTTTGGAGTGATTTGCGAGCGGAAAAGGTCTGGAAAACATGAAGTAGAGCTTGTGCTAGCGCCCGTTTTTATGCCCTTTTTATATCTCTTTTCTATGTAGAGATATATGGGTAATCGCACCGTTCTCTTTTACTCTAAACTACACAAGAATGAGAGGATGGCGTGTTTGTTTTTGGGCCTACCACAATAAAGAGGAGCATGAATCATGAAAAACAAACTAATGGACAATACCAAAACCCTGGCATTTATCGCCCAAACGCTGGTAGCGCCGGGAAAAGGCATTTTGGCGGCAGATGAAAGCGACGGCACCATCAACAAGCGTCTGAACAGCATCAACGTGGAATCGACTGCTTTTAGCCGCCGCGCCTACCGGGAGTTGTTGTTTACGACCGAGGAAATAGAGGAAGCCATTAGCGGGGTGATCCTGTTTGATGAAACCATTCACCAGACAGCGGAAGATGGACGGCCGTTTCCCCAACTCCTGCATGAACGAGATATTCTGCCCGGCATCAAAGTAGACAAAGGCACTACTCCCCTGCCCGGATTTGCCGGCGAAAAAGTAACGGAAGGTTTAGATGGATTAACGGAACGTCTCGTTCACTACCGGGAAATGGGCGCAGTTTTCGCCAAGTGGCGGGCAGTTTATACCATCGGTGAACATATACCCACCCGCACAGGCATCCATGCCAACGCCCACGCGCTGGCTCGTTACGCTGCTCTGTGCCAGGCGGCCGGGTTGGTTCCCATTGTCGAACCGGAAGTGTTGATGAATGGGTTTCATACTATGGCCGAGTGCGAGATAATCACGGGCGCCGTCCTGCAAGCAGTTTTTGCCGAACTCCTGGCGCTGGGCGTTACTTATGAAGGAATGCTCTTAAAACCAAATATGGTGCTGCCGGGATTGGAATCTAAACAACCGGTTTCCTCAGAACAGGTCGCGGAGGCCACCCTACGCTGTTTCCGCCGGGTAGTGCCCGCAGCCGTGCCGGGCATCGTCTTTTTATCCGGGGGACAAGGTCCGCAAGAAGCCACCCAACGGCTGAATGCCATGAACAGCATGGGCAGCCAACCCTGGGAACTCAGCTTTTCATATGGGCGAGCACTCCAGCAGACCGTTTTGCAAACCTGGCAGGGTAAAAACGAGAACAAGGCAAAGGCACAGCAAGCCCTTCACCACCGCGCCATCTGTAACAGCGCCGCCCGCCAGGGAACCTATAATTTGCAAATGGAGATGGCGTAACAGGTGGCGGCTGCAATTAAGCCAGCCTACCTCGGCGCCAGGCATTCAGCCGACTGTAAAAGTAGCCGCGGTATCCTTACCGCGCCGGTGTAAACGCGGCGGTAAAGATGGATCAGTCATAAAAATGAACCAGGCCAAAAATTTAAAGGTAAAGCATTGAGGGCTGAACCTGTCATTATAGTCCGGCTTTTACACCAGCCCTTAACAAAGCCCGCCCTCGCAGTTTACAAAGCAAACAAGCCTGGTAAAGGTCTAACTGCGGTTATACCCTTCCGCCCAACCTTTCGATTCACTGCCTTGTTTGCCCATCCCTTCCGCCCAGCCTTCCGAGCCTTCAGTAGGACCGGCCAGACCTTCTGCCCAACCGGCTGATTCCTGGGTACGCTCATCCGTGAAGCCTTGCAGCCAGCCCAACTCCACCCTTTTGTCTGCGTCTTCATGGCGGATGCGCTCGGCCGTTTCCATGAAGTATTTTCTAAATTTAATGATTCGTTCTTGCAACTGGGAGCGGCCTTTCAGCCATTCTTCTTCGCTTCCTTCCTTCATTGCCATGAAACGGGCTTGCAGGTCTTGCAATTCGCGTTTAAGAGCGTTGATATCTTTTTGATAGGCAGCCTGGATTTCGCGATTGAAGTGTTTGACCTCATTTTCCAATCGTTCCACACCGCTTTGCCAGATGCTGGCGCATGGTTTCTTTCATGGCAGTGGCGCTTTCTTTTCTCTGGTTTGAATTGTAAGTAATGTTTGTCATCATTTCTCCTTTAATTAATATATTTTCCTTGTTTTCCGTCAGGACATGGTGCGTTTTAGCAGGCGGGTCAAAACCACGACCAACACGACGCCTATAACACCGGCAAGAACCCAGGTGAA
>JAWOGU010000266.1:0-8078 GCA_046496595.1 Chloroflexota bacterium
GTTTGCGGGCCAGGCGCTGGCTGACGTCCAGAGAAGCGAAGGAGTCCATCTGAAGCGTGTTGTAGCGCAGGCGCTGGCTGAGTTCTTGCATGAAGTTGAGGGCGATCTGCGGGTAGCGGCGCATGTGCTGGCGGAAGGCGGCGCGGTCGAGCGTGCAGAGGGTGGTGGGAACCAGGGCAACGGCCGTTGCCGAGCGCGGCAGGCCGTCGATCACCGCCAGTTCACCAAACATTTGTCCCGGATGGCCGACCAAGATCACGGAGGTTTCGCTGCCATCCAGGCCATTGACAAAAATACGCACCGAGCCGCTCTTGACCAGATACAAAAGCTGCCCGGGGTCGCCTTCGTGGAAGATGATTTCGCCCGGTTCGTAATGGCGATCCACCATGTTTTGACCGATTTGCGCCAGATCCGTGTCTGGCAGGTTTCCGAAAAGAACGGTTTGTTTGAGGAAAGTCAGGTGATCCATGATGTGCCTTTTGGGTCTCAGCCAGATTGGACCAATCTGCAAGATTGGTCCAATCTCACCGGGTTAAAACGTGATAGCGCCTGACAGCAGTCTGAGCAAGACGCCGACGACGACAGCCAGGGTGATGCTGGAGAGCAGTTCCACCAGATAGAGGGTCGTGCTGCCGTTTTGCTGGACATCGGGCCATTCTGTGAAGAGGCGGGGCAGGATGACCAGCGGCGCCAGCAGGTATTGACCGAGCAGGACAAAGGTGGTGATGAGGATGCGTTCCAGAATTTCCACATATTTGTTGGTGCGTCCCGGAAACTGGGGAGCAGTGCCCTGCACCAGTCCGTAGGAGGTAAATTTGACCAGCACCCAGGCAGGCATGGTAATGAAGGCGTAACCCAGGAGGAAGATCATGAGTTGTTCGCTTTGGCTGACGGCGATGAATCCGGTGGAAACGGCCGTTACCGGCAAATACCCTCCCACTGCCAACGCCGCAAAAATAACGACAAAGTGGGCCAATTGGTCCAGTAAAAAACGGGCCAGGGCGGGAATGGGCGGCTTCACATAAAGCTGCACAGCGTCGATAAATAGGTGTGCGGCGCTGATGAATAAAACGCCCTGCCACCAATACGGATTAAACGGTAGGGCAAACAAGAAAGTGACCAGAGAAACGACGGCGCAGTGGACCAAAACCCCTTTCAGTTCACGGCTTTTCCAGGCCGCCAGTTTGTCCCACTGTAACACGTAATCCCCTACCAGATGCGCCAGAATCATTGCTAAAACCATGATGACCGTCCTTATACCGGTAATGTATGTTTGGTAAGGATGGGTGGCGGTTGATGAGTGGTGAGTAACCAGTCAAACCCGCCACTTGCTACGCGCCACTTGCTTGCCCATTGAAAATCGTTTGCGCCATATCCTTACCTGCCAACATGATATAGTTTCAGGTGGGGGTTCGCTGTGAAATATGTCACAACAGAAGTGAAACAAAAAATTCGTGTGGCGAAAATTTGCGCATTCTTAGTTTGGCGATACTATTATTTAGAGAAGAAAAAACTCGAGGTGGATGGAGCCGGGCTGCTTGATTTTGACCGGCTGATGACGATACGGTGATGTGATCTTCGTCACCCCTTTTGCATGACGTATGTCACTATGGGGGGCGGTTCATGTGCCGTAAATTTTATTGTAAATAATATTGACTATGTTGGTCCACAATAACTATGTTTCAAGTAAGCCGGCGTGCAGATTATGCCATCCGTATGATGATTGAATTGGGCAAGCAGGAGCCTGGGGAGTGTTTGCCAGCCCGTGAGATTTCCCGGAAAACGTCCGTTCCCAAAGCATTCCTCCATAAAATCACTAAGGATCTCGTCAAAGCCGCCCTGGTGCGCACCTATGCCGGGACGCAAGGCGGAGTGGCTCTGGCCCAGCCAGCAGCAGAAATTAGTTTGCTGCACATTATTGAAGCGGTAGAAGGGCCGGTTTGCCTCAATACCTGTTTGCTGCGACCTCGGGAATGCCCGCGCGACCTGCTTTGTCCGGGGCATGGTTTTTGGGCGCGCTTGCAGAACGTCCTGGTGGCGGAGTTGTCGGGGGTGACGGTGGCTGATTTAGCGGCGGAGGCCAAACAACTGAGCCAGAATCCGGAACGACCGTCATACATCACCTATTTGTTTGCTGAAGATATAGAAATGATTCCGGCGATAGGCTGAGGCAGTTATGTCTGGGGATTTAGCCGTAAGCAATGGCAGCGCTGAACAGAAACGCACAAATTATTTTGTGGTCATCATTTTTGCCACAATGATTTTGTGGGCGCTGGCGTTGTTTGCCTTTATTGCCTTCCGTCCGATTATGGTACTGCCGAAAATTTCGTTGGGGCCTGGTTATGCCCTGGTAGACCAACAGGGCGAGATGTTTACCCATGAAGACCTGCGCGGCAGTATTGTGCTGTACAACTTCACCTATACGGGCTGTGCAGCGCCAGTTTGCCGCGAAACCAGCTCCGTCATGCAAGAGGTAGCCGCCCGCCTGGATGAAGTCGATACGTTTGGCATTCCAGTACAGATGGTCACGATTTCCGTGGACCCGGAGCGGGATTCCCCAGAGGTTTTGCAAGCTTTTGCGCAGCAGTTGGGCGCGGAACCGGAGAGTTGGCATTTTTTAACCGGTGATGCCAACCGGCTTAAGTGGGCGGTTGGCGGCGGTTTTAGCGTTTATTACAACGAAAAAGAAGATGGCGTCATCGCATTGGATCCGGCGTTGATGCTGTTGGACAGCGTGGGCATTTTACGGGCCGAGTATCGCACTGCCCGCCCGGATGTGGACATTATTTTGCGCGACATCCGGTTGATTGCGGAAGAAGTGCAAAACAGGCAGGGCGTGGGCAATGTGGCCTACGACGCGGCGCATTTGTTTTTGTGTTATCCGCGTTAACAGTTTGCTGGCGAAAGAGAATCTGTTTTATGGCGACGGCTCCTGAATCGACAGAATTGAATCACAAGGGGAAAGACCTGTCTCGCGGTCAGATGGCCGGGTTGCTTGTCGGTGGGGCGCTGCTGGGATTGTTGATTGCCTGGCTGCTGCTGCGGGTGATCCAGGAACGGCCGTTTGGCCCATACCAATATCACGGCCTGCAAATCCAATCGCCCCCGCCGCTCACCAACATCCGCCTCACCTCCCACACGGGCGAACCCATCAGCCTGACCGACATGCGCGGCAAGCTGGTCGTGCTTTATTTTGGCTACACCTACTGCCCCGACGTGTGTCCGGCGACGATGGTGGAGCTGAAAAAGATGATGGCGGAATTAGGACGGCAGGCTGACAAAGTGCAGGTGGTCATGGTGTCGGTAGATCCGGAGCGTGACCAGCCGGCGCAGTTGGGCGAGTACGTAACCCAATTCCATCCCTCTTTTATCGGCGTCACCGGCACGGAAGAGGAATTATTGGCGGCGACAACACAGTTAGGCATCTTTTTTGAAAAGCATGAAGGCACCCCGGCGACCGGCTATCTCATTGACCACACGGCGACGGTGAATGTATTGGATGAAAACGGCCGTTTAATCCTCGTCTTTCCTTTTGGTGTTACCGGTGCAGACATGGCTGAAGATCTGCGCCACTTGTTAAAGTAACCGTAACTACTAAGGCTCTCGAGGGCTGAGCTTGTCGAAGCCCGTGCTGCCAGCCACAAGCCCAGGCAGCGGGCTTAGTAGTTACAAGTAGTCGTCTGTTAAACTGTTTGATCATTAAGGAGGTTTGAATGGAAGACAAAGAGAAGAAGTACAAAACGCCTCAGGGCACAGTGGCCATCATGGTCATCTTTATCATCCTCATCATTGCACTGTGGGGTAGCGCCTATTTAACCATGTTATCCCGAGGAGTGACAGTCACGCCATGATCCATGTAGACCGCACCGAAAAAATCTACATTATCTTCAGCGTATCCTTGATCACCGTGTTCTTTATCGCCCTGGCAGTGAGCAGTTTTGTGTATGGCATTCAAGTGCCATCGCCCTATCAGCAGGTAGATCCCAGGACGATTGCCACACCCGGTCCCGATAATCCCTTTGGTGAACCCGGTCTGCGCGAATTAGCGCCGGGGAAATATGAAGCCTACATCATGTCTCAGGTCTGGGCCTTCATTCCCAGAGAGATTACCGTCCCCAAGGGTTCCACCGTCACCTTCTACGTCACCAGCAAAGACGTACAGCATGGCTTCCGCATCAACGAAACGAACATCAATATGCAAATTGTGCCCGGTGAGGTATCCAAATTAACCGTCACCTTTGATGAAGCCAAAGAATACGACGTTATTTGCCATGAATATTGCGGCGTAGGGCATCACTCTATGGCTGGCAAAATTATTGTGGTAGAACCGTAAGGAGGGAAGATGACGTACACCCGGGAAAACAAATTAACCGGCTGGTATATCGGTGTTGGTATGGCGGCCTTGTTCATCGGTGGTTTTTTTGGACCACTGCAAAAGCTTGAATACGTAGGCATCAACGCCTACACTGCCTTGAGCAAAATTGGCATTGCCAGTTATTATCAGGGCTTAACCACCCATGCCGTACTCAACGCGCTGGTCTGGACCACATTTTTTATCGTCGGCTTTTTCACCTTTACCATTACCCACAGCCTCAAAAAAGAACTGACCCATCCTATTATCAACGTCATCAGCCTGGTTACGATGGTTATCGGCCTGGTGATGGCGGCCATTCCCATTTTAATGAACCTGGCGACGGTTCTTTACACCTTCTACCCGCCCATGAAAGCCAATCCCTTTTTCTACATCGGTTTGGTGTTGGTGGTGGTTGGCTCCTGGATTGGCGGCTGGGGGTTTTACCTGACCTATTGGCGTTGGCGCAAAGAAAACCCCGGGCAGAAAACGCCGTTTATTGCCCTGGCTTCGCTCATCACCATGGTTATGTGGCAAATTGCCACGCTGGGCATCGCCACTGAGCTTTTGGTGCTGATCATTCCCTGGTCTTTTGGTCTGGTTGAAGGCACAGACCCGCAGTTAGCGCGCACCTTCTTCTGGTTTACCGGGCATCCGTTGGTCTATTTCTGGCTGCTGCCGGCCTACGTCTCCTGGTATGGGATGCTGCCCAAACAGGCGGGCGGCAAGTTGTTTAGCGAACCACTGGCCCGGCTTGTCTTCTGGCTGTTCCTGGCGCTGTCGATCCCTGTTGGGCTGCATCACCAATATCTGGACCCCGGCGTGCCTGCCGGCTGGAAATTTATGCACGCCTTGTTGACCTATTCCTTATTCCTGCCCAGTATGCTCACAGCTTTTAACGTGGTGGCCTCTCTGGAATTGGGTGCGCGCGCCAACGGTGGTACGGGTGTGTTGGGCTGGATTAAGAAATTGCCGTGGGGCAATCCCTCTTTTGCTGCCCAAAACCTGGCAATGATTTTGTTCGTGTTTGGGGGCATTGGTGGTTTGACCAACGCTTCTTACAATCTCAATCTGGTCATTCACAATACCAGTTGGGTTCCCGGTCATTTCCATCTCACGGTTGGTTCGGCGGTAACGTTGACCTTCTTTGGCATCATTTACTGGCTGGTACCCCATTTGAGCGGCAAGCAGTTGTGGGGACGTAAGGTGGCGTTGGCTCAAGCATGGACCTGGTTTGTGGGTATGCTGCTGATGGGCAACGGCCTGCATATTTTGGGTATCAATTTTGGTATGCCGCGGCGCACGATGATTGGCGTGGCGCCTTACAGGCTGGATGCCTGGAATCCGATGCTTATTGAAGCGGCGATTGGCGGTATCATTTTGGGTATCAGCGGTCTGCTGTTTTACGCGGTGGTTCTCGGCACGGTTTTCTCCAAAAAGAAGTTGGAGACATCAATAGACATGCCTGTCGCTGAATCCTATGATGAAACGCCGATTCCGGGCTGGTTGGATAGTTGGAAACCCTGGCTGGCGGTTACGATTCTGCTGATTGTGGTTGCTTATGGCCCTGTCCTGGTGGATATGATTACCAATGCCAACATGACCTCTCCTGGATTCAAGGTCTGGTAAAGTTCGTTTTTTGTAACTATACAGCGCTGTCGAGGGCTGAGCTTGTCGAAGCCCGGTTCCCTTCGACAGGCTCAGGGAACCTACCTATATAGTTGCCGTTTTTTTGCTTTAAGAGAGACGCCCCAGCGAGGCGTCTCTACACTGGCAGGTAGATTATTGCGAGATAAGGATAGTCTACCTGCCAAGTCCAAATTACAGTATAATGACGTACACTTGACAATTTGGATGGGCTTTCGCGGGGGATGATCTGTCCATGGTGGGATCAGGGGAAGCTGCTCAGGCTGTTATTTGCGAAGAGCAAGGCTGTACCCTTCCTGTCTTCCTGCGGGTTATCCCTGTGCGATAGTCTGTTCGCTTTAAGTTAAACGGAGGCTTTTCAATGCGTAAGTTTATGTTCTTTGCAGTATTTGTTTTAAGTTTGGCCCTGGTTTTGGCTGCTTGTGGCGGTGGTGGTGATACAGCCAGCGACAGCAGTGGTGATTCTGGCGCTTTGGTGGGTAATCCAACTCGTGGTGAGAAATTGTATGCGCAAACCACTATCGGTAAGGCAAGCGCGCCTGGTTGTGTAACCTGCCATTCATTGACGCCGGATGTCGTGTTGGTAGGCCCGTCTCATGCGGGCGTGGGTGTTCGCGCCGCTACCTATGTAGAAGGCATGACGGCGGAAGAGTATCTATATGAATCTCTGACCCACCCGGACACACACATTGTGGATGGATTTACGCCTGGTGTGATGTACCAAAATTATGCCGCAGAGTTAAATGCTCAGGAAATTGCGGACCTGGTTGCTTATTTGCTGACGCTGCAATAAGCGCTGCTTCACAGGCTTGACCGGTTTGTGCAGGCGCATAAGTTTTATCATTTGAATAGTTCCTTTTGGGAATGATATAGGCGTGGAATGTGATACAAGTTGATTACATTCCACGTTTTTTTTGATCCATGATGCCCAATTTATCCAAGCGCAAAGAAGAACCGGAGGTGCTGCCGGGCGCCGACGCGGAGAGCGATTGTCAGGTTCCGGATGTGGCGGTAAACCGTGAACAGTTTACAGTGAACAGTGATGTGCCTTCTGAAATGGGGGAAATGTCAGAAGAAGATGATGAGTACGAGCATGATGTGACCTGGGGGGATGTTGGCGGCGTGATGGGAGACGGGAAAACGGCCGTTTCTCCCGATTCATGGCGTCAACCACAAGCTGGTTGGGCTGGCTGGCTGGAAAACATAGCCCTGGCGGTGGAAAAACCGGTCAACCGCCTGGTGGGCAACCTACAGCTTAATCCTCTTTACCATACCGGAACCATTGCTTTTTTCCTCCTGCTCGTCGTTGGCCTCACCGGCATTTACCTCTTCATGTTTTTCCAATATGGCTTTGATTTGTCCTATCAGGCGGTAGACCGCCTGGAAAGCCAGTTTATCGGGCGCACCATGCGGGCGCTCCACCGCTATGCTTCGGGCGCGTTGGTGATTACCGCGCTGCTGCACGCTTACCGCACCCTGTTTATGGAGCGTTTTCGCGGACCGCGCTGGCTGGCCTGGATGACGGGTATCGTCATGGTTATCATTCTGTGGGCGGCGGGCGTGACAGGCTATTGGATGCTGTGGGATGCGCGCGCGCAGGTGATGACGCGCGGTTTTACAGCGTTTTTGGAGCGGCATACAGGTCTGGCGGCGGACACGGTGGTGGCGCTGGCGCAGGCGGCGTTGGCGGAGAATACCTGGTGGGTGATTGGAATTTTGATGGCGCTGCACGTGCTGTTGTTTGTGATAACGGCCGTTTTCTTTTGGCTCCACATCAAGCGGCTCAGTCGTCCCAAATGGCTGCCAGACGTGCAGTGGACGGTGGGGTTGGGGCTGGTCTTGCTGCTGGGCGCGGTGTTGTTCCCGGTGGGCATGCTGCCCCAGGCCAACGAACAGCTTCTTCCCGGTGTTGTTACCATTGACCCCATTTTTCTGTTTTATTTGCCGCTTTCCGGGACGACCGCGGGTGTGATTTTGTGGCTGGTGGTATTGGGCATAACGGCCGTTGGCCTGGCCTTTCCCTGGCTCTCCAAAGGCAGTAAAACACGGCCGGCCGAACCACTTAAAGTCCACATCATCA
>JAWOGU010000306.1:0-7070 GCA_046496595.1 Chloroflexota bacterium
GTTTGCGGCGTCACTCCCAGCAGGGCTGATGCCTCTCCTATCTTTACTAGTCGTTTTTCCATAGTAATATATAATAACATATAGTAATAGATAAGTCAATACTGTTACGAACCCCTTTCAAGGGATGAAGTCGAAATCCGGGCAAATCCATGTCTTCAATATTGGTGGCTGTATCCAGAGCAGCCAATCGAATTCTGATCTTTTGGCGATGAGAGGGGTTAATACCAGCTTGTTTACCAGTCCCCTATCAAGCTTCCAACATAATCAATTCCCCCTGAAGCACGAAGTATCTCGTGAATGGACTGCGCCCACTGCCTGACGTTAGCGCAGTAATGGTCTGCGCCGCCGTATACCACGTCAACGGCCGTTATCGGCCAGTTTGTCGGCTGCGGATACGAACCATAGGAAACGGCCGTTGCCTTGATCTTCCACGTGCGTTTGTCTGAACTGACCCTGTCCCGGTTACGCCGCCGTATGTCTTCTGTCGTGGCGCCCTCTGCCACAAATGCCGTCAGCAGCCGCTGCGCCTCGGCCAATCCTTCAGGCGAATACAAACTCGGATGCTGCAAGTGATAACACAGCACCAGCAAATGGTGAACCTCGCCGTAATCGGGATACTCGTTTTCCCAAAAGAGCATCTGGTGAAAACAATCCTGGCATGTGTTTTCATTTCCCCAGGCTGCGCCGCATTCAGGACACGCCTGATCCATAACTGTCTCCTGTTTTCAGTAAAAATGGCGGGGAAAAGTAGGGCGATTTTACAAATCGCCACCCGATTTACAAAATCGGACTACAATGACGCGCCATTTTCATTCATCGTAGTGCGCTGCCAGGCCGTGGGCCAACGTCTGATAGGTGATCTGGATAAAGGTTTCCACGTCGATGTCGTCGTGGGTCTGCCGGTCGATGAGGAGAGAAGCTGTGCCATGCACCATGGCCCAGGTGGCGTATGCCAGCAGGCAGGGATCGCCGGGCTTGATGCTGCCTTCTTCCTGGCAGCGCTCAATCGCGTTTTGCAGCAGGGCAAAGGTATCGTCGGCAACGGCCGTTAACGCCGGATTACCCGCGCATTGAATTCCCTCCGGACCAAACATCAGCCGGTAGTGGGTGGGGTTCGCCACGGCAAAATGAATGTACGCTTCCCCCATACGGAAAAACTTTTGCAGCGACGTGTCTCCCCGCGCCGCCTCACTCATCTGCCGCCGCAGCCGTTGAAAACCGTCTTCAGCAACGGCCGTTAACAAACTGGCCTTGTCCGGGAAATGACGGTACGGCGCCGTGCGCGAGACGCCTATCCGCTCGGCCAGACCGCGCATGGTGATATTTTCCACCCCGCGTTCGGCCAGCATAACGGCCGTTTCCGCCAGCAGCGCCTCGCGTAAATGTGGGTGATGGTAGGGTTTAGGGTCGCTCATGCCAGTAAATTTACCAAATGATGTTGACATCGTCAACATAGTATGCTACATTAAAAATGTTGACGTTGTCAACATGCGGGCAGCGGTACGCCTTCTCTGCGTCTCCGCGTCTCTGCGTTAAAAATCATTCTTCAGGAGAAAACCACATGAAAATTTTAGTCATCGGGGCCACCGGCATGTTGGGCGAACCAGCAGCGCGGCAGTTGCAGGCCGAAGACCACACCGTCCACATTCTCAGCCGGAACGTAGAAAAAGCGCGGGCAAAATTTGGCGGCGCTTTCACCATCGTCCAGGGCGACGTAGAGCAGCCGGACACGCTGCGCCGCGCCCTGGCGGGCTGCGAGGGGGTTCACATCAACCTGGCAGGGGGACCCACGCCCGAAGCCTACGACCGGATTGAACACCGAGGCACAGCCAACGTGGCTCAAGCGGCGGCTGAGTTGGGTTTGCAGCGCCTTACGTATTTGTCCGGCTTTTCGGTAGACGCCACCGCCGATTTTTATTCAGAACGGGCGAAATGGCTGGCGGAAACGGCCGTTCAAGCCAGCGGCGTACCCTACACCATTTTCCGGGCTGCCTGGTTTATGGAATCGCTGCCCCTCTTCATCCAAAACAAACGAGCGGTGGTCATCGGCAAACAGACAGCGCCCCTGCATTGGCTGGCGGCGCAGGACTATGCCCGCATGGTCGCCCAGGCTTACCGCACGCCCGAGGCAGCCAACAAAACATTCTACGTCTACGGGCCAGAAGCCTATACCATGCCCCAAGCCGTCAAACAATACCAGGCCAGCGTGCGCTCGGACACCAGCTATTTCCAAATGCCGCCCTGGCTGCTTTCGCTCATCGCCAGCCTGACGCGCGACGCTGAGATGAAAGACCTGGCGCAGTTCATGAAATACACGGAGAAGCTGCAAGAGGGGGGATCGGCCGAGGAGGCGAATGCGCTGTTAGGTGCGCCTACAACCACCCTGGCTGAATGGTGTCAGGCGCAGGTTAACAAACCTGTGCTGATGATGGCGTGATGAAGAGGGAGAAACAGCCGTTTCTATTCCTTGAACTGCACCAGATCCCACAAGTTGCCATAGAGATCCTGGAATACGGCCACTGTGCCATAACTTTGTTCAGCCGGCTCCCGCACAAAGACGATGCCTTTTTGTTTGTAAGCGCTAAAATCGCGCCAAAAATCGTCTGTTTGCAAAAACAAAAAGACGCGACCGCCTGTCTGATTGCCAATGCGCGACGACTGTTCCGGGGTAGCTGCCCGCGCCAGCAGCAACTTTGTCTCCGGTGAGCCGGGTGGGGCCACCAGCACCCAGCGCTTGTTTTGCGCCGGGATGAAGGTGTCTTCAATGAGGCTGAAGCCCAGCGTGTCTACGTAAAATCGGAGGGCGTCGTCGTAATCCTCAACGACGAGAGCCACATAAACGATGGTTTGTTTCATGGATTTTCCTTGTCAAAGGAAACGGCCGTTTCCCGCCATCACGCACAAATCCGTCTTTGTTTTAAGCTTCATCTGCCAACGGAACGGCCGTTAGCAAGACCTTATCAACCCGATACCTGTCCATGTCGGCCACTTCAAAACGAAACCGGCCCCAGCCAAAGTGGTTACCGGACGTAGGAATACTACCCAACATAAAGACGACAAATCCTCCCAATGTCTGGTATTTCCCTTCACCCGGCAGCACTCGGATGGAAAAAGCTTCCTTAAAATCTTCGATGGTAATGAGTCCATCCACTAACCAGGAACCGTCTTCACGCTGCACAATCGGCGGCTCTACCATTTCACCCATTGTCGGAATATCGCCGACAATGGCTTCGAGAATATCAATCAGGGTGATCAAGCCTTCAATCCCGCCATATTCATCAAAGACCAGAGCGATGTGTGATCCGCTTTGTCTGAAACGCTCCAACGCCTTGAGTGCTTCCATCTTTTCCGGAATTAAAAGTGGTTCCTGCATCACCGCTTTGATATCGAATGCCCGCCCATCGAGGCAGGCGAAGAGCAGGTCTTTGGCCTGTATCACACCCAGAACATGATCCAGGTCGCCATCACAGACGGGAAAGCGTGTGCTGTCCGACGCATGGATGAGGCGGCGGATCTCTTCCTCGGGCGCATTAATGTCCAGCCAGACAATCTCCGGACGCGGCGTCATCATGGATTCCAATGAGCGGTCGCCTAAGCGAAAGATGCTTTCCACCATATCCCGTTCGGATTCTTCAATAGCCCCGGACTCGGCTCCCTGCTGCACCATCATCCTGATTTCTTCTTCATTGACTTCTTCGCCCTCTGATGCCTGAATGCCCAGCAGTTTCAAAACTACATCTGTGGAGAAACCAAGCAAACGGACAATGGGCGTGGCAATCGTCGAAAGAGCACGCATAGGTCGAGCAACCAAAGAAGCGATTTGCTCAGCATTGCCTAAAGCAATGCGCTTGGGCACCAACTCGCCAATGACCACCGAAAGGTACGTGATCGCGCCTACGACGATAACAAGGCTGATCGCGTTGGCATAGGGGCCAATCCAGGGCAGTTCACTCAGGGGGACTGCCAGTTCTCCGGCAATGTTGGCCCCACCAAAGGCGCCGGCAAAGATGCCGACCAGGGTGATGCCTACTTGAACAGTGGAGAGAAAGCGATTGGGATTATTGGTCAGTTCCAGCGCAACGGCTGCGCCGCGGCTGCCGCGCTGGGCCATTTGCTGCAGGCGGATAGGCCGGGCCGATACCACCGCAATTTCGGACATGGCAAAAATCCCGTTGATTACAAGCAACAATAAAATAATCGTGATTTCAAAAAGTGTTTCAGGCATAAGATTTATTTCCAGAACAGGTGAGTATATTTGTCCGCGCAATTATTATTTATATTATAACAACTGTCCACATGCTAAACGATGTCAGGGTGGGGACGATTTTGGTTAACTTGCTGCATGCACTGTCACCGGTTGAATCGGCGTTTATGACGACAACGGCCGTTATCACCCAATCCATCCAGACTACGGCCACCTGAAAAACCCTTCAGGTCTTTTTTCGTTCGTGACACATGGAAGAAAATAAGGGTGATATTTGTCATCGCAATCAATGATCAATGTCAACGTGTATTATCCGCCAAGCTCACGTATAATCTATTTGTATCAGGCAAAGTTCGTTTTTAACCCACATTTTCCATACCTCTAACGTCGTGAGGGTGAAGACCGGTGCCTCGCTGCACTGCGAGAATTCCGGCGCTGTCCCGCAACTGTGAAGTCGAACGGCCGTTTCTCCAACTGCCCCGACAAGCCAGATCCCCTCTACTGCCTGCCCATATCCTCGCGGAAGGAACCAACTCAAACCTGTTGTTCCCTTTTTTCTAGTGAGGTGATCATGGTCCCAGCACAAGAACTCCAGATTGAAGATTTAATTGACCTGAACCTGCTGCAGCGAATTCAGAACACGTTCGCCGAGGCAATGGGCGTCGCCGCCGTCACCGTAGACCGCCAGGGTAAGCCGGTCACAGCCACCAGTAATTTCTGCAAAGTTTGCCAGATGATCCGCTCCACCGAAGAAGGTCTGGCCCGCTGTCAGCAGTGCGATGCCGAAGGCGGGCGGAATGCCCTCGATCGGCAAGAACTCTATGCCTACAAGTGTCACGGCGGCTTTTTAGACGCCGCCGCGCCGCTCATCATTGACGGCCAATTCGTCGGCTCCATTTTATGCGGGCAGGTTATCCCCTCCGGCCAGGAAGAAGAATTCATTCAAGACATCCTGGCGCGTAATTTACCCCTTGGGCTGCCCGTGGAGCAGTTTGAAGAAGAAGTGCGAAAAATGGAACCACTGCCCGAAGAACGTTTTCACGCGGCTGTGGAAATGTTGTCCATCACCGCCAACCATGTGATGGAAAAAGGGGCCGCCAACCTGGCGCAAACTCACCTGCTGCGTGAAATTCGGGAGCGCGCCGCCCTGCAAGCCGCCCTGCAAGAAGCGCAGCTAAGAGCTTTAAAGGCGCAAATCAATCCCCATTTCCTCTTCAATTCTTTGACCCTGCTTGGTTACACCGCCCTGGAAGAAGGGGCCGCCCGCACTGAAGAGATCGCCTATAACTTAAGCGACCTCCTGCGCTACAGCTTGCGCAATATGTCTACTCAGGTGGAGTTGGGCGAAGAAATGGAGATGATCGAACAATATCTGGCAATCCAAAAGATCAGCTTTGGCGAACGGCTGCAAAGCTGGGTCTCGCTCGATCCGGAACTGAGCCACCTGGAAGTGCCGTGCATGATCTTGCAGCCTTTGGTGGAAAACGCTGTCATTCATGGCGCAGAGCCATTAACCCGTCCGGTAACAGTCACCGTCCAGGGCTACCGTCGAAACGACCATCTGGTGCTGGAAATCGCCGATACCGGCGCCGGGATGCCGCCCGAAATCGTCCATAATATTCAGAATGGTCTCTTTAACGGAGATGGTCATTCGTTAGGGCTGCAAAATGTGTTTCACCGGCTGGCCAGTGAATATGGCGACTCGGTGTCGGTGGAGGTAGAAAGCGCGCCGGATCAGGGCACGCGGCTGCGCCTGGCTATTTCTCTAGTCACCCATGATGGGCTGGTAAGTCGAGCGCCGTCTCGCTTCACCGGCGCGTCGGGCATTGGCAATCAGATCGACTTGAGCTACAGCCAACTCCCGCTTAAAATGCCGCCCACGTTAACCTACCGTCCCAAACATTGGGGAGAAATCAACCTCACACCAGCCATAATCCCCCTACCATCACATGAGGTCACGACTGTTCGCGCAGCATAAGCCATTATCTGTAGTAACTAGACAGCCGCTCGAAGGCTAAGCTTGTCGAGGGCTGAGCTTGTCGAAGCCCGGTTCCCCCTTCGGCAAGCTCAGGCGCCACCTGAATAGTACCATCTGAAAATGATAACGGCTTACGATATCCGAACTACGGATCACGAATACCACCATGTGCAAAATTTTAATTGTTGACGATATGCCGGTTATTCGGTCTGCTTTGGTCCATATTCTCGAGGAAGAGAATAGTGGCGTTTCGGTTATTTGGGAGGCGACCAATGGGGAGGAGGCTGTGCAGTTAGCCCGCGACCATAAACCGGACATCATCCTGATGGACATCAAGATGCCGGGGCTGACGGGGTTGCAGGCAACGGCCGTTATCCGCCGCGAACAACCAGAAGTCAAAATCATCATGCTCACCGCCTACAACGAATTTGCCTACGTGCAAAAAGCTCTCAAGCTGGGAGCGCGCGATTACCTGCTCAAACCTGTGCGCCCCGCCAAACTGCTGGAACTGTTAGCCGAAATTCAACAGGAAATCGAACAAGAGCGCCGCGATTTACGCACCGTGGAAATTGTCAAAGATTCCCTGCAAAAAACACTGCCGGTCATCGAAGCCAATCTGGTGGAAAACCTCATCAGGGGCACACAGCCAGAGGGAAACTCCGCGGAGGAATCGCTGGCTTATCTGGGCAAACGGCTTGTGTGGCCGGCCGTCCTGGTGACGAAGATCGACAATTTCGACACGATCAGCCAAAGTCAGTCGCCAGCCGCTTTGCAGCAGCTTATCACGTCGCTGATCAAGATCATTCGCCAGGAACTGCCCGATCCGCAGCGCGCCCTGGTGGGGCACAGTAATCCGGGCCGAGTAGTGGCCATCATCTCAACAGAAAT
>JAWOGU010000309.1:0-2709 GCA_046496595.1 Chloroflexota bacterium
CTTTGCGGCGGATGGGACGGGGCGGGCAAACGGCCGTGCGTCAAGTCGGCCAACTGAGCCTGGACATCAACCGGCGCGAGGTTCGCGTGGGCGACGGCGAACCAACCAGCCTGACGCCGCTGGAAAACCGGCTGCTCGATTACCTGATGTTGAACGCCGGGCATATTTTAACGGTTGAAGATATTATCAATCACGTCTGGGGGGCCGAGGGGGGCGACCGGGACGCCCTGCGCCAACTGGTGCGCCGCCTCCGCGCCAAAATCGAACCAGACCCGGCCAATCCAATCTATATTGAAACGGTCGCCGGGTTGGGGTATGGGGTGACGGCCGCAGCATAGTCCGCAACCGTGTCGGGATTAAGAAAGAACCGCAGATTTCGCAGATCAGCGCAGTTTTTTCGCTTTAATCTGCGGCAATCTGCGGTTTAATTTTTTGACACAATGTTATTCTTTGGACTTTTGACATTGTGAACCGAACTCAATAAAAATTGAGCCAACTCAAGTACCTTTATAACTGAATGATCGAGCCGATTTCTATGATTTCAGGGTGGTTTTTCCTCTCGCTGGCTTTTGACAACCACTTTTCTACGGGGTCGAGGGGGTAATTTCGTGCCCTTGGGTCGGCCTGGTGAATTAAACCGGAGTTTGGGCGGTTTAGCGGGTGTCCCGATCTGGCGAATAATTCGGCCAAAATCACGCTGTACTAATGTCGGGGAGATCAACCCCCTTTTCATTGCAGGTAGGTTGCGTTCCCAAGGCCGCGGTAAACTGTCGGCAACATGCCGGGCCATCCATAGTTGCGCATAGGCCAGATGCACTAACTGCCACCATTTTTCTTCACGTACATCCTCCGGCGTTTGGAAACGAGCCAACAGCATTTTTTGCTTGCCGAACCGGAAAAAGTGTTCCAGGTCATACCGTTGATCATAGACTTGATAGATAACCTGAGCGTTCAATTCATGGCGGCGCTGACCAATAGCCAGCGCCCATAGGGGTTGTTTGCAAGCCAAGTTCCCTTCTTCATCATAACGAACAACCTGCACCAGGGTAAAAGGATACCGGTGCATGGGCAATCGTTTGGGTTTACACTTACCGGGCATTAGCATATTGTGCCACGCTCTGATCTCAATTCGGTACGTCTTGCCGCGACGACTTTTTTCGGTGATCGTTACTTGCTCATCAGGCTGATGCCAGGTTTCAGGTTCTTGTAAGGCGAATCTTTCACCATAACTGCGTGGACAACCCACAGGCCGTTTTGTCTCGCCAGGATCGGGCGTGAATCGTTGATATAAAACCCGTGTTCCGCGAATGCGAGCTACCGTCACCAGGTTGGGATGGTGACGATTGGCATGTAAACAAGCAGGCTTACTGTAACTGGTATCTCCCACATCGACGCAAAACCTTGTACCAAACGGTAGTTTGGCGTCTGTGAGCAGCGCATCAGTTTGTCCGCTGCCTACCAATTCCTTGTCTTCATCGGTGGACACACGACGGGTCGTTAAAGGAATAACCCAACTTGGCGACATCCCTGCTTCCGCTTCCGGCAACAAGACAGTGGTCGAAAACTGATGCCCAATTGTGACAGGTTTGTTACCTTTGATGGGATTGGGTTGATACACCATCCCGCGGTCAGCCAAAGTGTGAGCAAACTGGCGGCGTTGTGGCGTGACATCCGTTCCCAGTAACCAAAATGGCCGCTCTTGGGGTCGAGGCAAATAGGGAGCCAGCAAACGCGCTGTCGCCAACTCGTCCATTTCCATTTCGTTGATAGCTTTGAAAATGGTTGAATAACTGCGTCGAAAACAGGGTGTGAGACTGTACTCAACCACAGAACGGGCATGAGGATTGCTACAAATGGCATCCACCAATTCCATTAAAGTATCGGCTCGATTGTTAAAGTTCTGGTAAAGTTGTTGTCGGAACTGCTCTAATTCAATTGTGTCTGGTTTGATAGTCATGCACTAGAAATAGAGCAGTTTCTCTATTTTGCAAATTGACTTATGTCAAACCCTTTGTCAAAAGTCCAATCCAGAGAAAGCCAACAAAAATGATAAGGGATGAAGGATGAAGCTGGAGAGCTTCATCCTTCATCCTTCCTAATTCATCATTAGATCGAATCCAGTCGGCCAGCAGAGTGGTTTTACCGAAGCCGGTAGGGGCGGAGACAAGGATCAGCCTGTTTTCCAGGCCAGCCCTCAGTTTTGGGTGAAGATGGGGGCGCGGGATGAGAAACGGCCGTTGTGGGCCGGCACCAAAACGCTGCGGGATATATAACTTGATGGCCAACAACATAGCCGACTCTTCTTGTGACAGGTTGTGACGGTGACGGGGATTACGACCGTCAGCTCCGCCGCTTAAACCTCTATATCACGTCAGTATACAACCTACTTTGTCTGGCTGTATCGGTCAATAGAAGGATATTTTTATCCGTGTTAATCTCTGCCCCATTCATCGGTTTGAGGAGAAGCTGCGCCAGACGCTTAACCCTCTAATTCCGTACGTTTCTGGGAGAGCCGCTCACGCCCAAGATTTACATCCAGGCGCGGCGACGTATCCAGCTGTACATGAACATGGGTAGTAGGAGCATAATGAGTAAAATGAAAATGAGCATGGGCGCGCCGGTCCAGAATGAGGAGGGCAGGACGGCCTGGAAAAAGTTCATGCCGAAAAAGCCGGTGAGGAAGGTGAGCGGCATAAACAGTGTGGTAAT
>JAWOGU010000338.1:0-6112 GCA_046496595.1 Chloroflexota bacterium
GTCGGCCTTCGCCGACTGAAAATAACTCGTTTTTAGTCCGCGAAGGCGGACTTTGTAAATGTAGGTGCAGATTTATCTGCTATTTTCGTAACATCTCAATAATTTGGGGGAATGAGGTCTGAGCCTGTCGAAGACCGTTGGTTTCGACAGGCTCAACCAACTCTGCCGCGCTTTATTGAGAAGATACCTAAATTAATCTCCAATCATTACGGACATTGGATGACGGCCTGCGCCCAGAGGCAGCCGCCGCAGGCCGGGGCAGCGTTGTCGAAGCAGTCAGTATTGTTGTCACGGGAAAGGTCGCAGCCGCCGCAGTAGGTGCAGGGGGCGAAGGCGAAGCGCTGCACCCGGTCGCGGTAATCGGCGTAGGCCGGATCTTGCCATATTTCCAGCAGCGTATGTTGATGGATGTCGCCGATGAAGTGGGGGTGCGAAAGGCGCTCGTAGCCGCGCAGGTAGCCGGTGTGTTGGTAAAGTAAAGGAGAGCAGGGGGCTAAACGGCCGTTCCAGCCCACCGCCACCGATCCACTTTCAATAAATGTACAAACGTCGTTAGAGCCGCCCAGATTGTTGCCGGCAAAAGTCACGTTGTAGCCGCTGGCAAACGCCTTTAGCAGCGGTTCGCCGGTCAGCTCGTTGAAATCCATTTTAGGCAGATTCAGGGTGCGCAGCCAGGGTGATGGGAGGTAGGTGATGCTCATTAAGGTCTCTTCATATAGGATTTCCCGGGCCATTTCTGCGGTATACGGCAGCACATTGCTCACCGAAAATTTGGCGGCGCCCAGGCGTTTGGCGAGCTTAAGCACGTCCGGCAGGTCGGCAATGTTGCGCTTCATGGCGACGAAATTGATGCCAATGGCGGGTTGGGGTCTGTGGGATGGCGGACGCAGGTGGCGAAAGCGGCGCAGGTTGGCGATGACGTTGGGCAGTTCTGCGCCCAGGCGCACGTCGGCAAAGCTTTCGGGGCGGGAGCCGTCGATAGATACCCAGAGGGTGTCCAACCCGGCGGCGATCAGCCCTTTGGCCCGTTTTTCGTCTAGCAGGGTGCCGTTGGTGATGATTTCGACGCTGAGGCCCAGCTCCTTCACCTGCCGGATCATGTCGATGGTGTGCGGGTGGGCCAGCGGTTCGCCGATGCCGCCAAAGAACACAGTCAGCGGCGGCCCAACTTCGGCCAGACTGTCGAGGAGACGCCGGAAGGTGGCGGCGCTCATTTGCCCGTACTCCACATCCCAGTTGTGGCGCATACAGGTGATGCAGTCCAGATTGCAGCGGTTGGTGGGTTCCAGGTAGACCTTGGCCAGATGACTGGTGGGGCGGTGCAGGCGCACGGAGTTGGCGTCCGTATCCAGGCGTAGTTGGGCGCCCGGTTTGATGCCATAGTGTTGGGCGATGTCGGGGGGGAGAATTAAACGGCCGTTCTCGTCTACTTCCGCCCAGTGTGTGGTTTTAACGTTGATGGTCTCGCTCATGAGAGTGGGAGTCTCCTATGCCAGTATCCAGATAGTATGGCAGGTGAGAGGGCAAAATGGGAGTGACGAACGGCCGTTATCTATGCGCCGAAGGTCATAAAATGATGCGTGAAGCGTGAAAGACCCTTACGCATCACGCTTCACGTTTCAAAACCGCAATCAAGTCAACCATGTCCGCGGGCAAGGGAGCTTCCAGCGCGCATTGTTTGCCGGTAACGGGGTGGATGAACTGAGTGGCGGCGCAGTGAAGGGCCTGCCGCTGTAGGAGGGGCATTTGGCTGGACGAACGGCCGTTTTGCACCCAATGCAAATAATCTTCATCACTCATCTGGTAGAGGGCGTCGCCCACGATGGGGTGGCCGATGGCCGCCAGGTGGACGCGCAGTTGGTGAGTACGTCCCGTTTGGGGCCGCAGTTGGAGCAAGGCATGGCTGGGACCAAGGGTTTCGAGCGTATGGTAATGAGTAACGGCCGTTTTCCCACCGCCATCTCGCAACACCTGCTGCCGCGCCGTTTTGGTACCTGCCACGCCGCCCAACGGCAGATCAATCACGCCGCCGGCCGGTTCCGGCTGTCCGTCCACCACTGCCAGATAGGTTTTCTCCACCTGCCCGGCAGCAAAGCTGGCGCTGAGCTGGCGCAGGGTTTCTTTATCTTTCGCCAGCACGACCACGCCGGAGGTGTAGGTGTCCAGGCGGTTGACCAGATCTGCTTCCAGGTAAGGCGGCTCATGCTGATAGCGCAGGTAATAAATCAGGTTTTCGGTCACAAATTTGCCCTGACTGTGCATCCTTAAACCGGCTGGTTTGGCCACGCCCAACAGCCAGTCGTCTTCATACAGGATGGGTGCATCCATGTTTTCAGGCGGAGCGGGATCTGGCATATGGTAGGTGACGAGGTCGCCCTGGCGCACCCGTGTTTCCAGCGTGCAGGGGCGGTTGTTGTGGCTTAAACGGCCGTTCTCCACCAGTCCAGCCCATGTTTGCGCGGGAAAATAGGAAAAACGCGCGGCCAAATAGTCCACAAGCAGGGCGTTCTTAAAACCGGCGGGCACTTTTGATGACACATCCATGCCTGTATTGTCGGCCAATGCGCCGCTGCCGGCAAACGACCTGCTCATCGTCTGCGCATCACCCCACTGCCATACGCATTACATTTATCAGGCGCATTTGTGATGTATGTCACAATCCAAGTTGGCAGCTATCTGCTAAACTCCTCACGGATATGGAGTTATCTATTGAAGCTGACTTAGTGCAGCTTTTACAGGAGTTTCAACAATGTCATCAACAACTTTTACCGCAGCGTCACACATGTTTTCGTCCGCAACGGCCGTTACCAGTTCAATCCGTGACTTCGTCTTGCAGATGGATGAACCATGTTGTGGTGAACCCGAACACAACGTCAATCCCATTGAAATGATGCTGAGCGCTTTGGCGTCGTGTCAATGTCTGGCCGCCAAAAAATATGCGGCGCTGCACGACATCGCCATTCACGAGTTTAAAATCGACCTGCATGGCGATATTGATCCGGACCGCCTCGTTGCCGTCAACGGGGATGACGCCGAGCATTTCCAAGAAGTGCGCATGAAAACGTTTATTAAAACCAGCGCGCCGCCGGAAAAAATCGAGCAGTTTCGTAGTTTTATCATGGGCAAGTGTCCTATGAGCCAGACGATGCTGCACGGGGTTAATATTGTGGCCGACGACATCACCATTGAACTAGATGACGACGCCATTGCCGAAGCCTACGGGCATGTGATGGCTGCCTGGTAGCAGGCGCGCAACTATTTTAGACATCTACTATTTCCTCCAGAAAGAAGACGCACGCAAAATCGTGCGTCTTTTTTCGTTCCCGGTAAAGATACGCTGCCAGGGCATCTCTGCCTGTCGGAGAAAGGGGATGTTTGGTAGAATGACGTTAGTTTTACAACCATTTTGGAGGCTAAGATGTCAAACGAATGGACCAAAGCAGAAAAGATAATCGCGCGGCAGGCATTCGACGCCGCCTATCAGCGTGAATGTGCAGCCATCATTGCAGCCGTCCAGAAGCAAGCAGCAGAAATGAAAACGCCTGAAGACATTTGGAAACTGGAAGAATATCTGTATAAAAAGCGGCGTGATATAGATGAAACATATGACTACCGCTATTCCGTTCTGCTCATGGTATTGGGAGGACTTCTGCGAGAAGGTTGGCTGTCGTTTGATGAGTTGTCCGGCTTATCAGAAGACAAATTGGAGAGCTTTCGTTTCTTGCTCAATTTCGCAAAAGATTATAAGCCACGTAAAGAAAACGAGGAGCATCAGGAGGCGAATGATGATATTTGATACCACCACCGAATTTGGGCAGCGGGTGGCCCGGCGTTTAGCCGAAGAACGAATCGGCTGGCTGACCACGGTTGACAGCAGCGGTATGCCGCAGCCGCGTCCCATCTGGTTTCTGTGGGATGGCGCAACCTTCCTCATTTACAGCCGCGCCGGCGCTCATAAACTGCACCACATTGCCGCCCATCCGCAGGTGTCTCTCAATCTGGACGGTGACGGCCGCGGCGGTGACATCATCGTTTTCACCGGTGAAGCGTGGCTGGATGACAGCGCCCCGCCTGCCAATCAACTGCCTGCCTACCTGGAAAAATACCGGGACGGCATGACCCGCATCAACATGACGCCGGAGCAGTTTGCCGAGGCATATCCGGCAGCTTTGCGCGTCAAGCCGCTTAAACTGCGCGGACATTAGAGGCAGTGGACACTGAACCCCATGACCACAGGCATCGTCTTCGACACCAAGCGCTTTTCCATCCACGATGGGCCGGGCATCCGCACCACTATCTTCCTCAAGGGCTGCCCGCTGCGCTGTTTGTGGTGCCACAACCCGGAGAGCCAGAATCCGCGCCCGGACGTGATGCTGCGCCCCAACCGCTGTATTGCCTGCCTGGCCTGCCTGGATGAATGTCCGCAGGAAGCTATTTCGGCCAACGGCGGCGGGGCGGTGGTGACTGATTTGAGCCTGTGTCTGCGCTGCGGGGCGTGTACCGACGCCTGTTTTGCCGAAGCGCGGGAAGTGATAGGCCAGGAGATGACGGCGGCGCAGGTGATGGCGGAAATCGAGCGTGACCTGAGCTTTTACGACGAATCGGGCGGCGGCGTGACTTTTTCCGGCGGGGAGCCGCTGTTACAACGCGAGTTTTTATTGGCGCTGCTGATGGCATGTAGAGAAAGGGAGATTAGAACGGCCGTTGACACTTCCGGCGCCGTTTCCTGGCATACATTCGACCAGATACGGCCGTTTTCCGACCTCTTCCTCTACGACCTCAAACACATGGACGAAGCCGCTCATAAAAAACTCACCGGCGTCTCCAACCGGCTCATCCTGGACAACCTGCGCCAACTGTCCGCCCATGGGCACGCCATCATCCTGCGTTTCGCCGTCATTCCCGGCCTCAACGACAGCGAGGAAAACGTGCGCCGCACCGCCGAATTCGCCGCCAGCCTGCCCCGGCGGCATCCCATCTCCATCCTGCCCTATCACGCCGCCGCCGCCGACAAATACCAGCGCCTTAACCTGCCCTACCAGCTTGCCCACCTGCAACCGCCCGGCGACGACCACCTGACCGCCATCGCCGCCACGTTAAGCAGGTATGGCCTGGAGGTAAAAATAGGGGGTTAAAGAAGAAAAGGCAAAAGGCAAAAATCAAAAAGCAGAAACCACTACGTTTTTCTGCCCTTTGCCTTTTGATTTCTGCTTTTTTAGGAGAAACTTATGACCACAACCGACCGTGTTACCCGTCTGCGCCAGCAAAGCCTGGACGCCGTGCCCGCCATCTCCACCGAGCGGGCCGAATTGATGACCGCTTTTTACCGGCAGGAACTGGGCATGGTCTCCACGCCCGTGCGCCGCGCTTTATCCTTTCAATATTTGTTGGAAAACAAAACGATTTATATGGGAGAGGGCGAATTGGTTGTGGGCGAAAAAGGCCCCGCGCCCAAAGCCACGCCCACCTATCCGGAACTGTGCTGCCACACCCTGCAGGATTTCGACATCCTCGACGCCCGCGAAAAGATTCCCTTTGCCGTTGACACTGCCGCCCGTCAAGCCCAGGCCGACGTCGTCATCCCGTTCTGGCAGGGCAAATCCATGCGCGATCTGATTTTGCGCGAAATGACGCCGGAGTGGAATAACGCCTATGAAGCTGGCATTTTTACCGAGTTCATGGAACAGCGCTCGCCCGGCCACACCGTATTGGACGATAAGATTTATCACAAAGGCATGTTGGATTTCATCGCCGACATAGACGCGGCATTGAAGAAACTGGATTTCCTGAACGACGCCGAGGCGTATGACAAACAGGAACAGCTTAAAGCGATGCGCATCACGGCCGAGGCGCTCATCACCTTTGGGCAGCGGCACGCAGAAGAAGCCCGCCGTCTGGCGGCGCAGACCGGCGATCCGCAGCGCAGGGCTGAACTGGCAAAGATTGCGGAAATTTGCGAGTGGGTACCGGCGCACAAACCGCGCACCTTGTGGGAGGCGCTGCAATACTACTGGTTCGTCCACCTGGGCGTGACCACGGAGCTAAATCCGTGGGACGCCTTCAATCCGGGACGCCTGGACCAGCATCTTTACCCGTTTTACCGACGCGAAGT
>JAWOGU010000353.1:0-18045 GCA_046496595.1 Chloroflexota bacterium
TGGCGCAAAAAGCGGGACTGATTACGTTTAACGGCCGTTCCTTCGACATCCCCCTGCTCGACAACCGCTTCCTCATGAACCGGATGCGCACCGGCCTGCGTGAGAAACCGCATATCGATCTGCTGCCCCCGTCACGCCGTTTATGGCGGCAGCGGCTTGGTTCTTGCGCCTTGGGCAGCCTGGAAGAAACCCTGCTTGGCCTGCGCCGCACCCATGAAGACGTGCCTGGCTGGCTTATCCCCAGCCTCTACAACGCCTACCTGCGCCACGGCGACGCCCGCGAACTGACCCGCGTCTTTTACCACAACCAGCTCGACATGGTGTCGATGGTGACGCTTGCCAGCCGGGTCATGCGCCAGTTTGCCCACGCCGATCCTGGCGATCACCCCATTGACCTGGTTAGCTTAGGCAAATGGCAGGCGGCGCTGGGCGAAACCGAAGCCGCCGAACAAACGCTGCGTCAGGTGGTAACGGCCGACCTGCCACTGGCGGTCTACCATCAGGCGCTGATCGCACTGGCGGCGCTGCTCAAACAACAAAATCGCCGCGCTGAGGCCGCGCCCTGCTGGCAGCAAATCGCCGCCACCAGTTTTGACAGTATAGAAGCCCACATCGAGTTAGCTAAATATTACGAATGGCACGAACCCGATTTAAACGCCGCCATCGCCTGGACAGAGCAGGCGATGGCCCTCAGCCAAAGCTGGCCCCCCTCCCGCGCCCGCTTGATTCAGCCGGAATTGGAACACCGCCTGACCCGCTTGCGCCACAAAGCACAACTTAACAGCCTATAGAGTGGCAGAGTGGCAAAGTAGCAGAGTGGCAAGGTTATCACCCCATCACCTCTACATCCCCTCTTGTATTCCCACGCCGCTCCGTGTTACTATTTTCTCAGGCAAGTTCATCAACGACCGCCGCATTCTTTTACCTGTCACCCTACCCGGCATCACTCCCACTTCGTTTTCGTCATAAAAAGGAGATACCCATGTCTGACAAGCAAGACTTTATGGGCATGAACCGCCAGATGCGCCAGCTAGAGCGCGAACAACAGATGCTGCAAAGCCTGGAACGGCCGTTAACCGAAACCGAAACCTCCCGTTTAGCAGAAATCGACGACATTCTGGCTACCCTGCGCCGCGCTCTGCGTTTTTTGGGTTGGAAATCCAAACCCGCGCCGCCGCCCGCTGTGTTGCAAAACGGCCGTTATCTGGGTGGCAACGCCTTTATCAAAGTCAATTTACGGGTAGATGAAGCTGTCTCCGGGGTCATCAGCGCCGACTTCTTCCGCAGCGACCTGTCTATCCCGAGCTACGTCGCCTCGATTCGCACCACGCCGGGACAGCGCATTGCCCTGGCAGATGGAAACTGGCTCATCATCGCCGAAGATGAACACGGCGGCAAAGCCACCGGCACCCTCACTCTGCAAGCGACCGGCATGGATCCCGCCACCCTCACCGGCGATCTGTTTCTCCACAGCGCCATTCACGGCCTGCCTTCCCGGCGCAATGTCAGCTTTGCCGCCGAGTGGGCTTCCGCCGAAATGCGCACCATCGGCGTGGAATTGGAAACCGAACAAAATGTGGATCCGCTGCCAGAGTTCGACTACAGAGGACAGCCCATCAGCCTGGAAGTCGCCCTGCTTAAATCCGGTATCCATGTGGTGGAAACAGGCCGTCCCAGTGATATTCCGGTGAATCCCAACGGCTGGGGCAATACCCAGCTCCACACCCTGCTGCGCGACTTCTCGCAGGCATCCCTCAGCCAGCGCGCCTGGGAACTGCACCTGCTCTTGCTTTCGCGTTCCACCCGGAATGGCCTGTTGGGCGTGATGTTCGACAGTGAAGACAATCTGCCGCGCCAGGGAACGGCCGTTTTCGCCAGCGCCATTCGTGATCTGTTTGGAACCAGCGCCGACCGCAAACTCATCCAAACCACCACCCATGAACTGGGCCACGCCCTTAACCTCGCCCATCGTTTTGAACGGGTCGTTGGCCGCGCCGATTCCCTCTCCTTCATGAACTACGACTGGCGCTACAAAGGCGGCAACCACCGCCACGAATATTGGAACAAATTCGACTTCGCTTTCGATGACGACGAACTGGAATTCATCCGCCACGCCCCCCTGCCCGCCCTCATCCCCGGCGGCGCGCCCTTCCATTCCATCAACTATTGGGCTGATGGCAACGGCGGTTATTCCCCCTACGTACCCGAAGTTGACATGTCCGGTTATCGGCTCACCCTCACGCCGCCTCTGGGCGGTCCGGTCTTTGAATTTGGGCAGCCCGTGTTTCTGGGCGTGGAGCTGACCAATGAAACAGGCCGCACCATAGACATCCCGCCGGTGCTGCTCGACCCCAAAGCCGGCTTTTTGGAAGTGCTCATTCGCCGTTGGCAGGGCGATTCCAACACCGGTGACCTGTCCAACGCCGACATATTCGTACCCGTCTTCCAGCGCTGCTTCGACCTGGACGAATCGGTTTTTGACATTGTGCCGGACGGCAAATCCATTAAAGACAACCTCAACCTCACCTTTGGCTCAGGCGGCTTTGCTTTTGCCGAACCAGGCGTTTACGACGTGACTGCCCTGGTTGTCTTGTACGACAGCGCCAACCAGCGTGACCGCATCATTCGTTCCAATACCTTGCGCATCCGCGTGGGCGTGCCCAAGAGCCAGGCGGAAGAGCAGGATGGCATGGTCCTGCTGCGCAGCGATGTGGGCCTCTACTTTGCCCTGGGCGGCAGCGACGGCCTGGACAAAGCCGACGACGACCTGTCTGCACTGATGGAGCGGCGTATGGGTAAGGCCAAACTGGTGACAGACCCCGTATCGGCCAACATTGTGCGCTGTAAAGGCATCAACGCCGGCCGGCCGTACATTCGCTATCAATCAGGCAAATACACAGAACGGGATGGCGACCGGGCGGAAGCCGCCTCCTGGCTGGAAAAACTGAGCAGCCGCGCCCTCAAAGCCTTCGACGCCGCCACCGCCGCCAGCACGGAACAATTGGCCGCCAAACATAAAAAAGCAGCAGATAAGAGCTAAGGAGAATATGATGCCCACACGCCCTTTTGGACAAACAGGCCCGCTTAGTCAAACAGGTCCTCTGGATCCGGTACGTTTTGTGCAGGCTGAAAACGTGCGCTTGCAGCAGGAAATTGAAACACTCCGCAGCGAGAACGAACGTTTGCGCAGTATTCTCAACGGCCTCAAAGCGCTGCAATTTGCCTCAGACCGCATGGACGCTGAAACCGACGTGCTGCGTTTGCTGGATCAGGTGCTGCAACTGGCTTTACTCAGCATCGATTCTGAAAACGGGTCGCTGCTGGTGATGGATGAGGAGACAAACGAACTGGTGTTTGTGGTGGTCCATGGCGCGGTGCGCGATTCGCTGCGCGGGTACCGGATATCTGCCGGGCAGGGCGTGGCGGGTTGGGTGGCGCAGGAGAGGCAGCCCCTTATCCTGGAAAACGCCCGCCAGGATCCCCGGTTTTCAGCGGCAGTAGATCAGAACTTTGATTTTTATACCCGCTCGTTGATTTGTGTGCCGATTATTTACAACGAGCGTGTTCTGGGCGTAATTCAGGCGTTGAACAAAACAGGCGAACAGCCGTTTTACCTGGCGGACCAGGCGCTGTTGGGGGTGGTGGCGCAAATGGCGGCGGCAGCCATGCACAAGGCTGTTTTGGTCACGGAAACAAAGCAGTAGTAGTAGCCGCGGTATCCTTACCGCGCTTCAGAGACGCAGTAAGGATACCGTGGTTACGAAGCCACGACCCAACCCAACTGCTCTAACTTTTGCGGCGATGCGGCCAGCGCCACCTCTGCCACGGCCTTGTAATCGGCCAGCCAGCGGGCCAGTTCATCTAGTTTGGCGTTTCGCTGTTTGGTCACTTCCCGCGCTTTCCCACGTTCTTTATCTTGCATTTCACTGGCGACGGCAACGGTCTGCACCAGCCCGGCCTCTTGTTCCAGTCTGGCCTGGGTGTAGCTGTAGGGGGTCATGGCGGCGACGAATTCCGGGGTACGCAGCAAGTTGTTGTAGAAGCGGCGCGCCTGGTCGAGCCAGCCGCTGAGGCTTTTTTTGCGGCTGCCACTGAGACCGAGGGCGTTTTGGGCTGTCAAGTCATCGCGGAAGACGATGCGGGCGATTTTGAGGGCGGCGCTGTAGGCCTGGGTGGCGGCGGCCTGGGCCTGGCGCACGGCCTGGGTGGCTGCAAATTGTTCACCATATGCCGCTTGCTGCCGGGCTACGAGGTCTAGGGTTTCGGCGTGCAGGGCGCGGGCGGCTTCTAATCTGTCCTGGGTGTAGCCGAAGGCGGTGACGGCGTCAAGGATGATCGGATTTGCCAGTGAATTGTTGATTGCCACTTCCGCAGCCAGTATTTGATGGGCAATGCTTTTATTTGTTTTTGCCATGATGATTGATACCTCTTTGATAATGTTTTAATAATGACTGCGAAGGCTTCCTTAATGACTGCGAAGGCTTCCTTAGTGACTGCGAAGGCTTCCTTAGTGACTGCGAAGGCTTCCTTAGTGACTGCGAAGGCTTCCTCGATGACTGCGAAAGCTTCCTCGATGACTGCGAAAGCTTCCTCGGTGACTGCGAAGGCTTCCTTAGTGACTGCGAAGGCTTCCTTAGTGACTGCTAAGGCTTCCTCAATGATTTAGGCAGCTTGTGGCGGGGATTTTAACAGGAAAACGGCCGTTTACCAGCGAATTTGGGCGGGATCAGCAATTCCAATTACGAGTCTGGCGTAGGGGAGACCCTTGTGGTCGCCCTATGGTGGATGGGCGGGCACAAGGCCCGCCCCTACCCAAAATCATTATCTGAATTTCTATATATTCCAACACCTCTCCTCCCGCCTATCCCGCCCCTACCATCATTGGAATTGCCAGGGCGAGATAGGTTGCAGATTGGTCCAATCTTGGCTCTCAAATGATTAGCGTACAGACAGGGTGTAGCTGGCGGGCTGCAAGGTCATGGGGGCGGCGGCGGCGATGATAAGGATGGGGGGCTGCTCTCCGGGGCTTAACGCGAATTCAAAGACGCCGGAGGCCGTCTCGTCCAGCGGCAGAAACTGCACTTGCGGCCTGCCGTCGGGGAAGGTGATGAGCTGGAGGCGCCAGTTTTGGGGGATACTGCCCGCGGCGCGGATGAAGCCGTCGGTGGTCCAGGCGGGGTCCAGGGTTTCGGCGTCGTCGTAGAAGCCGATTTCGGGGACGGCGATGTCGTCCAGGGCGAGGCCGCTGTGGGTGAGGATTTCGTCGGTGACGTATTCAAAGCGCAGCAGGATTTCTTGCCCGGCGTAGGGAGTCAGGTCGATGCTTTCTTGCAGCCAGCCGCCGCTGTTACTGGTGTAGAAGCGGTCGGCGTAGGCGGAGAAGCTGGGATCGTGGGCGGGGTCCAGACCTTGCATGTTGGGGGTGGTGAGGGGCTGCCAGGAACGGCCACTTCGGCACGGCTCAGTGCAAGCGTTATCTTCGGAAACCGCCACGTAGGCAAAATCATATCCCTGCTCAATCTCGTGGAAAACCTTGTAGTTTAACGTGGCCGAATCCACGCCGCTCAGGTCTAGCGGGCGGGTGAGCTGCGCCTGGCTGTAGTTGGCGCGGTTCGCCAGCCACATCATCTCGCCGGAGGCGGGCGGGGCGGGGATGAGGGGTACGCTGGCGCTGCCCTGGAATTCGATGGTGACGTGTTTAGGGCTGCCGGTGATCTGGTAATAGTCGGCGGCGTACTGGCGCACGGTGTCGTCGATGCCTTGTCCAGGGCGAATGTCGGTGGAAACGGCCGTTTCAATGCCCTCGCGCAGTAAGTATTTTTCGTCCGCGCCGGGATGGTCGTGGATGGCGAGCGCAGTTAGCCAATCCAGCCAGAGCGTTTCGCCGTCAAAGCCCAGGTTGTGCTGCTCGGCGACGGCCGTGACGGCGTCCAAACCGGAGCCGGGATGGGTGGCGAATTCGCGGTACAGGTCGGGGCCAAGCCGGTTGTAGAGGTAGCGGTTGAGCAGGTATCCCTGACCGTAGTAGGGAATGGTATTGCCTTCCGGCCAACTGTTTAACTGCTGGTCGGGGTTTTGCAGGAAGAGGTTGCCCCGGCTGACGGGGTCGTCGGGGAAGCCGGATAAATCCTGCGAGAGGGTGGCGGAGCCTTCGACGGCCCAGTCGGCGTCGCCGCTGTCGTAGTTGGCCTCGATCATGTGGCGGAATTCGTGGGACAGGGTGTCCAGATAACCGACTGTGCCAAAGGAACGGCCGTTCATGACAAACATCTCACGCTCGTTGGAGTTGGCGTCGTATTGGCGGGGAATGGCGTCGCTGGCGCTGAAGTAGCCCAGCAGGCCGCAGGCGTCGGCGTTGTCGCACAGCGTGCCGGGGTCGGCGTTGACGATGTGGATGCGCGGGTCGCCGTCTATGCCGGGATTGGCTTCTGGGCCGAAAACGGCCGTTACCTGTTCGTAAATCACGTCAAAACCTGCTGCCATGCGCCCCAGTTCTGCCGCAGTCGGTTCGGCCAAGCCGCCGCCTGTTTCAAACCAGAAATAAGCGTGGTCGCTGACGGCTTTGAGTTCGGCGACAATGGGCTGGATGGTGATGCTGTCGATGTTGAGCACCTTGAGGTCTTGGCGTGCGCCCACGGGCAGCGGTTCGCTGACGGGTTGGCGGGTAGGCAGCGGCTGTTCAGACGCGCCATCGTAAGCCACCGCCAGGGCGATGGGGTCGCGGGGCAGCGGCTGGTTTTGGCGCAGTTCGTCGAAAGTGCGTTCGGCGTCGGAGAGGGGCTGGGACTGTTCACTGTTTACTGTTGACTGTTCACTGTCCACTGTAAACTGTTCACTGCCCACTGTAAACTGTTCACTGCCCACTGTAAACTGTTCACTGCCCACTGTTGGCTGTTCGGGAACGGCCGTTTCCCTGGGCAGCGTTTCCACCACGGCGGACACAGTGGGCGGGATAACGGCGGCGATGTCAGACGTTAACCGGCAGCCGAGAAGGATGAGGAAAGAGAAAGCGAAAAGGAAGGGGATGAGTTTTTTCATGGAAAGTTTCGCGCCCTCTCCCCAGCCCTCTCCCAAAGGGCGAGGGAGCCAGGCTTCCCCTCCCAGTGGGAGGGGATTGAGGGGAGGGTTTTTAGGCTTTGTTCTACAACGCCCTCTCCCCAGCCCTCTCCCAAAGGGAGAGGGAGCAGGCTTCCCCTCCCAGCGGGAGGGGATTGAGGGGAGGGTTTTTAGCTTTGCGCCACAACCAGCGTGTAAGCGCCCTGGCCGGAATCGTTGTAGGTCGCTACTTCCAGCACCAGGATCAGGTCATAGGGGATTTCCAGCTCTTCAAAGCCGGAGCCGGCGCCGTCTTCGTTCAGGTCGTCGTTGCTCAAGAGCAGTTCGTCTTCCAGATCATAAAGGTTGAGCACCATGTCCAACACGCCGCCGCCGGCGGTTTCGCCATCGAGCAGAATATTGACCATGTCGCCTTCCTTGAGATCGAGGGTGTAGCGGATGCGTTGGCCGCGGGCGATGTCGCCGGTGACGGTGTCGCCGATGGCCAGGCTGCCGCCGTCTGTGGTTTGGATTTCAGTGGCGCCTTGCAGGGTGGAAACGGCCGTTTGCAGCAGCACGTCCTCTTCACCCAGCAGCGCCTCCTCCGTCACCGGCACCACAATATTCGGGACCACGCCGATGCCTTCAATGTGGATGTTGCCCTCACCATCTACGGCGCGGCCGCCGGTAAAAGTGAAGTATTCACCCTCCGGCATGAGGACGCGGCGGATAGAGCCGCCCAACCCGGCGGTGGGATAATGGCCGATGATGGCGGCGCGGTCGGCAATGGTCATATCATGGGAAAAGAACTCGCAGGCGCTGGCGCAGTCCGGCCCGACGATGACAACCACGTCGCCGTCGTAACGTAAATCTTCCGGCGGCAGGTAAAAGAAGTTTTCGCCGCGGTCGTCAAAGTAAAATTCGCCGCGATCTTCGTCCCAGGCGCCAGTATTGCCCAGAGAATGCGCCTCGTCAAAGAAATAGGCCGCCATCTGGTCGGCCAGGAAACCGCTGCCGCCGCCGTTCAGGCGCATGTCGATGATCAGGCCGGGCACGCCGTTCTCATTCAGCTCGCGCATCATGCGTTCCCACAACTGCACGGTGAGCAGGGCGTTGTCTGAGAAGCTGAAGATTTGCGCGTAAGCCAGGTTGCTGTCTGGCAGCAGTTTATATTCCAGGGGCAGTTCGAAGCCGGTGGGGATGGATTGTTCCAGGGCGGCAAAGAGGCTGTCTTGCTCAAATTCAGTGTCTAGCTCTACGGTTTCTATGACGCCGCCGGGATTGGCAAAGGTTACTTCCACGCTGTCGGCGACGACGGGGAAGCGGGTGACAAAGGCGGTTTTGCCCAGACGCTCGTTGTGGACGGTGCTGTAAGGGCCGAGCCAGCCGGTGGTGTTGTCAACGGCGTCGCTGATGGGAACGCCGTCCAGGGCGGTCACTTCCGCGCCCAATTCGATACCGGCCTCAGCCGCCGGGCCTTCTTCCAGCAGCCAGGTGACGAGAAAACGGCCGTCTCCCAGTTCAGCCAATACCAGGCCAATGCCGTTGGCGTTATTGAAGCCGAATTCGTCCTGAATCCAGGGGCCGCTGACATGACCGTCGGGGATTGACCAGGCCAGGTCGCGCAGAGCCACGCGATAGCCGTCGGCGTCGTTGTTGGCGTCGGCGGCTTCAAAAGCGGGGCGCAGTTCGGCGTGGATGGCGTCCCAATCCAGATTTTTGTATTCGGTGAAGGCGTACTCATTGCGAAGCTGTTCGATGAGCGTGTCGAAGGCGTCGGCGTAGCTTAGTTCGGTGTAGTCGTCGAGGGCCGCGCCTTCCGGCTCAATGAGGTCAATCACCTGATGGCGGGCGCGGTCAAAGGTGAAGGGGTCGGTGTCCATGTCCACGACGGTGTAGCCCTGCGGTACCTGCACGATGGGATCATCTTCAGTGAAAAGCAGGCCGTCCGGGCCAAAACCGCTGGGGAAACCCTGCCGGTCGTCGGGAGCGTAAATCAGGAACTTGCCGCCTGCGATTTCGCGTTCGGTGTCGGCGTCTTCGCTGATGCGGGTGGAGGCGTAGGCGGTGGACCAGCCGCCGCCGGAGAGGTCGCGTTCTTCCAGGAAGGGATCGCCCCAGGTGTTGGTCCAGTAAGCAGGGGCAAAGACCTGGATGCCGGTGTTTTCTTCGCCGTCCTGGTCTACGTCGCGCCAACTGCCCTGCGGCTCGATGGGCAGAGCCAGGCTGTAGGAGAAGGGCGACTCGAAGAAGTCGGAGGTGATTTGGGCCAGCGCCTGGGATTCAACGGGCATGAGGAAGTGTTCGTTGCGGTCCACGAAGCCGGCCTGGTCCTCCAGGATGATGACAGGGGCGGCGACGCCCAGGGTGAAGAAGGGGTTGGTGTAGGTGACAACGCCGGCGAGACGCACCGGCCCGCCTTCGTCGTTGACGATTTCGGCGGGGGGAAAGCGGAGGGCGGCGGTGGCGGGTGAAGAGTCGCTGGTGGCGGGTTCCTCGTTCTCTGTTGACTGTTCACTGTTCTCAGTTGACTGTTCAACGGGTTCCCCAATGGGTTCGGCAGTCGGCTCCATGGTCGGTTCGATAGTTGGTGCGGCTGTTGGTTCCACAGTGGGAGGGAACGGAGTCGCGGTGGGGTCTGGCTGGCTCTGGCAGGCAGCCAGGAGCAAAACAACCAGGAGGGTCAGGATGATGAGGAGATGGTTTTGTTTCATGGGTTTGTCCTTTTTAGCGGCAAAGTTGCAGCGTGGCAAGGTTGCAGAATTGTAACGGGATTTTAGCGGGAAAGTGGGGAGAGGGGAATGGAAACGGCCGTTTCTCACCTGTACATCACGGTTTGTTTAGGCGGCGTTCAGAAAGGGTTTGCGGCAGATGCGTTTGCCGATTGCCAGCGCTTCTTGCTCAACCTGTGTGATGAATTGGCTCCGTGTCTGGTTGTCTTGGATTTCCAGTAAACGGGCGCTGTTGCGCCAGACGTTTTCACGCCATTGGGCGATGAGGCGCTGAATTAGCTTTTCGTCAAGCGGTCCCAGCAGCTTGTCGAAGAGGTCCATGACGGGCATGGCGGGTTCAAGCACGTTGTCTTGCACGGCGTCGATGGTATCGCCGATGATTTCGTTGATATGGCAGTGGTCGGCGTAACGGCCGTTACGCTGTTCCGGCGTGTGGCTGCCCCATTCGGGTTGGAGCATGTCGGCCAACGTCAACACCAGGTCGTAGTTAATGTGGGCGTTGACGCCCAAGAGCAGCTTTTGCAGGGCGCTGATTTGGGGATCGGCGGCGGCGTTGTGGGCGATTTGCCACACTGCTGGCGCTGAAGCAGGATCGCTTTCGTAAGCCTGGAGCGCCACAAAATAGTAATCGGCGAAACGGTGCAGCAGTTCGCTGACCCAGTCGGCATCATTGAATTCGTGGCGGGAAACGGCCGTTAACACGTTGTCGGTCATGAGCATGTAGCAGCGCAGGAAGAGGGCTTTGCCAACGGCCGTTTCTTCCCAGGGTTGAAGGCGCGTTTGCATGTGGAGAATGAGGGGTGTGGGGGAAGGCATCATAATTTAATTGTAGTTTAGAACCGGTGAACCAACAACGTTTTTGACGCTGCCTGAGATTTGCATGAAGAACCCGGGCGCGGTTTGGCGAAACGGCCGTTTTCATCCCATAATCTTTCTCAAATCCACCGAAGGAAAAACGAAAAATGTCCCCCAACCAACCCCGACTATTAGGCTTATTTGCCCACCCGGACGACGAAGTGCTGGGCATGGGCGGTCTCATTGCTCAATACACCGCCGATGGCGTCTACGTAGAGTGGGTCGTCACCACCCGCGGCGAAGCCGGCGAAATTTCCGATCCCGCTTTGGCGACGCCCGAAAACCTGGGCCAGGTGCGCGAGCAAGAAATGCGCTGCGCCGCCCGCACCCTCGGCATGGCAAACGTCACCTTTCTGGATTACCGCGATTCCGGCATGGCTGGCGCGCCCGATAATTTGCGCCCCGATGCCTACCTTAACAGCGATCCGGACGCAGTCACAGCAGAATTAGTCGCCATCATTCGCCGGGTACGTCCCCACGTTGTCCTCACCTTTGAGCCATATGGCGGCTACGGTCACCCCGACCACATCACCATACACAAACATACCCATCTGGCGCTGCCCGCCGCCGCCGATCCCCATTACCGGCCTGACCTGGGCGCACCCTGGCATACGCCTCGCTTGTTTTACCCCTTCTTGCGCATGTCCAGCTTCATGATCTTAAAAGAGCGTATGATCGCCCGTAACCTGCCGGTCGATTTTTTCGACGGCCTGGAGCAAAACCGGGGCAAAGGTTGGCCTGAGGACAACTATCAGGCCGCCATCAACGTTCGCGGCGCGGCAGACGCCAAGTGGGCGGCTTTCACTTGTCATCGCACCCAATTTGGCGGACAAAGCATTTTTCGCCAACTACCGCAGGCAGAAATCGCCGAAGTGTTCAGCGTGGAGTATTTCGCCCTGGCCTATCCCAAACCGGAGGATGGGCTGCGTCTGGACAGCCTGTTTGCCGGTCTGAAACTATAAGGTTTCGCCCCGGCTAGATTAGTCCAATCTTTAAGATTGGACTAATCTAGAAATGATGAGGTTTCTGTGGAAACCTCTTTTTTTGCTTGACGGAACCCCTTGATTTTTCATAAAATAGAACATATGAGCGAAAAATGGATTCGGGCAAGTGAAATTAGCAATTACGTTTACTGCCGTCGCGCCTGGTGGTTGCAGCGTATGGAAGGCCACGCCTCCCAAAACGTGCGTGAACTGCAAACCGGCAGTCAATATCACCAACAGCATGGCGCCGCCTGGCTGCGTTCTCTGTGGGGGCGGCGCCTGGCGTATATGCTGTTGTTTGTGTTTGTGGCGTTTGTCACTTTTCAGTTTTTGATGAGTACGCAGTAAAGCGAGGGATCGTGTTCAGTGGACAGTGAATGGTGGATTGGGGTTGCGCAAAAACTTTAGGCAATAATAGATGGATCTAACAGGCATTCTTCTTGGCGCGGTGTTGTTTTTGTTGACGGTTGGCGTGTGGCTCTGGTCCAGAGAGCAGCGTGAGCAAACCGGGCTGCCTGCCGGGGAAGTCATTTATACCGACACCAATACCTGGTTCCACAATGCCGAGTCGCTGGCAGCGCCCATGTTGAAATTGGTGGGCAAGCCTGACTATCTGATCCGGGAAGATGACGGCTCGATTGTGCCGGTGGAGATTAAATCGGGGCGGGCGCCGGCCGAACCGCATGAAGGGCATGTCCTCCAGTTGGCGGCTTACTGTGTGCTGGTCATGGAAAATTATCGGCAGCGACCCGCTTATGGCATCATCCAGTATCAGGATCGGGCCTATGCGGTAGATTTTACGCCAGACTTGGAAGAGGATCTGTATGAATTGCTGGCGGAGATGCGGTCCACGATTTATACCGGCGCGGCAGATCGTGACCACAATGATTGGCAGCGCTGCCACCGTTGCGGTTTGCGCGGCGTCTGTGGACAGCGCCTGGGGTAGTATTGTGTGAGCAGTGAGCTGTGATGGGTGGATGATAACGGCCGTTTTCTCAGAAAAACGGCTTTTTTGTTGTTTGGCTACAAGAACCGGCATGATGTGGTTATAATAACGCTCTGAACTTAAAAAGCGGCAGAGTGTCAAAGTAGCATTACCCCGCAACTCTGCAACCTTGCAACTCTGATCTTTTGGAGGATCCGTTTGACTTCAATACAACGCGCGAAGGGCATGCAAGATGTCTTGCCCGAAGATCGCCGCTACTGGGACATCGTCATTGAGACGGCCACAAACCTGGCCCGCCGCTATGGCTTCCACCACATCGACGTGCCGGTTATCGAATATACAAACCTGTTTGCCAGAGGCATGGGCGAAGCCTCAGACGTATTTGTGCAAAAAGAGATGTACACCATCGAAGAGCCGGATGGCAGCAGCATCACCATGCGTCCGGAGTTTACGGCCGGTTTGGTACGGGCTTACATTGAAAACGGCATGGTAAGCTGGGCGCAGCCGGTGAAACTGTTCACCGTCGGTCCCATTTTCCGCCGCGAACGGCCGCAGGCCGGCCGTTACCGCCAGCACAGCCAGTTCGACGTGGAAATCTTGGGCGAGACCGACCCCGCCGCCGACCTGGAAGTGATGATGCTGGCCATGAATTTGTACGCCGACCTGGGTTACAAAGGGCTGTCTTTCCAACTCAACAGCACCGGCTGTCCTGTTTGTAAGCCGGTCTACGTTGAGGCGCTCAAGACGTTTCTGGCGGAACATGAAGGTAAACTGGCCGCTATTGACCAGGAACGCCTGCAAAAGAATCCGCTGCGTGTTTTAGACAGTAAAGAAGCGGGCATGGAAGCGCTGCTGGCGCAGGCGCCCCACATCATCAATTACCTGTGCCCGGACTGCGCCAGTCATCTGGCAGAACTACGCGGCTTGTTGGACGCGCTTGAACAGCGGTATACCATCAATTTCCGCCTGGTGCGCGGCATCGACTATTACACTAAAACGGTGTTTGAAGTGTGGGCCGAAGGCATTGGCGCGCAGGCAGCGGTGTGCGGCGGCGGCCGTTATGATGGTTTGGCGGAAGCGATTGGCGGTGAATCGACGCCCGGTGTCGGTTTCGGCAGCGGTATTGAACGCATTATCCTGGGTCTCAAGGAACAGGGTATCGCTGCGCCGCCCGCCCCGGGACCAAACGTGTTGGTGGCTCATTTTGGCGGGGAAACAAAGGAAACGGCCGTTTCCCTCACCTATCAACTGCGCGCCGCCGGTATTCCCGCCCGGCTGGCTTTTGCCCGCGAAAAACGCAGCATGAAAAGCCAGATGCGCGAAGCCAACCGCCTTAACGCCCACACCGCCCTCATCATCGGCGAATCCGAAGTGGCCGACGGTCTGGTTGCCGTTCGCCCCCTGGATGGCGGCGAACAGGTCAGGATGACTGCTGCGGACGTCATCGAATACTTGAAAAATAAAGATTAATGATTGAAGATTAGACTAACCCACTATCTGACAATTCGACTATCCGACTAACCAACTAACAACATGAAAATCATCGGCATTCTCTACCACCCTAAACTGGCGGCGTCACAGCCACTAGCGGAAGAAATTGAAGCATGGCTCACCCAACGCGGCGTCACCGTCTGGTCGGCATCCGCCTGGGAAGATGCATCCTTTGCCGAAGTGCTGCCGGGCGCTGATCTGCTCATTGTTCTGGGCGGTGATGGCTCTACCCTGCACGCGGCGCGGCTGGCATTGCCTTACAAAATTCCAGTTTTTTGTGTCAACCTGGGGCGGGTCGGCTTCTTAAGCGAAGCCCAAATCACTAACTGGCGCAGCAAACTAGGACAAATCCTGGCAGGCGATTATTGGGTGGAAGAACGGCTCATGCTCCAGGCCGATTTACGGCGAAACGGCAGCTATATTCACCAATTCACCGCTTTAAACGACCTGGTTGTGGGGCGGGGCAAACAGGCTCGTGTGCTGCATTTGCACTTGAGCGTGGATGGCGACCATGTGACCACCTACACTGCCGACGCCCTGATTGTGGCTACGCCAACCGGTTCTACGGCGTATGCCATGGCTGCCGGGGGACCGCTGCTGCCGCCTACCTTGCAGAATTTTGTCGTACTGCCGGTAGCGCCCCATCTCAGCCTGGACCGGCCCCTGGTTTTGCATGAAGAGGCAGTCATTGGCATTCAGGTGCAAATGCCGCATGAAGGCATGTTGACAGCCGATGGGCAGGATGGTATCGATCTGCAAACCGGCGACGAAGTGGTAGTGCGCAAACATCAAAATCTCAGTTATTTTGCACGTGTAGAAAGCTCTGGCTATTTTTACCGGCGCTTGATGCAGCGACTGGGTTATTTGCGGCCAAATATAGAATTATGATGCCAGACAGGCCGACTAACGGACTATTAGACTACCTGACTGCTCGATTGACTCCATAGAAGAGGACATATTTATGACGATGAACGGACCACGCCTGCGGACTATGCTCAGGCAGGCAGAACGAGCCAGAAATGCCGGTAAACTGGCGGCGGCGGAACAATCTTACCGGGAAATTTTAGTAGAAGCGCCGGATTCGACGGAAGCCTGGCTGGGACTGGCGGAATTGTTGTCCGACCCACAGGAGAAAGAGACTGCCCTGGAAAAGGCTCTGGCCCTGGAGCCGGACAGCTATGCGGCGGCAGTCGGGTTGGCGCAGCTGCGCGGCGAACCGCTGCCGGAGCCTGTGGCGTTACCCGAAGCGGCGTCTCCCGAGCCTGAACCGGAAGAAGATGTGCCGCCTGTTCAAGCCATTGTTAGCAAACCGGCGGCGGCGCAAAAAGAAGCAGCCGATCCAAAAAGGGAAACGGCCGTTTCCCGCCCCATCTCTGCCGAAAAACCCGTTGACGAAGACTTTGAACTGCACTGCTACCGGCACCCGGACCGCACCACCTCCTTGCGCTGTTACAACTGTAATAAACCCATCTGCAGCTCCTGTACCAACAAAACCCCTGTGGGTTACATTTGCCCGGAATGCAAATATGACATCGAGGAAAAGTTCTTCACCGCCAGCAAACTGGATTATGTAATTGCCGGCGTTGTTTCTTTTATTTTGGCGCTCATTGCCGGGGCTGTAGTAGTGCGCTTTGGCGGTGGTTTCCTCTGGGTTTTGCTCGTCTTTTTCTTCGCCGGAGCGGTGGGCAGTTTTATTGCCAAGTTCACGCAGCGCATGATTGGCAGGCGGCGCGGCCGTTATCTGCCGCATGTGGTCGCCGGCATGATTGTTTTGGGCGTAATCATACCGGCTGTGCCTTATCTGCTGGCGGTAATGTTGGGTGGATTCGGGGCGCTGATCGGGCTGTTGGTTCCCGGCATCTATGCCTTTATTGCCTCCAGTTCCGCATTTTATTGGATGAGGTAATATTGGAACAGTGAGCAGTGAACAGTGAACGGTCAACAGTGAACAGTAACCTGTACACTCTCCACTCTACACTCTACTCTGAATACTATGCTCAACGAATTATACATCCGCGATTTTGCCATTATTGATGAACTCCGTTTACAGATAGCGCCGGGGTTTAATGTGCTCACCGGTGAAACCGGGGCGGGTAAATCGATCATCCTGGATGCAGTGATGTTGATGCTGGGCGGGCGGGCCGACACCAACATGGTGCGGGCCGGCAGCGAACAGGCATACGTGGAGGCCTCGTTCACTCCTAGCGCCGATCTGCAAGCCGTCATCTGGCCTTTGTTGGAAGCGGAAGGGTTGGAAGAGACCGGCAGTGATGACCTGCTGCTGGCTAGGGAACTGCGAATGAGTGGACGGAACATTTGCCGGGTAAACGGCCGTTCTGTCAGCCTGTCTTTGCTCAAAGAAATCGCCGCTCCCCTCATCGACATTCATGGACAGGGAGAACATCTTTCCCTGCTCAAGCCTCGTTCTCACTTGCCCTTGCTGGATTCCTACGCCGGTCTAAAGCAAGAGCAGGCAGTCTTTGCCAAACAGGTGGGTGATTTACATAAAGTACAGCGCGAATGGCGGGAATTGCAGCAAAACGAACGGATGCGTGAGCAGCGCATCGACATGCTCACCTTCCAGATTGAAGAGATAACGGCCGCTAAACTGAAAATCGGCGAAGAAGAAGAACTGCGCGCCGAGCGTTCCCGGCTGGCAAATTCGGAGCAGATTACCCGCCATGCTGGCGAGGTGTTGGTTTTGCTCAACGGCCTAGACGATGACATACCGGCTGTGGCTGATTTGTTGGGGCAGGCGGAACGCGCCCTGAGCCAACTGGCGCGTTTTGATGAAACGCAAAGCAAAAACCTGGAAACGGTGCAGGGACTTTCATTTCAAATTAGCGAATTGGCGGGCGAGCTGCAAACCTATTTGGACGGCATGGAGTTTAGCCCTGGGCGTCTGGATTTTGTGGAAGAGCGGGTTGAGCTGATTGCTACCCTGAAGCGGAAATATCACGCGGACAGTGAGGCCGATCTGCTGCGCCAGGTTGACGAGGCGGCGGCCGAACTGAATAAACTGACGCACAGCGAGGAGCGTATCGCCGAATTGGTGCAAGATATGGATCGGCGGCTGCATGAAATTGGCAAGGCGGCGCAGGTGTTGTCTGAGAAACGGCAGGCGGCGGGGAAAATTTTGGCAACGGCCGTTGAGCAGGAATTAACCCACCTGAGTATGAACGGCGCTCGTTTTGCCGTTGAATTTGAGACTGAGCCGAACGAAAACGGGGCTTACGTGGGCGAGCGGCGCCTGACTTTTGATCATACCGGTATCGACAAAGCGCAGTTTCTGCTGTCTACCAATCCCGGCGAGCCGTTGAAGCCGATGGCCAAAGTAGCCAGCGGCGGCGAAACAGCGCGGCTGATGCTGGCGCTGAAAACGGCTCTGGCACAGGTGGATGCCACCCCAACCTTGATTTTTGACGAAATCGACCAGGGCATTGGCGGGCGTGTAGGCGACATTGTGGGGCAGAAGTTGTGGGGATTAACGGCCGTTGGCGGACATCAGGTTATTGTTGTGACCCATTTACCTCAACTGGCGGGTTACGGCGACGCCCATTTCCACGTAAGCAAACAGGTACAGGCTGGTCGCACCAAAACGGCCGTGGCTAATCTGGACAGAAACGGCCGTGTGGAAGAACTTGCCGCCATGCTCGGCACCCACGATCACCACGCCCGCGGCGGCGCTCAATCCATCCTCCACCAGGCGGATGTTTTCAAGAACAGTAAACAGTGAACCGTACACTGTTCACTGTTCACTGTTTACTCTCTTCTCTCCCCTATCCCTCCTCCGATTCCACCATCGGCGGTATGCTAATAATTCCCACACCGGATAAAAAGTCAATGGCTGCTTGAAGCTGCGTATCTTCAAATTCCACGTCCGCATCAAATTCGGGCAGCGGAATGAAATAGTCAGGATCCAGACCCTCTTTGTGTACCCAGGTTTCATCGGGCGTCAGCCAGCGGGCAATCGTCAGGCGCACGCCGCCGCCATTGCTCAGGC
>JAWOGU010000380.1:0-4094 GCA_046496595.1 Chloroflexota bacterium
AATGACCATTGGCAGAAACTGCTCAACATTTATCAAGTGGAATCTCCGGACGAAGACACCAACCGTATGGTGAACATTTGGAACGCCTACCAGTGCATGGTGACGTTCAACCTGTCGCGTTCCGCCTCCTATTTTGAATCCGGCATTGGCCGCGGCATGGGTTTCCGGGACTCTAACCAGGATTTGCTCGGTTTTGTACATATGATTCCGGAACGCGCCCGCGAACGGATTTTGGACATTGCTGCTACCCAACTGCCCACAGGCGGGGCATACCACCAATACCAGCCGCTCACCAAGCGGGGCAATGATGCCGTTGGCGGTAATTTTAACGACGATCCGTTATGGCTGGTGCTGGGCGTGACGGCCTATGTCAAAGAAACGGCCGATTTCTCCATTTTGGAGGAACCGGTACCCTATGATAACCAGCCCGGTACGGAAACGCCGCTGTATGAACATTTGCAGCGCAGCGTGCAGTACACCCTGGACCGGCTCGGTCCGCATGGGCTGCCCCTGATTGGCCGCGCCGATTGGAACGACTGCCTGAATTTGAACACCTTTTCAGATACGCCGGGCGAATCGTTCCAAACCACCACCAATAAGGAAGGCAAGGTGGCGGAATCGGTGTTTATCGCCGGTTTGTTTGTCCATGCCGCCAAAGAAATGGCGGATCTGGCAGAGGCGGTAGGAAAAACTGACGAGGCGGCCGCCTACCGGCGTCATGCTGTCGAAATGGAAGCCGTCACTCTGCAACATGGCTGGGACGGCGCCTGGTTCCTGCGCGCTTACGATGATTTCGGCGACAAGGTGGGTTCTCAGGATTGCGCCGAAGGGCAGATTTTTATTGAGCCGCAGGGTATCTGCGTGATGGCGGGTATTGGCCGCAAGCAGGGCTATCCGGCGCGGGCGCTGAATTCCGTGAAGGAGCGGCTGGCGACGGAACATGGCATTGTGCTGCAGCAGCCTGCTTATTCCCAGTATTATTTAAACCTGGGCGAGATTTCTTCTTATCCGCCGGGGTATAAGGAAAACGCCGGCATCTTCTGCCACACGAACCCCTGGATTATGATTGCGGAAGCGGTGCTGGGCAATGGGGATCAAGCGTTTGATTACTACACGCGCATTAACCCCTCGGCGCGGGAAGGGATTAGCGAGATTCACCGCAGTGAGCCGTATGTGTACGCCCAGATGATCGCCGGTAAAGATGCGGCGACGCATGGCGAAGCGAAAAATTCGTGGCTCTCCGGAACGGCTGCCTGGAATTATGTGGCGATTACGCAGTGGATTTTGGGGATTCGCCCTGTGTATCAGGGTTTGGAAATTGCGCCGGTCATTCCATCTGACTGGTCGGGGTTTAAGGTGACCCGACAATACCGCGGCGTGGCGTTTGAGATTGAAGTGACACGCCAGGGACCAGGGAATGTGGTCTCTTTGACGGTGGATGGTGAGCCGGCGGCAGGAAATGTGGCAGCGTTCCCCGAAAACGGCCGTTCCTCCGTGCAGGTGAAAGCTGTCCTTAGCTGATAGTGAGTCTGCCAGAAAACTAACATAAGAATGGTCCAATCTCAGAAGATTGGACCATTCTTTACGCCTTGAGTTGACATAAAGGGGATAGCTTTGATGAAGTACGGTTACTTTGATGACACAACCCGGGAATACGTGATCACAGATCCACGCACGCCCGTTACCTGGATAAATTACATTGGTACGCTGGCTTTTGGCGGATTTGTGAACCAGACAGGCGGGATGCTGCTGTGCAAAGGCGATCCGGCGCTCAACCGCCTCACCAAATACATCCCGCAGCTGCCAGCTTCGGACATGAAAGGCAGCACGCTCTACCTGCGTGTGCAGACGGAGACGGGGTATCAGGTCTTTTCGCCGTTTGTGGTACCCACGCTGGACGAATACGAGTCGTATGAATGCCGGGTGGGGCTGGGCTATACCAGGATTGTGTCGCAGTTTTACGGGGTGGAAACGGCCGTTACCTTCTTCATCCCCACCGCCGACCAGATCGTCATCCAGGACATCACCGTCACTAACAAAACGGGGCGCGGGATCAATCTGGACGTGATACCGGTGGTGGAATATACCCACCCAAATGCGCTCATGCAGTTCACCAATGCGGACTGGATTCCCCAAACGATGACGAGCAAGATGGTGGTGGAGGAAAACGGCCGTCAACTGCTGGTGCAGTACCCGTTTATGACCCGCGATTTCAAAGTCAACGTGTTGTCCAGCAGCGAGCCGGCTTCTTCTTTTGAAACAGACCGGCGGCGTTTTTTGGGCCGCAATGAATTTGGGTCCTGGGCGGCGCCGTTGGCTTTGCAGCAGCCGGAATTGAGCAGTTACGAAGCGCTGCGCGGCGACAACATCGGCGCTTTGATGCTCCATGTGGGTCAACTGGCCCCTGGCGCTTCCCATCGTCTCCAGGTGCTGCTGGGACAATATGAGAGCGCCGCCGCCGCGCAGCCCGTCATGGCAAAATACCGGCAGGCAACGGCCGTTGACGCCGCCCTGGCCCAACACGCTGCCTTCTGGCAGGATTTTCTCAGCGGGATGCAGGTGGAAACGCCGGACGTGAACATGAACCGGATGCTCAACGTCTACAATCCGCGCCAATGTTATATCACCAAGAACTGGTCGCGCTATTTGTCGTTATACCAGCTTGGCCTGGGAGCGCGGGGCATTGGTTTCCGCGATTCGTCACAGGATGTAATGGGCATTTTGTCGCTGGCGCCGGCTGAGGGTCTGGGCTTGATTCGCCAACTGCTCAGCGTGCAAAAGCAAAACGGCTCCGCCATGCACCAGTTCAACCCGCTGACAATGGTCGCCAGCTGCGGTGAGGCGGGCGAAGATGACCGCCCCGACTATTACAGCGATGATCACTTGTGGATTGTGCTGGCGGTTACTGCCTACCTGAAAGAGACGGGAGATTTCCAGTTCTTGGCGGAAGAGATTCCGTTTTATGAAAAAGACAAACAGGACCAACCGCTGGAAAAAGGTACGGTGTGGGAACATTTGCGCCGCGCTCTGGCCTTTACCAAAGGGGATGTGGGGGCGCATGGCCTGCCGCTGGCCGGCTTTGCCGACTGGAATGACACCGTGAATTTGCCCAAAGGGGCGGAGTCGCTGTTTACGGCGAATTTGTACGGCAATGCCTTACGCGAGATGATGGAATTGGCGGAAGAGATGGGGGAAACGGCCGTTTCGGCAAGCTCAAGGCAGGCCGTTTCGACAAGCTCAAGGCAGGCCGTTTCGGCAGGCTCACCACAGGCCGTTATCGCCAGCTACCAACAAGACTACGCAGCCATGCAAGCCCGCGTCAACCAACACGCCTGGGACGGCGCGTGGTACGTGCGCTATTTCGACTGCGACGGCTCACCCATCGGCGCCCAACAAAACGCGCAGGGAAAGATCTTCACCAATGGGCAGTCCTGGCCTGTTATCTCCGGTTTTGCGCCGCCGGAACGCGCCCGGCAGGCGCTGGGCGCTGTCTACCAGCATCTTAACACCCCGCACGGCATCAAACTCAGCACTCCCGGCTTCAACGGCTTTGATCCGCAAAAAGGGGGCGTCACCACCTATCCTCCCGGCGCGAAAGAGAACGGCGGCATCTTCCTCCACGCCAATCCCTGGGTGATAATTGCCGAAACGCTCCTGGGCCATGGCAGCCGCGCCTATGAATACTACAATCAGCTCAACCCGGCAGCCAAAAACGGCCGTATCGACGAGTTTGAATGTGAACCCTACGTCTATCCGCAAAACATTCTCGACGACGAACATCCTCAATTTGGTCTGGCGCGGAACAGTTGGCTCTCGGGCGCCGCTTCCTGGATGTACCAGGCTGGTACCCAGTACATTCTAGGCATCCAGCCAACCTACCGGGGCTTGCGTCTGGTCCCTTGCATTCCCGCCGAATGGGATGGCTATAAAGTCAGCCGCCGTTTCCGCGGCGCGCACTATGAGATTCAAGTGCAAAACCCAAATCATGTGAGCCGCGGCGTCAAGGAAATTGTGGTGGATGGTCAGGTCATTCAGGGAGATGTGCTGCCGCTTTTTGACGACAATAAAACGCACATGGTTTTTGTGACGTTGGG
>JAWOGU010000439.1:0-27645 GCA_046496595.1 Chloroflexota bacterium
TGTCCACGTAGGCGATCTGGTTCAGGTGACAGGCGCTTCCAGCGAATACTTTGGCATGAGCCAGTTGAGCGCCACTTCCGCCCAGGCTGTCACCGTGATCAGCAGCAACAATCCGCTGCCCACGCCGGCCGTCGTGAGCCTGCCTATCCCCGGCGTAACCGCCACCGATTTGCCTGGCGCACAGGCTCAAATCAACGCTTATTACGAACCATTTGAAGGGATGCTGTTGACAGTCAACAATGAATTGACGGTAACCGAATACTTTGAACTGTCTCGCTACGGACAGGTAGTGCTGGCGCAGGGCGGGCGTTTCCGCCAATTCACCGACGCCAATACTCCCTCCGCGACCGGTTACACCGCCCACCTGATTGACAAAGCACAGCGCACCATCATCTTGGATGACGACAGCAACCAGCAAAACCATGCGCTGTTGGAAGGCGTGCCTGTTCTCCACCCCACCCCCGGCTTTAGCATTACCAATTACATCCGGGGCGGCGACACCATCACTGACCTGACAGGCGTGCTGCATTGGTCGTTTGCCGGTCAAACAGGCACCGACGCCTGGCGCCTTCGGCCGGTAACGGAAAGCTTTGATTATGACTTTACGGCCGTTAACACGCGCCCTGCTACTCCTGACAACGTCAGCGGCAATCTCAAAGTCGCCAGCTTCAACGTCCTCAACTACTTTACAACCCTGGATTCGCGCGGGGCTGACTCTGTGGCCGAACTGGATCGTCAGGCGGCCAAAATCGTCGCCGCTTTCGCCGGTCTAGACGCTGACGTTATTGGCGTGATGGAAATTGAGAATAATAACAATGTCGCCATCGCCGATTTGGTCAGCCGCTTGAACGCTGATGCTGGCGCGGGCACTTACGCTTACATTAGCACGGGCACGGTGGGTACAGATCAAATTACCGTCGGCATCATCTACAAACCGGGCAGTGTAACGCCGGTAGGAACGGCGCAAATCCTGACGGACGCCGTTTTCACCGATCCCAACAACATCGGTTCGCAACAAAACCGACCGGCCGTGGCGCAAACCTTTGAACATCCCAGTGGTGAGCAGTTCACCGTCGTAGTAAATCACCTCAAGTCTAAAAATTGCGGTAGCGCCACCAACTTAGATGCCGACCAGGGTGACGGTCAGGGCTGTTGGAATGACACGCGGCAAAAGGCCGCTGCTTACCTGGTCAACACCTGGATACCGGCGCTCACCGACAGCATCGGCGACCCGGACTTCCTGATCATGGGCGACCTGAACTCCTATCGCAACGAAGATCCCATCACCAATATCACTGATGCAGGTTATTCCGACCTTTTTAACGACCTTCTGGGCGCATCTGCCTACGGCTACGTTTTTGATGGGCAGCTTGGTTACCTGGATCATGCTCTGGCCAGTCCTTCGTTGGCGCAGCAGGTAACGGGCGTTTCGGAGTGGCACATCAATGCCGATGAAGTGAACCTGCTCGATTACAATGACACCATACTGGATCCTGGCGAAGCAAGCTTTGAGGTCAAACCGGGCGCGCTGCCGCTTTTCGAATCTAATACCTATCGCTCCTCTGATCACGATCCGGTGGTGGTTGGCATTTCCTTTAATTGGACCACGTACTTGCCTGTTATGTTCAAGAATTAACCTCTCAGGCAACCTCCGGTAGATTAGAACCCAAAAGCGGCGTCGAGAATCTGTTTGACGCCGCTTTTTGTTGTAAAACGGCCGTTCCTCCGCTAAACTCCTCTACAAACTATTTCCTACCGGGAGACCCATATGACCACAAAATACCACGCCTTACTCGAAAAAGTCTACGAAATCAACGACATCAACAAAGCCCTGGCTGTTTTAAGCTGGGACAAAGAAGTCAACATGCCGCCCCAGGGCCTCGCCGCCCGCGTGCAGCAAATGACCACCCTCAACCGCCTCAGCCACACCTTCTTCACCGCCGACGACATGGGGCAGCTCATCGAAGACGCTGCTGCCGAAATCGACGGTGCGGCTTACGACAGCAACGAAGCCAGCCTGCTGCGCCTGCTGCAAAAAAACTACGCCGACGCCCGTAAAGTGCCCACCGGCTTTGTCACCCGCGCCGCGCAGCTCGGCGGCAAGGCCCACGCCGCCTGGGTCAAAGCCAGAGCGCAAAACGACTACGCCAGCTACGAACCCTGGATGGCGCAGGTCATTGAGATGTGCCAGGAACTGGCCGACTACTACGGCTACAAAGACGAAAAATACGACGCCCTGCTGGATAAGTACGAAACCGGCATGAAAACGGCCGAAGTACGCGCCATTTTTGACGCCGTTAAAGCCGAACTCATTCCTTTGCGGGAAGCGATAGTAGAACGAGGAACGGCCGTTTCCGACGCCCTCGTTCACCAAAATTTTGACATCGAAAAACAAAAAGAATTCGCCCGCGCCATCGCCGCCGCCATTGGCTACGACTTCGAGCGCGGTCACCTGGGCACCGTCGTCCATCCCTTCGCCACCAGCTTCAGCCGCGACGACGCCCGCATCACCACCCGCTGGTATCCCGGCTTCCTCAACCCCTCCCTTTTCGGCACGCTGCACGAATCGGGCCACGCCATGTACGAGCAGGGCACCCACCCCGATTTAGCCCGCACCCCCCTGGCGCGCGGCACCTCCCTGGGCATCCACGAATCGCAGTCGCGCATGATGGAGAATCTGGTGGGGCGCAATCGCGGCTTCTGGCAGGCGCACTTCCCCGCCCTGCAGAGCTTGTTCCTGGACCAACTGGGCAGCGCCGGCGCCGAAGATTTCTACCGCGCCATCAACAAAGTGCAGCCCTCCTTCATCCGCGTGGAAGCGGACGAACTGACCTACAACTTCCACATCATTTTGCGCTTTGAACTGGAGCAGGCCATGCTCAACGGCGAACTGGCGGCCAAATATCTGCCGCAAGCCTGGAACGCGAAGATGGAAACACTGTTGGGTATCATACCGCCCAACGACAGCGAAGGCTGCCTGCAAGACGTGCATTGGACGAGACCGGGCTTTGGCTACTTCCCCACCTATGCCTTGGGCAATTTATACGCGGCGCAGTTGTGGGAAACGGCCGTTGCCCAACACCCCGCCATCGAAACAGAACTGGCGCAGGGCAAAACAGAAACCCTGCTCCACTGGCTGGGCGCAAACATCCACCAGCACGGCCACAAATTCACTCCCGGCGAACTCATCCGGCGCGTCACCGGCCAACCGCTCAGCCACGACGCCTTCATGCGCTACGCCGCCGCCAAATTCAGCGACATATACGGCTTGTAAATCTCGCTCTCCAGGAATTCAGGGGATTGGATTGACAACCAATGATGCGTGCAACGTGATGCGTGACCAGAAAGAACTCGCGCATCACGTTTCAGGCCAAACCACATGAAATCCCAAAGACCTGTAAAACTCTTATGGCAAAGCGCGAAGACCTTCTATCCCATCTGGTTAACAGCAAAAACTTGAGCCAGTGGGATTTGTCGGGCCTTGACTTGGGTCAGCTTGACCTTTCCCGCTGCAATTTGCGAGGCGCAGATTTAACCGGCACAGACCTGGCCGGCAGCGTACTCGTGCGGACAAATCTAGACAATGCCAACTTATGCGGGGCTTTTTTGACATTTAGTAATCTTCTTGGAGCAAATTTGCGTGGAGCAAATCTAAATCAAGCAGTCCTGAATGTCGCTAACCTGAGTTTAACAAAAATGGATGGGGCCTGTCTGGTAGGCGCTCAGTTGATAGGTTCCAGCCTGGCAGGAACAACGATGACGCTGGCAAGTCTGTCGAATGCCAATGCCAGTGGCGCTGAAATCAGCGGCGCAAATCTAAAAGGAACTGATTTTCGGCAGAACTGTCTGGTTGGAGCTTCACTTGCTTCTTCCAATCTTTCTGACTGCGATCTGCGCGGCGCTGATTTGAGAAGAACAAATTTACATGAAGCAAATTTAACCAAAGTCATATTGCAAGAAGCGGATTGTCGCGGCGCTGATATGCGGAAAGTAGACTTCTCAGGAGCAGAGTTAAATCAAACGGATTTGCGGCGAGCAAATCTGCAAGACGCAAAAATCAAAACCGATCAGCTTCTAAATGCCAGACTTGAGGGAGCAATTATGCCAAACGGCCGTTCCTATGAAGAATGGCGGCAGTCCCTCAACTAATACGAGAGGCTACTCTGCTTCATCTCGGCCGTTTACTTTCGTTTCATCGACTACCGGAAACTCCACCTTCGCCCGTGTCACCGCCCGTCGGTCCACGTCCAACACGGTGATGGTGACGGTATCATGGTAAACCACCGCATCCCCCACTACCGGCGGCCGGCCCAGCTTAGACACCACCAGCCCGCCAACCGTTTCCACGTCCGGCAGTTCTTCTTCCGCGCCCAGGTAAACGTCCTCGATCAAATTGTCCACCAGATAATCGCCGGACACTTCCAACATCCCCGGCTCAATTTCTACGTATGGCTCATGCTCCAGGTCGAACTCGTCGCGCACCTCGCCGACCACTTCTTCCACCAGGTCTTCCAGCGTCACCACCCCCGCCATGCCGCCGAATTCGTCCAACACAATCGCCATGTGCAGCCGCTGCCTTTTAAATGCCGCCAGCAAAGCCTCCACGGGATAATCTTCCGGCACAGCCGGCGCTGCCCGCAAAATCAGGCGAATATCAAACGTAGTGTCTGGTTTCATCGTCTGCCGGATCATGTCTTTGAGATGCACAATGCCCACAATGTGATCCTGATCGTTGTCATAAACCGGGAAACGGCTGTGACGGCTCTCCGTCACAATTTTTAACAGCGTTTCTTTGGCAATGTCGAGTGGAATGACCTGCACCCGCATCCGCGGCGTCATCACCTGCCCAGCCACCCGGTCGCTAAAATCGAAGATGTTGCGAATCATTTCCTCTTCGCCCACTTTCAGCAAACCGCCTTCGACGCTTTCGCTCACCAGCAGTTCAATTTCCTCCGGTGACAAGACGCGCTGATGGCCCTCGGCAGGCGGCACTTTGAACAGGCGCAGCAGCAGATTGCCAATACCATTCAAAATCCGCACCGGAATGATCAAAATCGTTTGTGCAATTTGCATAGGATGGGTCAACGCCAGCACCACCTTAGGCGCGTCTGCCAGCGCCAACGATTTAGGCACCATCTCCCCCAAAACAACGTGCAAATAGGTAAGCAGACTCAGTCCCAGGAAATAACCAATGGAACGCACCAAAACGGGGCTTGGTTCAAACCACAATCGGGCAACATATGGCTCCAGGAAATGGGCAATTTGCGGCTCAGCATACATAGCCAGCCCCAAAGAAGCAATCGTAATCCCCAACTGCGCCGTAGCAATATACCGGTCTTGTTTAGTGCGCGAATCAAGAATGCCTAACACGGTTTTGCGTTTGCCGCCCTTATCTTCGCCATTTATTTCTTCAAGCTGGGTCGGACGTACGCCAATGATGCCAAATTCAGCGGCCACAAAAAACCCGTTTAGCGCCACCAAGAGCAAAATAATCACCACAACCAACAGCAGGGGGCTGCCGCCAACTCCTTCTGCCGCCGCCGAGATGAGAAACAATGTGCTCATGCCGGGAATCATGAGCGTTAAGAGGATGCCTTTAGTCATGATCCGCCACCTCCCACTCGCTGAATGCAGCCGTATGCTCTGTGACAGGCAGTTGTAACGAAACCTCCGACACGCCCAAATCTTCCATCACTTCTACCCGAATCTGGATATCGCCCAGGGTAACTTCATCTCCCTCGTTAGGAGAGCGTCCCAATTCGCTGAAGATGAGACCGCTAAGGGTATCGGCGGCTTCGTCTGGCAGCTTCAATTCGAGGTATTCATTCACATCTGAGATGAGCAGGTCGCCGCGCAGGTAGACCCGTCCTTGCTGGTCACGGGCAATGAGCGCCATTTCGTCGTCAAATTCGTCTTGCAGTTCACCAAAGATTTCTTCGATGAGGTCTTCAAAGGTGATTATGCCGGCCGTGCCGCCATATTCATCAAAAACAACGGCCAGGTAGTTACCGCCAACGTTCAGCTTTTCCCACACATCTAATACGGGCAGCGTTTCAGGCACGTAAATGACTTCGCGGATGACGGACTCCATGTCGGAACGGCCGTTTACATACCGCCTGAACAAATCCTTCACATGCACAAAGCCCACCACATCATCCACCGACTCGCCAATCAAGGGTATACGCGAATATCCCGCCCCAATTGCCAGGTTGATCACATCTTCCACCGAACTGGTAACCGGCGCCGTCACCAACCGCGTCCGATGGACCATCACCTGCCGCGCCGACAAATCCCGCAGGCGGAACGCATTACGCAACATTTGCCGTTCCTCATCATCCAACAGCCCGCTTTCATGGCTTTCCGTCACCAACAATTCAATCTCTTCCGGCGAATGAAGCTGCGCGCCCTCGTGCAGCTTTTTACCCAGAAGCCGGAGCACCAGATTGCCGCTGCCATTAAACAGCCAGATCAACGGCATAAACAAAACCAGCGAAATGCGCATAGGCGCCACCAGCGCCAGCGCCACATTCTCCGGGTATTGAATGGCGACCGATTTGGGAAACAACTCACCCATGATCACTTGCAGCATGGTAATAAAAATCAACACACTAATCGTGGCCAGCCATTGGGCAGCCGTTTCACTCACCCCAAAATAAGCCAGCGGCTCCACCACATAACCGGCAACCACATTTTGCCCAAAAGCGCCCAAAACCAGTGACGAAATCGTAATACCAATCTGACAGGCAGCCACATAATTATCAAGCAAGACAGGCTTTTCCATGATCGGCAGCAGCAAAGCCGCCATCGTATTGCCACCCGCCGCCATCTGGCTGATCCGCGTGCGATGCGAAGAGACGGTGGCAAATTCAGCGCCAACATACAAGGCGTTAAAAAAGATCATCAAAGCCACGACTGCTGTTATAAACAAAATTGTTGACATGTTCTCCTAGAATTTCTTAATCGATAAGTCGCAAAAACAATCAGGCAGGCGAAGTCGCCCGACCGAAAGCAAAACAGGCAGCAGTAATGCCAGACCTGCACCCAGTATTAACGTTAAAGCAATTACCTAAATGGGATTCCTGATTAGAATCAGGAGGCTCTGCATGTGGGTCAGCCAAGGCCAGTAAACTCCCTGAAGCCCTGACTCGCAATTTTTAGACAGGCGGCAGACATTTCCGTCATGGCCCTATGAGTTTTCTCCAATTAATTTACTGCCGTCGTTGGCAGCATTGTTCAAAATAGTCGGAATTCCCAACGCGGGGTTTCACAAAAAATTATAAAACAGTGCTATAGATTGGTCAAACCATTTTCAAGAGGTCATTTATGGTTCGTTTTAGGGCAAAATCATCTTTACAATTTTGGGGTAGCCGCGGCATCCCTGCCGCGCTTACACGAGCGCGGTAAGGATACCGCGGCTATAAAATTGTAAAACCCACATTCATTTCTCGGTCTCTTCGTTTCCGTTATAATCTTTCGTCACAGCGACTTGCTTAAAAATATCACAATCATACGCTCCCACTCTAATCCAAAGCAAGAGTGGAAGGGGTCCCTCGTCGTCTGGGAAAAGATAATAACTTGTAAAATTTAGTTCTGGCATGGCCAGATCAGGAGTCAAAAAAAACATGAATCAGTTAAACCTTTGGTGGCAAACCGGCATTATCTACCAGATTTATCCCCGCTCCTATCAGGACAGTAACGGCGACGGCATCGGTGATTTGAACGGCATCCGGCAGCGGCTGGACCACATCCAGAATATTGGCGTCAAAACCATCTGGCTGTCGCCTATTTACCCGTCACCCATGCACGATTTTGGTTACGACGTAGCCGATTATGCAGGCATTCATCCTATGTTTGGCACGATGGCAGACTTCGATGCCCTGCTGGCAGAGGTACACGAGCGAGACATGAAGCTCATTCTGGATCTCGTACCCAATCATACGTCCGATGAACACATCTGGTTCAAGGAAAGCCGCAGCAGCCGCGACAATGCCAAACGAGAATGGTATATCTGGCGGGATCCTGCGCCTGATGGCGGACCGCCCAACAACTGGCTCAGCTTCTTTGGCGGGCCAGCCTGGACTTTTGACGAGACCACAGGGCAGTATTACCTGCACCAGTTTGTCACCCAACAGCCCGAACTGAACTACCGCCATCCGGATGTGCTGCCGGCAATGCTGGCTAACATGCGTTTCTGGCTGGATAAAGGCGTGGACGGCTTCCGCGTGGATGTGATCTGGCTGATGATGAAAGACGAACTGCTGCGCGACGAACCAGTCAACCCGGATTGGGACGGTGTGGAACCGTTTGGCAGTTTACAGCATATTTATACTCAAGGCGTCCCCGGCATCCACGACCTGATCCGCCAGATGCGCGCCGTGTTAGACGAATACGACGCGCGCATGATGGTAGGCGAGATTTATCTGCCCTTTGAAGAGTTAGTGGCCTACTACGGCCGTTCTCACGATGAATGCCATATGCCTTTCAACTTCCACCTGATCGCCAATAAAAACTGGCAGGCGGCGACCGTGCGCCAGTTGGTGGCTGACTATGAAGCAGCGCTGCCGCCTGGGGCGTGGCCGAACTGGGTGCTGGGCAACCATGACCAGCACCGCATCGCCAGCCGGGTTGGGGCCAAACAAGCGCGTATCGCCAATATGCTTCTGCTGACGCTGCGCGGTACGCCTACCACTTATTACGGCGAAGAAATCGGTATGGAAAACGTGCCCATTCCGCCGGAATATGTGCAGGATCCCCCGGCCGTCAACCAGCCTGAAATCGCTCATATTGTGGGGCGGGATCCGGAGCGTACGCCAATGCAGTGGGATAATTCCGCCAACGCCGGTTTTGCGCCGGATGGCGTCGTCACCTGGCTGCCGGTGGCGGCTGATTATCGGGAACGCAATGTGGCTCACCAAAATGAGGAACCGGCGTCGATGCTGCGTTTGTACCGGGCGCTGGCCTCGTTGAGACAAACTGAGCCGGCTTTGAGTGTGGGAGAGTATGCGGCAGTGGAAACGGCCGTTTCCGACATCTTCGCCTATCAACGCACAGCCCCTCACGCCGACGCCTTCCTGATGGCGCTGAACTTTAGCGGTAAGCAGCATACCGTGGACTTAAGCGCTGTTGCGGCGCAGGCAGCTATCGCCGCTGCCAGTGACGGGCAAAGAACAGGTATAGTCGATTTAGGCAATTTGGTGTTGGCGCCCAATGAGGGGTTGGTGCTGCGTCTGGCGTAATGAGAACAGGAGACGGTTAACGGCCGTTTCCTGTTCCTTCTCGTTAACTGTTTATCAGGCGGTCTGCTTTTCTGCCAAAGGCTGCCGTTCACCGCATTTTGTACATTCAGCGGTATGATTGTTCACCTGCACCAGCAAGCCGCCGCAGCGCGAACAGGCCGGTTCGGCTAACGGCCGTTTCCAACTCGTCCAGTCACACTCCGGATAATTGGCGCAGCCATAAAAGACACGCCCCCGTTTCGTCCGTTTTTCCACCAGTTCCCCGTGATCCAGCGGGCACAGCACCCCGATTTTGTTGAGAATCTGCTCCGTATAACGACATTGCGGGAAATTGCTGCACCCCACAAAACGGCCGTAGCGCCCCTCCCGGTACAAAAGCTGGCTGCCGCACAAAGGACAGTCCCGCCCGACCGGTTCCACTTCTTTTTTCAGATCGATTTTGGGGATGGCGTCGTCTGCCTTTTCCAGGTCTTTTTCAAAAGCGTTGTAAAAGCCGGCTATCACCGGCGTCCAGGCCATCTCGCCCTCCGCAATCCTATCCAATTCATCTTCCATGCGCGCCGTAAAATCGGCCGACATAATATCGGGGAAATACTCCACCAATAAATCATTGACAACCTGGCCCGTCTCCGTGGGCACGAGCCGTTTATCCTCACGATCCACGTAACCCCGCGCCTGCACAGTGGAGATGATGGAAGCATAGGTGCTGGGACGGCCAATACCGTTTTCCTCCAACTCCCGCACCAGGGAGGCTTCGGAGAAGCGGGGCGGCGGCTGGGTAAAATGCTGTTCCGGGAGAAGACGGAGCAAATCCACCGGCTCCCCGGTCGTTAAATCAGACGGTATATCGCCATTGCCATTTTCATCCGGTTCGTCAGACGGTTTCGTTTCCTCATACAGCGCCAGAAAACCGGAAAAGCGCAAAGATGAACCGGTGGCGCGGAAGAGATACGGCCGTTTTACAGCCGCCACACTCGCCTCACCGGCCCAAATATCAGCCGATACGGTATCGTAAACAGCCGATTCCATCTGGCTGGCTACAAACCGATCCCAGATCAAAGCATAGAGCCGGTACTGATCCCGCTTGAGATCTCCCTTCACGGACTGCGGCGTGCGCATCACAGAGGTGGGCCGCACCGCTTCATGCGCTTCCTGGGCAGACTTGGAGCGTGTTTTGTAGACAGGGGGTTCAGGCGGCGCATACTCCCGGCCATAATTTTTGATGATGAATTCCTGCGCCTCTTTTTGCGCTTCCGCAGACACGGTGACGCTGTCGGTACGCATGTAGGTGATCAAGCCGGTCGCGCCATCAGGCCCGCCCAGGTCTACACCTTCATACAACTGCTGCGCCACGCTCATCGTCTTGCTGGTACCGAACCCCAGCTTGCGCGAGGCTTCTTGCTGCATGGTGCTGGTGGTGAACGGCGCGGCCGGTTTGCGCGTGCGTGTGCCGATACGCACCTCGCCCAGCGTCCAGGCCGCTTTTTCCAGAGCCGCCAGATGAGGCTGCATGTGGGCTTCACTGTTCAGGACGGGATCATCCCCTTTGAATTTGTGAAACCTGGCGGCGAAGAACGGCCGTTCCGCCAATCGCCCATATTTTTGCTGGCTCAACTCCGCCTTCAACGTCCAGTATTCCACAGGGACGAAGTTCTCAATCAGGCGTTCCCGCTCCACCACCAACCGCACTGCCACTGACTGCACCCGCCCGGCCGACAAACGGCCGCGCACCTTGCGCCACAACAACGGGCTGAGTTTATACCCCACCAAACGGTCCAAAATACGCCGCGCCTGCTGCGCATCCACCCGATCCATGTCAATGTCGCGCGGATGCTCAAAAGCGGCCGTCACCGCCGGTTTCGTAATTTCCTGGAACACCACTCGTTTAGTGCGCGCCGGATCCATGTTCGCCGCTTCCAAAACATGCCAGGCAATCGCCTCGCCTTCCCGGTCCGGGTCAGTCGCCAGGTATATTTCTTTGGCTTTGGCCGCCGCCTCCGTCAGGTCTTTCACTACCTTACGTTTGTCATTCGGCACCCGGTATTCGGGGGCAAAGTCATTTTCCACGTCAACGCTTAAGCGCGACTTGAGCAGATCACGCACGTGGCCTACACTGGACTTGACGGTATACCCCTTGCCCAGATAACGGCCAATCGTCCTGGCTTTAGCCGGTGATTCCACCACCACCAATTTACCGGAGCGGCGCGCTGCACTTTCACTGCTGGCGGGAGCGCTCTTTTTACTCGCCATCGTTTTCTTTTTGGCGGGCGCCGCTTTCTTCTTAGGCGCAGCCTTCTTAGTCTTGGCCCGCGGCTGAATCTCCGGCTTAGGCAAATTGTCATGCGCCGCCGTGTGCCCGCGCTTATACATCGTCGTACCACACACCGGACAGGCGCCTCTGGTAGCCGGGCTGCCATTGGCGGCCCATTCAGCCTGGGGACTGTTCATATCCCGTTTTTCTTTGCACTTTAAACAGTAGCCTTCAATCTTCAGTTCTTCAGTCATAAAAATTAGCTGTATTTTTCTAAATCTGTGCCTTCCAGGCCGTCCACCATTTTCTTAACCAGGGGAATCTGGTCTTTGTGAACGACTAAAAGTGCATCTTCCGTATTAACAACAATCATGCCTTCGACGCCAACCACCGCCACCAGTTTTCCGGCTTCGTAGTTGTACACCAGGGCGTCGGACACGCTTTCCAAAACCACCTGACCCTTGGTCACGTTGGCTGCCGGCGCCGGATTGATGGCTTCTTTCAGGGCATACAAGGTGCCCGGATCGCTCCAGCCCATTTCACCGTGCAGCACAACTGCATCGACCGAAGGCACAAAGGCTAAAATGGCGTCATCAAAGCTGATCGAGTCTAACTGCGGATACACCTCGTGGAGCGTATCCAGATACTCATCACGACCAATCTTCGCGCCAATTTCCTGGAGCTGCGCCCACATTTCCGGTTGGCGTAGTTGGTATTGTTTTTGAATATAACCAACGGTGGTGACGAAGTAGCCAGTATTCCACACATGGCTTTTTTCCGCAAAAAATCGATCACACAGCTCTTTTGCGGGCCGGTATGTCAGGGAGTTGAAGGCGTAAAACGGCCGTTCTCCCACCTTGCCCAACACGTCACCCAAACCAATCCAGCCCAGGTTGTCATTGGCAAAACGGGGGGTCTCGCCCACAAACAAAATCGCCGCTTTCTTCTCCGTCAGGAGTTGTTCGGCCGCCGCCAACACATTCTGAAACGTGTCAACCTGATCCATGTAATTATCGCCCCACAAAATGGCAATCGGCTCTTCTTCCGATTCGCTGGCCTGGGTCAGATGCATCATCGCCAGACCCACTGCCGGCGCTAAATCTCGCCGGGCCGGTTCGCCAATTACGTTCTCAGCCGGGATGTCCGGCAGTTGGCTGCGCACGATGTCTACATATTTCAAGTTGGTCGAAATAAAAATGTTCTCGCCGCCATAAACAGGCAAAACGCGGTCCACGGCAAGCTGCAAAGTCGATTTACTGCCCAGGATAGGTTCAAATTGTTTGGGCGATTTTTGGCGGCTGATCGGCCACAAACGCCGCCCGGAACCACCTGCAAATATAACCAGTTTCATAATAATTTTCCTTATGTAACTATACACGCAGGTTCCCTGAGCCTGTCGAAGGGAACCGGGCTTCGACAAGCTCAGCCCTCGACAGCGCTGTATAGTTACTTCCTTATTCAACCACGCCGTCATCCGGCGGGGTGTTTACCGTATAAGTTGGCTCCGGTTCACGGCACAGGACGTAGTTCATCGCGCCGACCTGCTGTACCATGCCTTTTAACTCCATCAGGGTAAGCGTACTGCTCACTTCACTGCTGGACAGCCCTGATACGCGGCGCAGTTCATCAATGTGCATGGGCTGCGCCGATAGATGGGCGTACAAAGCCACTTCTTCACTCGTGCCGGGCAGTGCCAGTTGAACGGCCGTTTTCTCGGCAACCATACGCAAATTCAATTCTTCCAACACGTCATCCACACTGGTCACCAGTTTCGCGCCCTGCTGAATCAGCCGGTTTGGCCCCATACTCACAGGACTGTTCACGTTACCCGGCACGGCAAACACCTCACGCCCCTGTTCCAGAGCAAAATCCGTGGTGATCAAGGCGCCGCTGCGCTCACCCGCTTCCACCACAATCACGCCCAGCGACAGCCCGCTGATAATGCGGTTGCGCGGCGGAAAATTCTTAGCCTCCGGGCGCACGCCCAGCCCATATTCCGAGATCAAAGCGCCGCGTCCCGCCGCAATTTGCTGCGCCAACGGCCGATGCTCTGATGGGTAAATGCAATCCAAACCGGATCCCAGCACGGCCAGAGTACGTCCATCCAGGTCAACGGCCGTTTTATGCGCCACCGCATCAATCCCCCGGGCCAAACCACTCACCACCGTAATGCCATTATGCACCAGTCCGGTCACCAGGTCTTTTGTCACCTGCCGGCCATAACTGGTTAAGCGGCGCGTTCCCACCACCGCCACCGCAAACATGTCTAATTCTGGCTGCCAATCACCAGAAACATACAGCAAAGACGGCGCCGTCGGCGTCTCCTTCAAATAAGCAGGATAATCCGCCGACTGCCAGGTAAGCAGCCGAATACCGGCGGCTTCAATCCGCGCCAATTCCGCGTCCAGGTCAAGCTCCCGGCGCGCCTCACGCAGCGTATTGAGCGCCCGTTGGTCGAAACCGATTCTCTTGAGCTGCTCTTCAGACGCCGTCCAAGCCGCCGCCAGATCACCGTAATAATCGAGCAGCGCCTGCACTTTGGCCGGGCCAATGCCTTTAACCAGATTAAATCCTAACCAATATTTGAGGTCAGACATAGAAACAAAAATACCACCATGATCGATGGTGTCAAGTTATTGCTGTGTTAACAAAATATCAGGGACCGGCACAAGCCGCCAGATCAGCCAAGCAGACCCGGCAAAAGATGGACCGTTAAACGGCCGTTATCAAAATCAATGTCAACAATCACTTCTTTGGTGTCCGGCAGCAAAATATCCCTACCCTCACCACGAACCACAAACACATTATTGGCCCCAGTTTCCAGCACCTCTACCAGTTCACCAAGCGATTCGCCCTCATCCGTCACCACAGCCAAACCAATCAGTTGATAGAGAAAATACTCATCTTCCGCCAGAGGAATAGCCTCAGCCATCGGCACATGCAACATCTCCCCTTTTAAGGCCGCTGCCTCCTCCCGGGAATCGTAACCAGCCAGCTTCAGCAGCACCAGATCCTTATGAAAACGAACCCCCTCCACCACCATCGGTCGGGGATCATGCTCACCCACATACACCGTTTCCAACCAGGTAAAACGCTCCGGCAAATCGGTATGGGGCCGCACACGGACCTCCCCACGCACACCATGCACAGAGAGAATCCTGCCAATGACCAAAAAACGAGGCTCAGCAGATGATTCTACCAAGCCCCGTTGGTCGCTCTTACGAGAACGAGGATCTGTTTGTTCAGTCAATCAAACACCACAATTACTAATCACGATCCGCTTCTAAAACTTCCAAATTGACACGCAGCCCTTCTTTAGCCGCCGCCACCTGAACCAGAGACCGAATCGAATTAATCACACGGCCACGTGTACCGATAACCCGGCCCATATCAGCCGCCGCTACAGACAATTCAAGGGTTGTCTCAGAATGATCGCCATGCGCATCAACCCGCACTTCATCCGGGTTATCTACCAATGACTTCACCACAAACTCAACTAATTCTTTCATGTTATGATTTGCCTGTCGAGCCGAAACGACATCTGGCTCATAAAATTTCTAGCAAAGCCTATCTACTCTTCTTCTTCTGTAACGACAGAAACTGGCGCGACAGAAACTGGCGCGACAGCCACAGTTGCAGCCGCCACCGCTTCCAGATCAACGCCTTCATACTCGGCTACCAGCGCTTCAAAAGATTCGCCAGCATGCAGCCGCGCCACACGATCTACCGTGCCCTGTTTTACCAGGAGACGTCTCACGGCATCAGATGGCTGAGCACCCACACTCAACCAGTACAGAGCACGGTCTTCTTTCAGGGTATAGGCAATCGGGTCAACCAATGGGTTGTAAAAACCAATCTGTTCCACAATACGCCCATCACGCTTGGACGTGACATTACTGACAACAATACGGTAGCTGGGTTGTCTTTTTTTACCTACTCGGGTTAAACGAATTCGCAACATAGTCTTTCTTTATCTCCAAATATTAGTCTTATAGTTTTGTAGATCAGTAGTCTTGTAGTCTGTTGGTGCTTCAGTCTGGAAGTAGGACGGTAGACTGCCCGACTAAACGACCATCTGACTAGGCAACTATCTGACTAATGAAATCGTCTATCGACGACTTTTTAACTTAACAAATGATTGGGTAACACTGCGGTTCACGCGGTCGTAACCACTCATGGGTCGGGGCTAAAAACCGCCGCCGCCGCCCAACATACTCATGAGACCCCTGCGTCCACGACTGGTGCGCATTTGTTTCATCATTTTTTGCATTTCAACAAACTGTTTCAAAAGCTGGTTCACTTCCTGCACCGTCGTGCCAGAACCAACCGCGATTCTTCTTTTACGGCTGCCCTTTATAATCTTTGGGTTTCGCCGTTCTTTGGGCGTCATGGATTGGATGATGGCTTCAATGCGCTTCAATTCGCCTTCAGCGCCGCTTAAATCGACGTCGCCTGCCATCTTGTTCATGCCCGGTATCATTTCCAACAGTTGGGCAATGGGACCCATGCGCTTAATCTGCTGCATCTGTTTCAGGAAATCGTCCAGATCAAATTTGCCTTCCATCAGGCGTTCGCCCGCTTTTTGGGCTTCGTCCTGATCCATTTCAGTCTGGGCTTTTTCGATGAGCGTCATCATGTCGCCCATGCCCAAAATGCGATTGGACAAACGATCCGGGTGGAATTCTTCGATGGCGCTAAGCTTTTCGCCAGTTCCCAGGAATTTGATGGGAACGTTGGTGACTTCGCGCATAGAGATAGCAGCGCCGCCGCGGGCGTCGCCATCAATTTTGGTCATGATCAGGCCGGTGATTTGCACGGCATTGTTAAAGTCGGTGGCGACACGCACGGCTTCCTGACCGGTCATGGCGTCTGCTACCAGCAAGGATTCGATGGGATTGACCGCCGCCTTAATGGCTTTGATCTCGTCCATCATCATTTCATCAATGTTCAGGCGGCCGGCTGTATCGATGATAACTACAGTAGCGCCGCTGTCTCTGCCCTGCTGTACGCCGCGTTTGGCGATGTCCACCGGGTTCGCTTGGGTGCCTTCGCTGTAGACCGGGATGTCGAGCTGTTTGCCTAACGTTTGCAGTTGGTCTACGGCGGCAGGACGATAAACATCACAGGCCACCAATAACGGCCGTCTTCCCTGCTTGCGTAAAAAGAGAGCCAGTTTGCCCGCCATCGTCGTCTTACCAGCGCCTTGCAAACCCACCAGCATAACCACAGACGGCGACTGCATACCCAGGTTAAGGCGACCCGGCTCGCCCAAGGTGGCGATCAGTTCCTCATTGACAATTTTAACGACCTGCTGCCCGGGCGTCAGGCTGCGCATCACTTCCTGCCCGACAGCCCGCTCACGAACCCGGCTGATGAAGCTTTTGACAACCTTAAAATTAACGTCAGCTTCCAACAGCGCCAGACGCACTTCACGCATGGCGTTATCGACGTCTTCTTCAGTTAGTTTGCCGCGCCGCTGCAAGCCATCAAAGACGGTTTGCAAGCGGCTGCCTAAGGTTTCAAACACAACACCACCTGACAATTTTACTCCCGCAGACAGGACCTCGAGTAGATGCTTCCATTAAGGTCTGCCTGCGGGAGACAATGTTCCATAAGGACATGGAATTCTAACGCACCCCACTGCCTGCGTCAAGCCATACTACGCCGACGCCAGGTTGAGTTGAGCAGCGGCAGCGCGCAAGGCTGCGGCTTTGTCAGTATTTTCCCACGGCAGATCGATGTCGGTGCGGCCAAAGTGACCGTAGGCAGCTGTCTGACGGTAAATCGGGCGGCGCAAATCCAGGTCACGAATAATGGCGCCGGGGCGCAGATCGAAATGCTCGTTGATCAGCGCTACAAGTTGGGCAGAAGGCAGTGGGCTGGTGCCAAAGGTTTCCACATTGACGCTGAGCGGGTGGGCGACGCCGATGGCGTAGGCGACCTGCACTTCGCAGCGTTCGGCCAGACCGGCGGCGACAATGTTTTTGGCGACCCAGCGGGCGGCGTAAGCGGCGGAACGGTCTACCTTGGTGCAGTCTTTGCCGCTGAAAGCGCCGCCGCCATGACGACCCATGCCGCCGTAGGTATCAACGATGATTTTGCGTCCGGTCAGACCGGCGTCGCCCATAGGACCGCCGACGACAAAACGGCCGGTGGGATTGACGAAAATCAACAGTTCGTCATCTACGAGGTCCACGGGCAGCACCGGCATGATAACATGTTTGATGATTTCGGCGCGGATGGTGTCCTGGTCAATTTCCGGGGCATGTTGGGTGCTGATGAGCACGGTGTGGATGCGTTTGACTTTGCCGTAGCTGTATTCCACCGTCACCTGCGATTTACCATCCGGGCGGACCCAGGGCAGCGTGCCGTCGCGGCGCACGTCGGCCAGGCGTTTGGTGAGTTTGTGGGCCAGGTGGATGGGCAGCGGCATCAGCTCTGCGGTTTCGGTGCAGGCGTAACCAAACATCATACCCTGGTCGCCGGCGCCGACGGCGTTGATGGCTGCTTCGTGGTCGCCGTTGTTGCGATATTCCAAGGCGCGATCCACACCCTGAGCGATGTCGGGGCTTTGGCTGGCAATGGCGGAAACGACGCCGCAGGTCTTGCCGTCGAAACCCTTGCTGCTGTCGTCGAAACCAATCTCGACGACGACTTTGCGCACCAGATCGTCTACGTTGACGAAGGCGGTGGTGGTAATTTCGCCCAGCAGCATGACGTAGCCGGTTTTAACGGCCGTTTCGCAAGCCACACGCGCCATCGGATCTTGAGCCATGATTTCGTCCAGAATAGCGTCGCTAATCTGGTCGCACATCTTGTCCGGGTGACCTTCTGTCACCGACTCTGACGTGAACAATAAGCTCGGGGCTGTCATAAAAGTTGTTGTCATTTCAAAAATCCTCCAAATTTTTTTACGGGAGCAAGTCCTCTACATTTTTCTCAAACTGATAGGGTAAAAAAAAGCCTCTTGACTGGTATCAAGAGGCTTGCCAAAGTATCTGCTTGCCTCTTATCTGCCAGCTTTTGCTGTCGGAATTAGCACCTTCCCATGGTGGGGGTTGCTGCAGCTTCATCGGGCCGTTCCCTCGGCTGCTCCTGATAAGAGTGTTAATTTAAGTTATATTTTTGAGTATAACGGAAGGTTTCGGTTTGTCAAACCTCAAATCTGCCGCTCATTAACTACTGATTTTTAGGGTAATATGAGGCGCTTACGGTCTAAGTTACGGGATTTGCACCAATAACAGACCGCATCATCCTTCATCCTTTTCCCATCACGCCCACTTTTCGGGCGGCTCTGTCATGCCCAAAATGTTGTACCCGGCATCCACGTGCACGATCTCACCGGTGACGCCGCTGCCTAACTCGCTGCACAACCAGAGCGCCGTGCGGCCTACTTCGTCCTGGTCCACGTTGCGGCGCAAGGGAGTGCGTTCGGCGGTGTAGGTGAGCATTTTGCGGAAACCGGCGATACCGGCGGCGGCCAGCGTCTTGATGGGGCCGGCGGAGATGGCGTTAACGCGAATGCCGTCCGGTCCTAAATCGGCCGCCAGATAGCGGGTGCTGGCCTCCAGGGCGGCTTTGGCGACGCCCATCACGTTGTAGTGCGGCACGACTTTCTCTGCACCATAGTAGGTGAGGGTGAGGATACTGCCGCCGTGGGGCATGAGTTTGGCCGCTTCCCGGCTGAGGGCCACTAAGCTGTAGGCGCTGATGTCCAGGGCGATTTTGAAGCCTTCACGCGAGGTGTCTACGTAACGGCCGTCTAGTTCCTCTTTTGGCGCAAAGCCAATGGCATGGACCAGGATGTCGATTTCGCCAAAATGGGCGGCGGCTTTGGCGAAAACAGTCTCGATTTCTTCATCGGAACTGACGTCGCACATTTCCACAAAGGCGACGCCCAGTTCTTCAGCCAGCGGGAAGACACGCTTTTCCAATTGAGGAATGGCATAGCTGAAGCCAATTTCGGCTCCCTGGGCGTGAAAAGCCTGGGCAATGCCCCAGGCGATGGAATTTTTGTTGGCGATGCCAAAAATCAGGGCTTTTTTACCTTCAAGTAGTTTCATGCAGTCTCCTTAAGATTTAACCGCGGAGAGCGCGGTGGCGCGGAGAGAGTTGTCTGCACCATTCCAACGTCTGCGGATTTGGGGGTGTTTTTATTTTGAAACGTATGGGCTGCCGGACAGCCAGTAGCGCCAGGGTATGGAGAGCCAGGGTTCGGGCGTTTGGCCCAGGCCAATGCGCGGACCGGTGCAAACGTGCGCCGAATCAACGGCTGGCGCGTCTGCAAACCATATAACCCCATCGGGCTGGCAAAGATTTGCCCCGTTTAAGGATTTGTCGATGGCAAGCGCCTGAGTTAGTTTGACGGGGCCGTTGGTTAAGTCGGGCAGGGAACGGCCGTTTCTATTCCCTATCATCACCTCTACTCCGTCCACCGGCTCCAGCGCCCGGATCAAAACAGCGTTCGCTTCACCGTCTTGCCCCGTGACCACGTTGAACATCCAATGTACGCCATAGGTGAAATAGACGTAAGCGTGCGCCGGCGGGCCAAACATAACGGCCGTTCTCGCTGTGGGGCGTCCCTGATTAGCGCGATCGCCATGGCAGGCCAGGTCGGGTTCGGCGGCGTCGCAGTAGGCTTCTGTTTCCACCACGATACCGCACAGGAAACGGCCGTTGTGCTGCCGGACCAGCCGTTTACCCAGCAGCGCAGGCGCTACCACACAGGCGCCTCTGGCAAAAAAGGCGCGAGACAGCCGAGGAGTATCAGTCATCAGCGCTCTCCCCGTTGTGCGGAACCGCTTCGGGCAAATACACAGTGAAGGTTGTGCCCACTCCTGATTGACTGACAACCGTGATGTCACCATGATAGCGTTTCAGGATTTCATCACAAATTGCCAGCCCCAAACCGGTGCCGGGAATACCATGCTCTTTGCCCAACGCACCGCGATAAAAACGATCAAACAGGTGCGGTAAATCCTCTTCAGAAATGCCCATGCCAGTGTCAATAACCTGAAACCACACCGGTTGCTCCGGCCGATCCGCATCCTTACCCACAACCACCGTCACCCGGCCCCCGGCTGGCGTATAAGCAATGGCATTCCCCAACAAATTCGTGAGCAGTTGACCGATATGTTTATCCGCCAGGGGAACGGCCGTTTCCACCACAGGCGGCAGCAATTTTAACTCAATATTTTTGACATCCGCCTTCGCCTGGAAGATATCAACATACTCCTGCACGACCGCTGTCAAATTGACGGCGCCCACCACAGTTGGCAGCGATTCCGTCTGTAAATGAGACAAGTCCAGCAAATCCTGAATCAACTGGGTTAACCTGTCCGTTTCATGATGAAGAATCTGGAAATAACGAGACCGCTGTTCCTCGCGGCCTCGCTCCGCTAACGTGACATACGTTTTAATATTTGTCAGCGGCGTCCGTAATTCATGCGTTACATTGGCCACAAACTCCGTTTTCAGACGTTCCACCTCCTTCATGCGCGTTATATCCGACTCCACGATGACAAAACTCATCAGCTCCCCGGCAGCATCCATTACCGGCGCCATGGACACAGCCACATCATAAAACGAACCATCACGCCGCCGGTTCACCAACTGCCCCGTCCACGATTCACCCCGGACCAATTTATCCCAAAACTCGGTGTACGCTGCGATGACTGTACGCCCGCCTTCCAAAAACCTGGGGGTTTGTCCAATGAGCATGTCACGCTGGTAGCCGCTTTGCATTTCCAGCGCTTTGTTCACATACACAATGCGGGCAAAATTATCCAGCAGCAAAATGCTTTCCCCAGCATTTTCCAAAATCGCAATCGTTCGATCCCGTTCTGATTTCAAAGCGGCGGTCTGCCTGTCTACCTCAGCGGCCAGATTGCGCGAATGATCATGGAGCTGCCGCACCATGCGGGCGCGGTCGATACTGGCGCTGAGCAAAGCGGACAACGTGGTCAGAAACACAACATCGCTGCCCGAAAAAGCGCCAAATTTATGGCTTTCAACATTAATGACGCCCATAACTTCATCCGCAAGTTTGATGGGTACAGCCACTTCAGAGAGTGTATCTGCACTCGCCGCCAGATAGTGGGATGATTCCCGTACATCGCCAAGCAAATAGGGCTGGCCTGTCTCCACTACCAATCCACAGAGACTCCCATGAAACAGGACTGGCTTTGTTAACATGTCAGCCTGTACACCATGGTAAGACGGATGCGGCCAAATTTGTTGGCTGCTCTCATCGACCAACAAAATACCAAAGTGTTCAGGGTAAAGCGCCGCCACAATGGCCTGAGTGGTCTGGGCAAACAACTCATCCAGATTAACCACAGATGCCGTATCCAGAGCAAGCTGGTGCAGTACAGCCAGTTCTTTGGCGCGTCTATCTGTTTCATTGTGGAGGCGGGTATTTTCAATGGCAATGGCTGCCTGATTGGCAAAGGCTGCCACCAGTTCCCCATCTTCGTGATGAAAGGCGTCGAGGGTATAGCTGTCTACATTTAAAACGCCTATCGTTTGTCCCTTCACCCGGAGTAACGCGCCAATCCAGGAGCGAATTTGCGCCACCAAAGCACCATGCACCCATAAATCACTGGCATGGGTGTCTGAAATAACAGCCACATGCGCTCCGGCCGGAAATTTTTCCAGGCTGTGGTGGGCAATTTCCTCTAAGATAGGTTCCTCTTGTTCAAGCAGTTCAAAGCCGCAAGCCGCAACTAATTTCATGCGGTTTGTCACTCTGTCTACCAGTTGGATCGAAACACTGTCGTAGGCCACCACTTCCGCCAGCAATGAAAAAATTTGATCAAACAGAGATTCCAGGCTGAGTTGCGTAGTCAGCAAAGCGCCCACTTTTTGCAGCGTGCGCGCCAGATGAAGCTGCTCACGTTCGGCGGTTAATAAACGGCCGTTTTCAATCGCCGCCGCCAACAAATTCGCCACACCCTGGCACAAAGCCACTTCTTTTGACGTAAACTGTCTGGCTTGTTTCCATATATTGATGTGCAAAATACCAATCGGCCGTCCACGAACCAGCAGCGGCAAATAAAAAACAGCATAGATGGGCGCTACCGGAACTCTCCCGCTCCACCCGCGCATCCTGTCTTTCTCATTCACAAAAGAATACAGCATCGGCCGCCCCTCAAGCAGCACCTGTTGGCTGACCAAAGCCTCAGACACTGCTCGTTGCTCTGCCACTTGTTCAAACAAATACTCGGGAAGGTACGCCCGCCGTCCGCGCACCACCAAATGCGCCCCATCCTCTGTCAACGTGGTCACTATAAGAGACAAATCACCGCCCAAAAACGAGAGAAGCTCAGTCAGCGCCCTCTCAATGGCGTCGGCGACAGGCACAGTTCCCGTTAAAAAATCGCTCATCTCAGCAAGAATTTCAACGGCGCTTCGTTTAGTATCTTCTGTATTTACAAATGGCTCACTCATGGTTGATTCGATTTTATCACAATAAAACGGCCGTTACCCTATCCCCAAAATTCCTGCTAAAATTCCACTCAGATCAACCCATTGCTATTTCCCAAATGAATCACAACCGCAGCCACGACGAAGGACACAGCGCCTCACCTTGTGCTCTCCGCACGCCCCGCGGTACCACCCAAGGAGATTAACATGTCCACAGATTTCATTTTTCGGGGATCCCTCAACCAGGTCGATCCCGAACTGGATGAGCTGCTAAACCGCGAAACCCACCGCCAGGACAACAGCATCATCCTCATCGCCTCAGAAAGCGAAGCCCCATTGGCCGTGCGTCAGGCCATGTCCAGCACCTTCGCCAATATTTATGCCGAAGGCTATCCCCAGGAGACCAGCCGCCAGCAAAATGAAGCCGCCATTCTGGACCTCGACATGGAACTGGCCCGCTACCGCCGCCACAGCGATCCCCGCTACTACAAAGGCGTGGAATACGCCGACGCCCTGGAAGCCCTCGCCCGGCGGCGCGCCGCCGAACTGTTTGCCGCCAACGGCCTGCGCCCCGACCAGTTATTCGTCAACGTGCAGCCCCTCAGCGGCGGACCCGCCAATTCGGCCGTCTACACCGCCCTGCTCCAGCCCGGCGACGCCATCATGGGCCTCAACCTCAACGACGGCGGCCACCTCTCCCACGGTTCATCAGTCAACCGCTCCGGCAAAATCTACCGCAGCGTGCCCTACTTCGTTAATCCGCAAACCGAATATCTCGACTATGACGCCATCCAGGCCACTGCTGCCGCCGAAAAACCAAAAATCATCGTCGCCGGCTACTCCGCCTTTGCCCAGATTATTGACTGGCAGCGCTTCCGCGACATCGCCAACGAGTGCGGCGCGTATCTATTGGCCGACATTTCTCACATTTCCGGCCTCGTCGCCGCCGGCGTGCATCCCAGCCCCATCGGCATCGCCGACGTGGTGATGACCACCACCCACAAAAGCCTATGCGGACCGCGCGGCGCCATGCTGATCACCCACAAACGCGACCTGGCGCAAAAGATTGACCGCGCCGTTTTCCCCGGCGAACAGGGCGGTCCCCATCTCAACACCATCGCCGCCCTGGCCGTCGCTCTGAAGCTGGCAAACACCGATACCTTCCGCAGTTTACAGCAGCGCATTGTGGCCAACGCCCGCCGCCTGGGCGAAAAACTGGAAGCCGCCGGTATGCGCACGGTAGGTGGTCCCAGTGAAAATCACACCGTGTTGGTCGATACCAAAAGCGTCAGCCACAACAATCTACACTTGTCCGGCGACATGGCGGCCCGCATTTTAGATGTGGCCGGTATTGTGGTGAACCGTAATACGATTCCCGGAGACAAAGGAGCGCTCAATCCCACCGGCCTGCGCCTGGGCACGGTCTGGATCAGCCAGTTAGGCTTTGGCGATGACGAAGTTGATTTGCTGGCAGAGGCGATGGCCGGTACGCTGAAAGCGTGCCAGCCGTTCAGCTACGCGGCTCTGGGCGGCAAACGGGAACTGCGCGCCAAAGTGGATCCCATCGCCTTGAACAGCGCCCGCGACGTGGTGCAGCAGCTGCGGCGCAGCAAGCCGGAAACCGCCAGCCGGGTGGTGGAGATTCGGGGCAAAGCGGCTCAAGCCCTGCTGAACTATGCCCTCACCAGCGACGTCTTGTCATTGGCTGAAGATGAGACCCAGGCCACGCACATTTTTGGCCCGGACATTGACCTGGACGCCACGCTGTACCGCGCCGACGCAGACCGCTTCCACCTGTTGTTTGGCAGCAAGGAAGACGCCCGCAAAACGGCCGTTTGGCTCTCTGATCTTTCCGACGGCTATGTGCTGTTCTCAGACGTGTGCGCCCGGCTGCCCGGTCCGGTGGCTGTCAAGCTAATTGCGCCGGAGGGCTTGCTGGAAAAAGGCGCCGAAGCGGTGATGGGCGGCGTTTTAGACCTGTCCCACATCCTGCGCAAACAAAAAAACCCCGAGACCTACGCCGACAGCAAGCCCTTCTTCATCGGCTGCGAACGGCGCGCGGACGGCGCGGCCCTGCCTGCCTTCACCTGGGAAGAACCGGCCGATCCGCCGATGAAGCGCACCAACCTCTACGACACCCACGTCGCCCTGGGCGGCCGTATGATCCCCTTTGGCGGCTATGAAATGCCGGTCTGGTACAGCTCCGTCAGCGAGGAACATCAGGCGGTGCGCGAAGCCGCCGGTCTGTTCGACGCCACCCACATGGGCGTGTTCGACGCCGCCGGCGAGCAGGTGGTCGCCTTCCTCAATACCGTCACCACCAACGACGTGAGCGCCCTCAAAGTGGGCCAATCCCATTACACCTACTTCCTCCTCCCCGATGGCAGCGTGGTAGATGACCTCATGGTCTACCGCCTGAGCGAAGAGCGCTTTATGCTGGTGGTCAACGCTTCCAACAACGATAAGGATTGGGCCTGGATCAACGCGGTGAATGAGGGGAGTGTGCTGATTGATGAGAAACGGCCGTTTGCCCGCATCCTCCACCCCGTCACCCTCAGAGACCTGCGCGACCCCGTCCACGGCAGCGACTGCCGCGTAGATGTCCCCTTGCAAGGTCCGCAGTCCCTCAACATTCTATTGTCTCTATGCGAAGACGACACCTTCGCCCAACGGCTCAAGAAGCTGCCCTGGGCCGGCATCACCCAGGGCAAACTGGGCGAATTCGACGTGATCGTCTCGCGCACCGGTTATACCGGTGAGCGCATCGCCTTTGAGATTTTTGCGCATCCAGAGCAGGCTCCGGCGTTGTGGCACGCTATCATGACCGCTGGCGAGCCGCTTGGCGTGAAGCCGTGCGGCCTGGCGGCGCGTGACAGCACGCGCACCGAAGCCGGTCTGCCGCTTTACGGCCACGAACTGGCTGGCGACCTGGCTCTCAATCCGGCCGACGCCGCCTTTGGTAGTTATGTCAAATTGTGGAAGCCCTTCTTCGTGGGCCGCGAGGCTTTCATCACCTATGAACAAACGAGAGATCGGCAGATCGTGCGCTTCCGCATGGACGAAAAGGGTGTGCGCCGTCCCGAAAACGGTGATCCTGTCATGGATCGGCGGGGCAAGGTGGTGGGCGCTGTCACAAGCTGCGCCATCGACCAGGATGGGTATCTGCTGGGTCAGGCTGTGCTGCCGCTGGAGATGGCAAAAAAAGATACCAAGATTTACATTTACCAGCTCGGCGGCGGTCAACGGGAGCTGCGTGTGCCCGGCGCCGTTAAAATAGGCGCCCGCATGCCGATGCCCGACACCGCCACCGTTTTAACCCGCTTCCCACAGCGGAAAAAGTAAGGCGGAGTGGCAAGGTGGCAAGGTGGCAAGGTGGCAAGGTGGCAGAGTGGCAAAGTGGCAAAGTGGCAGAGTGGCAGGGTTTTATCACCTCTACACCCCATCACCTCCACACCCTGCAACCCTGCAACTTTGCCACTTTTACAAAAGTTGACACCCTGCCTGTGAACGTGTAGGATTGCAGGCAAAAGGCGTACGAAACGTATGCCTTATTTTCTTCTTATAGGAAGAGTGAGGAGCAATTAATGCGTCGCGAAGTATTAACCTGGTCAGATGTTGACAAATTGATTGATTACCTGGTTCCCCAGATACACGGCCGTTATGATTCCATGGTCATCGTGACCCGCGGCGGAATTATTCCCGGCGGGATGCTGGCGGAAGCACTGAATATTACTTACATTTTAACGGCGTCGGTGCGTTTCCCGGCTGACTTTCCTGGTCTGCAAGATCAGATGCAAAGCAAATATGCCATCCCTGAATTTATCCAATTTCCGGACACGGAGATGCTGGAAGGGCGGCGCATTTTGGTGGTGGATGATGTCTGGACAAAGGGGCGCAACATTGTCACGGTCGCCAACCGCATCGACGCGGCCGGCGGCGACCCGGACACGTGTGTGCTGCACTACAAGCCCACTACTTCTTTGTACCCCGGACTGACGCCTACCTACTATTCGGCCGTAACGGATGCGTATATCATCTATCCCTGGGAAATTGATCGGGGGCCGGAAGTGCTGGGGGTGTGGAACTGAGTTGGAAAGCAGAAGGATGAAGGATAAGTAATCTTTTTTGACAAACTTCTGGCTTTTGTTAGGATCCGCGTTAAATTGCATACGATATACCCGTAAGACCGGTGACGACTGGGTCCCTGGCGGCGGAAGCCGCCGAACCGTGTCAGGGCCGGAAGGCAGCAGCACTAAGGCGTCTCTTCTGGGTGCCCAGGACAACCTGGTGGTCATCGGTTCTACGGGTGTATCAGGCATGATTGAAGATGAGAGATTGGAGATTTAACGGTCTTCAATCTCTTTTTTGTTTGGGCGAGGTGGCAGAGTTGCAAAGTGGCAGGGTGGCAAAACCTATCACCCCATCACCTCCACACCCCATCACCTCTACACCATATGCTGGCTGAAGGTACTTCCAAACTAATCATCAGGGCAGGAATTAAAGAAAACGGGATCAACAACACACGAACAGCATATCCCTTTTATAACGCCATTATCGTAAATCATAATTTTGTTCCTGCAAAGACGGACACTTTCAACCCTGTTATCAATTATTTGGGTAAAAGTGTAAAATACGTGCTGTTGGAAGACTTTGAATCAGCAAGTATTGAGTTTGAAGAAGGATTTAAAAACAGTGCTTTGTTGACAAGAGAAGAAAAAAGCGATCTGATTTTTG